>JBEDNN010000024.1:0-33717 GCA_041170585.1 Pseudomonadota bacterium | reverse complement strand
ATACAAGAAATTTAATAATTAAGAAGTAATTAGTAAAATCACTAAGACAATACACCAATATAAATATTGTAAAAGTTAAAATTTAACATTACCGCTACTTTAATATGGTTAATTCGTATATTTATAATATTTTCTTAGCAAAAATAAGGCTTATTTTAGATAAAAAATACAATAACTATTTTTAAGTAGCAATACCTAATTTAATTTTTAGGAGTTACACATGAAAAAGATAATCTCTACTATTTTAGCAGCTACTTTCATGATTAGCATGACTACTGGTGTAGCCTATGCAGCAGCAGAATACAGGGTATTTAAATATGATACGACAAAACTCAACAAAATAAAAATAACTAAATCAAAACCAAGTACTTGTTCGACGAGTGGCATGGTATGCAGTACTAAACTTTTCGAGGATATACGTTAATAGACTAATATTAACGTTTGGTATTGCTACTTAAAAATAGTTATTGTGTTTTTTATCTTACACAAGCTTTATTTTGCTAAGAAAATTTTAGAAATATATACTTTAACCATATTAAAGTAGCAATGCCTAAAGTTTTAATAGTCTGATGTAAAAATCTCACACTTTTAAATCAAGTGTGAGATTTTTTACTATGGAAAATTGATAACCTAGTTTAGTAAATATTTATTTAATTATTTTTATACGGTTGCGTTGCAGTGCAAACCACCAAGGAACAATACCGATACTTAAGCTACCGATGGCTATCACAAGGCTTAGTGTGTCAAAAGTGGGTAAAAAGTAACCGCCTAAAAATAACATTAATACCGCAGAAAATAACGGCCATATTACTTGTGATATCTTATTTTTTATACTCCCTGTTGTTAAAATTTTTCGGTAACTCCAAGCACATGCTAAACCCGTCAAGCCCATATAAAAACAAATATGAAACCCAATGGTTAATATAGAACGGTCTAAAATTGTTTTGATTGATGTCATAGTAGAGGATGCTGCCAACAAAATGATACCTAAGCCGCCAATAATCAGTGTTGCTATCCAAGGTGTTTGCCATTTAGGGTGAATTACGGCGTATCTCGGGTGTAATGCGTAGTCACGCGACATAGCAAATAAACCCCGTGAAAATTGTAATATTTGTGTTTCTATCGTACCAATCGTACTCAATATGGTGGACAAGACGGCCAAATGACTCCACGGTTTTGGAAATAACTTTTCCGCAACAGCATATAAAACATTGGTATTTGATGCAGCAATTTCTTCATCAGTTAGTACAATCAATACGACTGTCATCATTATGATAAAAAATAAAATTAAGTTAATCATTGCCCAAAATGCACCCACATTTGCAGCTGAAACTTGCATACCTTCAGCCCGTTTGCTTTCTTCACTTAAATTTAAAGTAACGTCCCAACCCCAGTAAAAAAACATTGCCGTTAAAGCCCCCATTGCAAAAGTTTGCGGGGTAAATGATGCGGGTGATAACCAATCCCAACTGGGTATATGTGCTGGCATATGCCAATATTGAACAATACCAGCCACAATTAATGCAACGACAATTACCGTTTCTATAATCGTAAAAACAATTTGTACATAACTCGAATATTTAATACCCTTACATACAATAGCTGTAATTAAAGCTAACCAACAGGCTGCAATTAAAGCGACCCAACGTGTATCATCTATCCAATATTTAGGAATATTTACACCCAACAAATCCTGTATATTGTATAAAACTAATAATGTTGATGTAGCTGCAGGAATCGTGGCCGAAACCATAAAGAGGACTGAAGCGACTAACATTCCCCAGCCTACAAAAAACCCCCAGCTACGGCCAAAAGTTTGTCCGACCCAAGTATACGAAGCTCCAGCACTAGGACTGCGATCGTTTAAATGTGTAAAAGATAACATAATACCAAACATAATCAGACCACAGTACAAAATACTGCCTATAGCCAACTCACCGACCGCAGCCACAATCGTCGCCGTGGTAACTGCCACACTAAAGGCTGGGGCAGTGCCTGCAATACCCATAATAATTGATTCAGCCGAGCTTAAAGTGCCTGTTGCTAAATTTGATTTGCCTACCGTATTATTCATTACAATTCCTGTTGTTTATATTGCTTGTATTGTTTATATAATTTATATTGTTTATATAATTTATATTGTTTATATTGTTTGTATTGTTTGTATTGTTTGTATTGTTTATTGATATTATTTAAATAAATAAATTTTTCTACTATGCAACGAGCAAACACTACAACTTATGCTTCAATAAGCATTATAAATTAAGTCTTTTTTCTAAAAACATCGCATCACCATAACTAAAAAAACGGTATTTTTTTTCAATCGCATGTGCATAAGCCGCTTGAATATGTGCAGTGCCTGAAAAGGCACTCACTAACATCATTAAGGTTGATTGCGGTAAATGAAAGTTAGTTACTAAACCATCGGCTACGGCGAATCGATAACCCGGTTTAATAAATAAACGGGTATCGCCTGAACAAGACACCAAACAACCCCCATTAAAGTTAGCTGCACTTTCTAACGCCCGTAAACTGGTTGTGCCTACACAGATAATTCGCCCATTGTGTGCTTTTGCCGTATTAATGGCATCAACTGTTGCTTGCGGCACAGTAAACCATTCGCTGTGCATCACATGGTTTTCAATATCGTTATTACGTATAGGCAAAAAAGTACCTGCACCTACATGTAAAGTCACAAACGCTTGAGCAATGCCTTGATTTGCTAAGACTGTTAGAAGTGCTTCATCAAAATGTAAACCTGCTGTGGGTGCAGCAGCAGCCCCGTCATATTTAGCATAAACAGTTTGATAACGTGCTTCATCTTGAGCATTAGGGCTATGTGTGATGTAGGGCGGTAAAGGCAATTTACCATGGGCTTGTGCGACGGCTAAAACAGGCGTGGTAAATTTTAAATGCAATAAACCACCATTATTTTTATCGCGTTCAAGTACATAAACTGCTTCACCACCTATGGTAATGACACTGCCTATAGCAGGCATTTTACTGGCTTTAGCATGTACCCAAGCGGTGTATTCATTGGTAATACGTTCAATTAAGCATTCAAAGCGTCCACCAGTTAGTTTATGGCCATATAAGCGTGCGGGAATGACTTTAGTATTATTAAAAATTAATATATCGTTAGGACGTAATAGCTGCCCTATATCACTAAAGCGTAAATCAAAAAATGTATTTCTAGCATCTAATAAGTAGCTGCCCGTTCGCTTATTTGAAGGTGTTTGTGCCACCAACTCTGGTGGCAATACATAATCAAAATCTGTTATATCTAAAATATCTAAAGGTGTAATCATTTTATTAATATATTTATAGTGATATTCATGGTGATATTTATACCTATAATTATTACCAATTATTTAATAACTAGTTGTAAACGTGTACGCGCTGGCACTCGCACAGATTGACGTATATAACGCGTAGCCCCTGTAGGTACACTGTCGTTTAAATAAGTTTGCGACATTGAACGGTAGCTAAACACATCAGCGGGTTTTGATAAAAACTTGTTAGACAAGTCAATCGCTTGTAAAGTATAGCTACTGGCATTCACTCTAGGAAAGCCATACCCAATTAGGTTAGTTGATGGCGAGGCTTTAGAAAAAACTGACGCACCCATTTTTCCCAGTTCATCAGCCAATCCCAGACCGCCATTTTTTACAATAATACTATTTAAACAAGCGTATTCATCGTCTTTTAAAGTGGGTGTAGTACACTCGGTCAGCAGCTGTTGATAGATATTTAAGCCATAGCGTCGATTTAAAAACGCCCCTAGAGTAGCTCCCATATCATAGTGACTTGAAGCAGAGGCATTCAACCAATTGTCTAAGCTAATATTTCCACCTGATTTCAAATAGTCAGGCAAACGCATGTCTGCCATCTTATTGTAATCTACTACCGCAGACACCACAATATCTTCGCTCATCATAGCCAGTGTTTCATCTAACCAAGCGGCACTCCAATTTTTATTTCTAGCGACGGTATTTTGATAAAAAGCAATTAAATGCGTTGCTTCATGAACCAAAGTAGACAAGTAAAAATCAGACTGTTGATTATTAATTGAAGAAACATTAATAAAAAAGACCAAGGCTTGATTACTGTTTGGCTCTGAACTTAATAAAAAATTATTTTTACTGTCAAAGTAACCTGCCCAATCAGCAGCAACCACAGGATTTAAAAACACAATATTAACATCTTGCTTAGTATTTACAGTCTCGGTAATTATATTGCTATACAAATTATTTACCCCCCAAAAATCTCTTAATAAATTATTTAAGTGCGCAAAAGTACCAGACGCACCACAAGTATTGTCTATAAAGTATTGCAAAATAGTGGGTGTTAAATTGACGGTATTGTTGCCTTGCCAAAACACTACATTACGCCCACTAGGCAAAGTGCATATGTGCTTGTTGGTTGTTATATGATTGACGGGTACTTGGGGATAACTATCTGACCATATACGTTGTGTATTAACCGCAGGTGCAGCACGAAGCGGTTGTGCCGCAAGATTTGTTTCTGCTTGTACCGTCGTTTGTATTTTTTCAAGCGGTGTTTTTTCGATTAAATGTTTTTTTGAAGCTTGATTACGGGCCATCATAAAGCCGTGTGCAATGTCATGGTTATGTTTTTCTGCGTCCAAATGACTTAGCTTGTTTGATGGTTCTGGTTTAAAATTTGCCAATAAATAAGTGTTTTTTCTAAACTCGGCAGATACATTGTTGCCTATACTTGGTACGCTAAACGCAGTATCTCGTTCACCATTAGTAAAAGCAAGCGTTACTTGATTTTTTGGAGTGACACCTAAAATATCTATATCAATCAGAGCATCTTGTGTGCTGGTATTGTTGTACTGCCATAAGCCTACGCCATTACCACTGTATTGAATAGGACTAACTGCACCACAAGCAGCCCCAGAACAATCAACAGTTAAACTGGCTTTGGGTGGGTTGATAGGCGTATTAATAGGGCGATTAATTACTGGGGGCATATCTGTAGTGCCACCACTGCTGCCACCGCAGGCTTGAAGCAATATAAAACACACTATAGCTATCGCACAATAACGAAGGTAGTAAAGTGCTTTAAATTGATTTTGAGTATATGTTTTCATGATTACTCCAATAATGACGAATAATTAACAGGTTAAGTAAATAAGTAAGCAAATAAGTAAGTAAATAAGTAAATTATATTGAGATTAATTAATACTTAAATTAATACTTAAATTAATACTTAAATAATTAGATTCTTAAATATTTTTAAGTAGTTTTAATATATTTTTAGTGTAATCATACAGTCACCCTTATACTTTGACTTTTACAAGCAATATTTTTATATTTGCATACTTTATTATGCCCACCTTATTATGCTTACTTTATGTTTAAACTGCCCACTTTTTTAAAATCAAACCTCTCAAATGAACCATCAATAACAGCTAAACCAGCAGCACTGCGTTTTGTTTTGATTTGTGTATTACTTGATGTCATTGGTTTTGGTTTAATTATTCCTGTTTTACCCAGTTTAATCCAAGAATTTACGAATGGGTTGCCCAATAGCTTATCCAAGCAAACGATTTGGTATGGTGTGCTTATGGCATCATACGGCTTTGCACAGTTTATAGCTGCTCCTTTTTTAGGGGCTTTATCAGACCGTTATGGCCGTCGCTCGGTATTACTTATCTCACAAGTAGGCTGGGGACTAGACTTTTTATTGATAGCCTTTGCTAATAGTTTACCTATAATGCTTATTGCCCGCGTCATTGGAGGCATTACAGGGGCTGGGTTTACCGTTGCCAGTGCCTATGTTGCTGATGTAACAACCGTAGAAAAACGTACACAAGGTATGGGTATGATTGGTGCGATGTTTGGTTTAGGCTTTATTATTGGTCCTGTTATAGGCGGTTTTTTAGGTGATATTAATATACGATTGCCTTTTTATGTAGCCACTTTTATTGCTTTTATTAATGTGACCTACGGCTATTTTATTTTGCCAGAATCACTCCCTAAAGAAAAACGAACAGCTTATACCCGCCGTGAGTTGATAGCTAAAAGTAACCCATTTAAATCCTTAATTAAATTGATTCATATCCCACGTACCACTTATGGTATTTCAGTACCTGCATTGGTAGCTGCGGTTTGTTTAACGAATTTAGCACAGTTTATGATGCACACGACCTTTGCATTGTTTACTACGCAACGGTATGGTTGGGGTGCAAAAGACAATGGCATTGCCTTGTGTGTTGTTGGACTGATTTATGCCGCGATACAAGGCGGTTTATTAGGACGGTTGATTAAACGATTGGGTGAAAAGCGTTTAGCGATTATTGCGATGATTATTGCAATGCTTGAGTTTATAGGCTTTGCTTTTGCCGTTAATGGCACACAAATATATATTGCGATTATTGCCGCATTTTTAGCCAGTGCTGCGATGCCTGCCTTAATGGGATTGGTATCTAAAACTATAGGCGGCAATGAACAAGGCAATTTAATGGGTATGTTTACGGGTTTAGGTGCATTAATGGGAGTACTTGCCCCTTTGATTGCAACCCCCATTTTGGCAGCCACTAACCATTTTCCAGCCAATGACCCACGGTTTGGTACAGTTTATTTATGTGCAGCTTTGTTTCAAGCGATTAGTGTGGGCTTAGTGTACTGCGCTTTGCGTAAATCATAAGTATTTAATTACTTTAATGGTAATGTTAAATTGTAACTTTTACAATATTTATGTTGGTGTGTTGTCTTAGTGATTTTACTAATTACTTCTTAATTATTAAATTTCTTGTATCAGTGCTATTTGAACATTACCGTATTTAATTACTTTAATGGTAATGTTAAATTGTAACTTTTACAATATTTATGTTGGTGTGTTGTCTTAGTGATTTTACTAATTACTTCTTAATTATTGAATTTCTTGTATCAGTGCTATTTGAACATTACCAAAATTAGAGATAAACTCTGGAACAAATAAAAGAAATCCTGCTTGTAAATCAATTAGAGAAAAGATTGAGCTTGAATATGGTCCTGGTCCTAAAGGACATGGAATAAAAAGTAGAGTGGCTAAAGAAAGAAGTTTGCATGAAGATGGTCTAGCATTTGATGCCTCATGGTCTAATATATCAGATTCAAAAATAGATAAACTAGCTACACAATGCTCTTTAAATAGACCTTTTAAAAGCAGAAATGATGATTTTGTACATTTTCAATAAGGATACATTATGAATATCAATAAAACAATATTTTCTATCGGTTTATTATGTACTTTACCTGTAGTAAACGCACAAAAACAAAGAGTACTTTCTACTGACTATACTATTAATGTTTATGCGAAACACATTAAAAATATCAAAGGCAATAAACAAATTAAATATGATTTAGATATTATTAACTCATCTGATAAAGTCGTCTACGGATTCATAGTTGGTGAAGCATCTATTGCTGATGATGAACCCGCTATTATTACTCCAAGCGGTGATTTTTCTAAAATTATTTTTAATAACCCTAATAATTAGGTTTGGCGAAAATATTCATTTATCAGAGAGCTATAAAAATAGTTTTCACTGGTATACAACCAATAATCTAACTGATGTAGATGCAGTTCAACCACGCACTAAAAAAATCGGTTTCAGTGCAACTACTTTAAATCGATATCCCACAATTTTTTCAACATTTGCGTCAATTGATACTATTGGTTCATTAGATTCTAAAGTTATCAAACTCACCAAAGGCGACACCACCGCCCCGACAGGTAGTTTAACTTCAACAGTTGTAAAACATCCGACTAAAATTGGATTTTATAACGTTAATGTAAAGGTAACGGCCAAAGACAATTACGACCCACTGCCTGAAATTATATTTAAGTCAGCACAAGATATGACAACGGGAACGAAAAATACATCGCCGTTTAATGCGGGGGCTTACACTGTAAATACGCCAAATAACCCTGTTACCGGGGCTTATCCAAGTGTCATCACGTTTGCAGCTGATACCAATGTCGCTAAACAATATAAAATTAACTATACCGTAACCGATGCGTCTGACAATAAAACTGATGTATCAACCACAGTAACTGTGCCTAAACGCTAAGGTTTTTTGTACTTTTTATCCTTTAATCTTAAAAATTCTGATTCTAAGCAGTGTTTATATTTATAATAGATTTCTTTTAAAATTAATTTTTTTATGCGTTCTCTATTTATAGATATACTTCAAAATACCAGTTATTTAGAGTGGGCGTGCAATTTAACTTCGTTAGTTTGTGTGATATTGGCAGCACGAAACCATGTACTCACGTGGTTTTTTGGAATTATTAGTTGTTTACTATTTACGTATTTTTTTATGCATGCAAAATTGTATGCTGAAGCAGCTTTGCAATTGTTTTTTATTGCTACTAGTGTATGGGGCTGGTGGAGCTGGTCAAGCCAACTTAATAAACCCGCCGAACCGATTCAAACTATACCTATTAAATTTATGTTGTTAGCAACATTCACTGCAATAAATTTAGGTATTTTGTATGCTTTTGGATTACAGCGGTTTACTGATGCAATAAATCCTTGGGTAGACTCACAGATATTAACATTGAGTATGTTGGCACAATGGTGGTTAATGCAACGCAAAATAAGTACTTGGCCGATATGGTTACTAGTCAATACACTGTCTGTGCCATTGTATATTTCGCGCGAGTTTTATGTCAGCAGTGCTTTTTACAGTTTATATTGGGTTATGGCAATAGTCGGTTATTTAAATTGGCGTAAACGTTTATCCGCACAAATTTTATGATATATCCCCCCAATAAGGCCATTCATATCGCTTTATTAGGCGGCGAATCTACAGGAAAATCTACCTTAGCAAAAGCCTTGTTAGATTCATTAGGCGGTGTATTAGTCAGCGAATTTGCCCGTGAATATTGGGTGATTAAACAGGGTTTATTTACTTCGGCTGATATGTGTTTTATTGCCTTGCGTCAATCACGCTTAGAGCGTTTAGCCATTGCCCGTAGCCATACCTATATTATCAGTGATACCACGCCATTAACAACTGTGTTATACCATTACTGGACATGGCCAAACTTAGCTATTCCGCAACGTATGCTTCAGTTGATACAGCCTATTTATGATTTAGTTATACTGTGTGGTGATGATATTGCACACGAACAAGACGGCATGCGTGATAGCGAAGCTTTTCGGACTCGCCAACAAATGGATTATCAATCATACCTTCACCAATTATCTATCCCTTATATAAGGGTATACGGCAGTTTATCGTGTCGTGTAGCACACATATTAAATCACTTAAAAAGTAAACGACAATGCCTACTAAATTAGACTTCAAAGGAAATAAAGCCTACCTTGCTAGTAAATTATGTATTGCTTGCCATCGCCCCATGACTTGGCGTAAAGCGTGGGCAAAAAACTGGGCTGATATTAAGTATTGCTCAACGGCTTGTCGCACTACTAAAGCCGCTAAATAATTTTTTAAACATCACTTAAAGCCGTACTGATGTAAGATTTTTATCAAATTAATAAGATAATCAAGATAATCAAGATAATCATTTTTCATCATTTTTTCATATTAAGTACGTATAGTTATTTAATCAACTTTAATAACTATATTTTTATTATGAAACACGCAACTACTTATACTTACACTTCTTTATCTAAACACCCTGTTTTAAAACAATTAACCTATTTTATATTTAAGCGTAAAAATGTCGCTGTTAAAATACGTACGCAATTATTTTTTAGTCATATTGCATCAATATTATTTGCGGTATGTGCAGCAATAGCCTGTGTGATGATGATTGATGTCGCTGTGGGTGGTGTTGCTAGATTAAATATTGAGTGGATAAAACAATTAAATTTAGCTGAACGAAAATCTGAATATGCCGGTGGGCTAATTATTTTATTGGGTTTAGCTGGAAAAATATATTTTGCCGAAAAATCAAACCATCAATATAAATAAATTATTATTTAATATTGCTTAAAAAGTATCAAGCCTAGTAAAATTTAAACCTCTACATAGTTATGTAGAGGTTTTTTTAAATTTATTTAAAATATACAAACTATACAAAATACACAAACTACATTTTATTTAGCATTTTTACCATTTATTTTAGTTAATACTGTTTGTAGCTTAAAATAGTATCTTGTTAGTTAATTATTTACTACTTATTTACTACTGACTATTTTTTATATTTATAATTATTTTTTATGTCTGCTACTCACACACTCAATTTAACACTGTTGCGAAAAAACATTATTGCCCGTAAGCGTAAAGACATAATATTCGCTTTTATTGGTTTATTGTCATTAGCCATTTGCTTGTCTGCGTTAGTAGCGTTACTGTTTGACATGGTGATGACTGGTGCACCGCGTTTAAACAGTGAATTTTTTACTCATTTTCCGTCGCGACGGGCTGAACAAGCAGGTATTTTATCGGCTTGGGTAGGTAGCCTACTAGTAATGACAGTCACGGGGTCAGCTGCCGTGCCTTTGGGTATTGCTGCGGGTATCTATCTTGAGGAGTATGCTAGAAAAAATTGGGTAACTGATTTAATTGAAATTAATATCACTAACTTAGCAGGTGTACCATCAATTGTTTATGGTTTATTAGCTTTAGGCTTATTAGTCAATGCTTTACAGCTTGGTCAAAGCGTTTTATCAGCGGGTTTAACTTTAGCTCTTTTAATTTTACCCATTGTAATTGTTGCAACACGTGAAAGTTTACGTGCGGTTAGCCTTACTTTACGTGAAGCTGCTTATGGTATGGGGGCTACTAAATGGCAAACCACTTTACACCATACTTTGCCTGTTGCTACTCCGGGAATTATGACGGGTGTCATTATTGGTATGAGCCGTGCGATTGGTGAAACAGCCCCTATTATTACCATTGGTGCATTAACTTTTATCGCATTTTTACCCCCTGTACCTTTTATGGCTGAAGCAACTGGTTTACCTGTTGCGGGTCTATTTGACTGGTTATTTGCTCCTTTTACGGTGATGCCGATTCAAATGTTTAACTGGACTAGCCGTCCAGAGGAAGCGTTTCAAATTAATGCTGCTGCTGCAGGTTTAGTACTTGTATTAATGACTTTGTCTATGAATGCTATTGCTATTTATATTCGTTATCGTTTACGTAAAACGGCCTGATAAATAATGTATTAATTTATTAACTTACTTACTAACTAACTTATTAACTTATTAACTTAATTAATATTAATAGTTTGCTTATTAAGTAATAAACAATAAACAATAAACAATAAACAATAAACAATAAATAATAAATAATAAATAATAAATAATAAATAATAATTAATAAATAATAAATAATAAATAATAATTAAATTAAGTACTTAATGTAACGTTCCATAATATTACTCACATCAAATTCAATATTTATTATGTCTTCCACAGCACACAATATACCGTCAGTACTACCCAATATTGTAGTTACACCGCCTGTAAATATACCCAGTAATACTTCCACCGCTATCAAGGCAGAAGCAAAAGGTTTTAATTTTTTTTATCCCAACGGATTTCAAGCATTAAAAAATATTCATTTGCCTGTATTAGAAAATAAAGTAACCGCTTTAATTGGTCCCTCTGGTTGTGGTAAAAGTACTTTTTTACGAAGTTTTAACCGTATGCACGACTTGTACCCTGGTTGCAAATATGGCGGTGAAATTATGCTATATCCCGACAATACCAACTTATTGCATTCTGACGTAGACCCAATCGAAGTGCGTATGCGAATTGGTATGGTGTTTCAAAAGCCCAATCCATTTCCAAAAACTATTTATGAAAATGTAGCTTATGGACTAAAAATCAGAGGCGAAAAAAACCGTACTGTTTTGCAAGATACTGTTGAACAAGCTTTGCGTGATGCCGCTATTTGGAACGAAGTCAGTCATCGCTTACAAGACCCTGCCAGTGCATTGTCTGGTGGGCAACAGCAACGTCTATGTATTGCTAGAAGTTTAGCCACTAAACCAGAATTACTGTTATTTGATGAACCCACATCAGCGTTAGACCCGATTGCTACAGGCTTAATTGAAGAGTTAATTCACTCGCTTAAACATAAAGTCACCATCTTAATTGTTACGCACAATATGCAACAAGCAGCACGGGTATCAGATAACACGGCATTTATGTACTTAGGTGACTTAATTGAATTTGGTGCAACCCAACAAATGTTTATGAAGCCCACACACAAACAAACTGAAGATTACATTACAGGAAGAATGGGTTAAACAATGACTACGACTACGACTATCACTGACGCATCAGTTACCGATACATCAACTTATGCACGTCATTTATCAAGCCAGTTTGATACTGATTTAAACCAGTTAGCTGCACGTATTATGACAATGGGAGGCGCGGTAGAGCAACAATTAGCGAATGCTGCCCAAGCACTAACCCATGGTTTACAAACAATAGACACCTGCGAACAAGCCGAACATGACATTAACGCTATGGAACGCGAAGTTGATGCTGAAAGTGCTTATTTAATTGCCCGTAGACAACCTGCGGCACAAGATTTACGCTTTGTATTGTCTATGCTTAAAGTGTGTAATAACTTAGAACGTATGGGCGATGAAGCGATAAAATTATCGCGTACTGCGACTAGTTTAACACTTTTAAAACATTCATCAGCATTAGGTTCACAGTCTATACACCGTGGTTTATTGGCAGCATTGTCTATGGCACAACAAATGACTCGTGCTTCGCTGGACGCGCTAGCCCGCCTGTCGGTGAGTGATGCAACGGCAGTTTTGTTTAGTGATGTCGCATTAGATACTGCATACCGTGCATTGATTGCTCAAATTGTTGCAGGCTTGCAGTCTTCACCCGACTTAGCCCCTGCTATGGTTGATGTACTATTTTTAATTAAAGCCGTTGAACGTGTGGGTGACCATGCAAAAAATATTGCTGAAAGTGTGATTTATATTGCTGAAGGTGAAGATATTCGCCATACTAATAAAACGACTTAACCATTATTATGCGCCCCAATATGCTTAATCACTCTAAATGCATATTAATTGTTGAAGATGAACCTGCAGTGGGCGCGCTGATTGCTACTACTTTACGTATGGCAAATTATGAAATTACAATTGCTCAAAATGCTGAACAAGCTCAAGAGGCTTTAACTAGTTCGGTGTATGCCGCTATGATTGTTGATTGGATGTTGCCTAATACAACGGGCATTGCCTTAATTACTAAATTACGCCAAAATAGTCAATTCAGACAATTACCTATTTTAATGCTGACTGCACGCACGCAAGAAAACGATAAAATTAGCGGCTTAGATGCGGGGGCTGATGATTATTTAACCAAACCATTTTCACCTCGTGAACTCGTTGCTAGGGTGAATGCTTTGTTGCGTCGTTCGCAACCACTAAATAATACGGCTGAAATTGTAGTGGGTGTCATACGCCTAAATCCAGCTCAAGCAACGGTATATTATCAGCCAGACTTAGCCAGTTACAGTGTGATGACTGACAATACGGCTAAAAAAATTACGGTATCACATACCGAATTTAAACTATTACAATGCCTTATGTTACAACCTAAGCGAGTCCATAGCCGTGAACAGTTACTTAGTCAAGCGTGGGACAAAGACAGTCAAATTGATTTGCGTACTGTTGATGCACATATTAAACGTTTACGTCAAGCGTTATTAGCAGTTGGCTGCGAAACCTATATTTATACTGTACGTGGTATTGGCTACACTTTGAGTGCTGTCATATGAAAGCTGCTTTTTTGTATGGGCTTGGTTGGGTAATACTGTTTATAGTGAGTATTTTATGCAGTGCTTGGGCGTGGAACTGGCAAATAGCCTGTTGGATAGCACTCATTTTGGGAGGCAGTGTAACTGTTTGGCAAATTGTACATACTAAATGCTTACTGCTAACCTTACAAAGCCATCAGTATCTCAATACAGTCGCTGATTCATCTATTCGCTCCCATTTAATTGAACCTTTAAAAAAACAGTTACCTATTCCAGCGTCTATAGGTATTTGGGGAGACGTTTTTTATTTATTACGTCGCTTGATAAAAGCTCACCGTTTAGAATTGGCTACGCTAAAAAGCCAACAAAACCGTTTAATGCAAGCGGTACACGCCTCGCCAAACGCATTTATATTATTAGATAAATTAGGCTGTATTGCTTGGTTAAATCACGCAGCCGAACATTTACTTGGTTTAGATTCGCAACGCGACACAGGACAAAAGCTATCATTTTTATTGCGTACGCCAGCCATTATTGCGTTATTAGACAGCAGCCGTACCCATCAGCCTATCACTGTCAATATGAATAAAAGTCTAATTGAGATACAATCCTTGCCTTTTGGTGACCAACAAACTTTATTATTAGGACAAGATTTAACTAAGTTAGCACGTACTGAGCAAATACGCCGTGACTTTATCGCCAATGTATCGCATGAGTTACGGACACCTTTGACTGTATTAACTGGGTATACCGAATTATTATTAGACCATGTACATACTTTACCTACTGCTTTACAAGATGCGATTGGTCACATGGCTCAACATACGCAGCGAATGAATAGTTTAACGCAAGATTTATTACAATTGGCCGTGCTTGATGCCAGTAATACAGGCGATGCTTTGATTAACTCGGAGACAGTCAATGTCAGTGAATGGTTATCACAAGTACAACGCAGTACGCAATCTTTAGCCAATATATCTCGAGGGCATATTACTATTGTGTTTGAAACATGTGCTTCAAAACTGGCAGTAGCAGGCAGCACGAAAGAACTACACAGTGCTTTGTCTAATTTAATTGACAATGCAGTACGTTACACACCCGTCGGTGGTGTTGTCAAAGTGGCTGTACAAATAATGCCAAATAACGAGGACTCTGCCCAACAATTACACATTATGGTAACTGACACAGGGTGTGGTATTGACGCTATTCATTTGCCGCGATTAACTGAACGGTTTTACCGTGTTAGTACTTCAAGACACCGAGATCTGCATGAAGACAATACGGGAACGGGATTAGGGCTGGCGATTGTTAAACATATTATGTTACGCCATAGTGGTGAGCTGCGTATAACCAGCACGATAGGGCAAGGTAGTTGCTTTACTTTGATATTACCGCTACTGGTTTGACTTTAATACTATATTTATTAATTTTATATTATTAATTTTATAGGCATTGCTACTTTAATATGGTTAAAGTATATATTTCTAAAATTTTCTTAGCAAAATAAAGCTTGCGTAAGATAAAAAACACAATAACTATTTTTAAGTAGCAATACCATTTTATATTTATTTAAAACTTAGGCTGCATTTACTGATTCTATGTTTACTAATGGTCACTACTCCACTAATATAACAGTATTGTTATACTAGTATGACTGTGTAAACACTAAAATTATTATGAATCTTAACGCGACTGTACTGGCAAATGCTGCCCAAATGACTTTACTTAGGCGGGATATTCACGCCCACCCTGAATTATCCTATGCTGAATACCGTACGGCTAATTTAGTGGCTGATACCCTTAGTCAATGGGGTATTCCCGTTGTACGTGGGATTGGTAAAACAGGTGTAGTAGGTACAATTGTTGGTAAACAGATATGCTCAAGTAACACAGTGCAAGCGATTGGTTTACGTGCAGATATGGACGCACTGCCTTTACAAGAAGCTAACCAATTTGCACACGCAAGTACCATACCCGGGAAAATGCATGCTTGCGGACATGATGGCCATACCGCTATGTTATTAGGTGCAGCACAGGCTTTAATACAAAACCCTGATTTTTCAGGTATAGTTTATGTTATTTTTCAGCCCGCTGAAGAAGGCGGTGCAGGTGCGCAAGCCATGATTGACGACGGTTTATTCACACAGTTTCCAATGAATGCTGTTTTCGGACTGCACAATTGGCCAGGCTTACCACTGGGTCAAATTGCCCTAAAGCCAGGTGCGATGATGGCTAGTAGCAATGAATTTACCTTAACCTTAACGGGTAAAGGTGCGCATGCAGCTATGCCCAATGAAAGTTTAGATCCAATCATGGCGGCAGTTCATTTAGCACAAGCTTTACAAACTATTGTATCTAGAAATACCCGCCCAGCAGATGCTGCTGTATTGAGTATTACTCAAATTCATGCGGGTGATGCTTATAACATTATTCCAAACGAAGCTATTTTACGAGGCACTGTACGTACATTTAGTTTAGAGGTATTGGATATGATTGAGACGCGTTTACGTGAAATCAGTTCAGGTATCGCCCAAATGTTTGGTATGGCTTTAGAGATACAATTTGAACGAAATTATCCACCTTTAATCAATAGTATTGCTGAAGCAATATTTTGTCGTCAAGTAGCGACTGCTGTGGTGGGTGAATCAATGGTTGTTTGGGACACGATGCAAACAATGGGGGCAGAAGATTTTGCCTTTATGTTGCTACACAAACCTGGTTGTTATATATTTATGGGTAATGGTCAAATAGACTCTGAACACCGCTTAAAAGGTCATGGACTAGGTCCTTGTACGTTACACAATCCAAGTTATGACTTTAATGATCAGCTCATTCCTATTGGCGTTAGTTATTGGGTGCAGTTAGTACAACAATGGTTTAAACGTGAGGTAAATACACTTATTTAAGCACGATTATTTAAGGTTAATATTTAATATATGCAAGCAATTTTGTCTTTAGAGATTCCGTATCAACCTCAATTGGCTGATGTACGTATTGGAAGCAATGCGGCAGTATTACATGCAGTTCAACAGTGGGCTAGTACGGTTGTTAAGTTACGAACAATGCCACCTGAATCACGGCAATTACTTGATGCACTTAATATAAGCCGTTGTATGGTCTGCTGGGGCGGTTCTGGTGTTGGCAAGTCGGCATTGGCACTGGCATTAGAAAATACAACGGGGGCTTTGCGTTTAAATGAAACAAGCACACCACGTTTATTTGAATTAGCACTCAATGATAGCCGTATTTGTGCCGTGGTTATTGATAATATTGATCAATTAGATACTGCACAAGCACGCGCAGCATTTAATCTATATAACTACGTAAAATCAACCCCATATTTACATTTTTGGGCGAGCAGCCGTGTACCGCCTAGCTATATGAATACAGTATTGCCTGATTTATCAAGCCGTTTAGCATGGGGCTTAGTGTTTGAGTTATTGCCTTTAACCGATAGCGATAGCGTTTATGTTTTACAAGCCCAAGCACAACGTTTAGGGTTTGAGTTAAGTGACGATGTTGCACATTATTTGTTATTACGACTAGAGCGTAATTTAAGTGTACTGGTAGACCACCTTAGTACGCTTAACCACTACGCACTTAAACTAAAAAAAACAGTCAATATTCATTTAGTCCAGCAGTGGTATACACATATTTATTTGCCTAGTGTAGCTTTACACCCTGAATCTATCGCACTACAGGAAGTTATACCTTTAAATATTCCACCCACTTTATTTTAATTTTTTAATTTATTACTACATTATTATTCTATTATGTCCAAAGTATTAGCCTTATTTGATTTAGACCATACTTTATTGCCTTTAGACAGCGATTACGCTTGGGGGCAGTTTTTAATCACAGTTGGTGCCGTTGATGCCGTACAGTTTGCAGTTGAAAATCAACGCTTAATGGACAGTTATAATTTAGGAACATTAACAGCTGAAATAGCTCTACCGATTTTATTAGCCCCATTGGCTGCCCATTCGCGTCATACTTTAGCCAATTGGCATCAGCAGTTTATGCGTGATATTATTGAACCAGCGTTATTGCCAGCAGCTAAGGCGTTATTATCACACCATAAACAACAAGGCCATACCATTGTTATTGTTACAGCAACCAATCGTTTCGTAACGCAACCCATTGCAGCTGCTTTAGGTGTAGACACTTACCACCTTATCGCAACAGAACCAGAAACTGTTGGAAATCAGCCTGATAATCCTTATACAGGCAGCTGGGTAGGAACGCCTTCATTTAAGGAAGGTAAAGTAATACGGGTGAATCAATGGTTAGCCGTGCAAGGTTTATCACTCAATAGTTTTTCTGAAACTTGGTTTTATAGCGACTCTATCAACGATATTCCTTTAATGACCGCAGTCAGCCACCCTGTGGCGTGCAATCCTAGCCCAGCGTTAAAGGCACACGCATTACAACAAAATTGGCGTATTCAACATTTATGGAGTCATTAAATACAATATTTACTATTTATTAGCCACCCATGCTTGAGCGGTCATATTTGCTTGGGTTTTTTGTTCTGGCGTGAGTCTATTTGCAATTATGTCATTTAAGTCTTGAGCATTTTTATTGCCTTTAGCTGCTGATAAAGTAGTCCAAAAATAGGCTTGCATATCACTTCTGTCTGTACCCAAGCCATTCACATACATAATTGCTAAGTTGTATTGTGCATCAATATCACCTTGATTGGCTGCTTTTTTAAACCATTCTAATGCTGCTGTTTCATCTTTCGGGATTTTCATTTGCTGATTCATATAAGGTGCGGAAGGTTTATTAGAGTCTATCGGTATATCGGCTTCGCCTATTCCTTGGGCATAAATAATACCTAATTTATTTTGAGCATCAGCCAGTCCTTGTAGGGCAGCCTTACGGTACCACTCAACAGCAGCTACTGTATTTTTTTCAATACCTAACCCTTGTTCATAAAAAACACCTAATTTATTTTGAGCAATAGCATCGTTTTGAGCTGCTGCTTTACGGTACCACATCAATGCTGAATCAAAATCTTGCTTAAGTCCTACTCCTGTTTCGTAGGCCCAGGCGAGATTAACCTGCGCTTTAACATAGCCTTTTACTGCTGAACGTCGCCACCAAGCAGCAGCGAATTGGTCATTTTTGGCAATACCATTGCCTTTAGAGTATTGTAATCCCCATTTAAATTGGGTTTCGGCAGATGCTTGTTCGGCCTGATCTTGTGAGATAGTATTGGATTGATTAGATTGGATTGGCTGTTGAATGGGTTCAACTGTAGATGTATTTAATTCTGACTTATTATTTTTACCTGAAATCATAAAATATAAAAAACCGCCCACCACTACAATGATGATAAGTACAATTTTTTTAGGTGATTTTTTTGGCTGTTTAGAGGGGCGATAATTAGAAATAGGCGTGTAAGACATAATAATTTATGGTGTAATAAAATAATAACGATACTAATAATAACGATATTAATAACAATAATATACTCATTAAAAAACTACTATTATTTAATAAAAATAATAAAAATATTAGCATTCAATACCCAGCTGTTCAATACGATAGCGAATTTGTCTTACATTAATACCTAATAATACCGCCGCTTGTGTGCGGTTATACCGTGTATATTGCAAAGCTTGCTCAATAATTTGCCGTTCAATAGCACCTAAATGTGCGGTTAAGTCCATCGGAAAATTTATTTTAGTCGTTTGATTTTTATTAAAATTATTCGCTATGTTTGATTCATTTAGTATTTGAGGTAGCCTATTTACTTCATCATTACCCTTTAAGTGTGTTACTTCAATACACTGTTCACCTTGTGCCATACACACGGTAACACCTCGTTCAATAACATTGTTTAACTCACGGATATTACCCGAAAAAATGTGTGAACGTAACCACGCAATGGCCCCTATAGACAAAGACATTGTTTTACCTTGCGTGTGGCTTAATAGCCAACGCTGTGCCAGCCATGGGGCATCACCACTACGGTCACGTAATGACGGCATATGCAAAGCCATTATATTTAATCTATAGTATAAATCTTGTCGTAACTTACCCATTGCAACCCAATGACTTAAGGCTGTAGTAGTGCTAATTAATACACGCACGTCAATTCGTTGTGTTTGGTTACTTGTTTCAGTGATTGCTTCAAGCGTTATCTTAGGAATTGTCTTAGTTTGTAGAACATTTAACAATGCTATTTGAATATCTATCGGTAAACAAGACACTTCATCTAATAACAAAGTACCCCCTTGAGCAGCCTGAAACACGCCTTGCCTCACACCATACTCACCAAATAAAGCTTGTTTGGCAGCCATACTGTCTTGTAAAAGGCTACAGTCTAAAACAATAAAAGGCTGTGCTGCACGAATACTAGCAGCATGTAAAGCCCGTGCAGCCAACTCTTTACCAGTACCAGGTTCACCTTGAATAACAACACAAGCATCTGTTTGTGCTAATTGTGCCAAAGTCTGATGTATAGCTTTCATTGCAGTAGACTGTCCCGGTAAGCGTTGCTCAATATACGCTAGCGACGTTTGGGGCGAATGCGTGTGATAGACTTTGTTTTGCTCAACCATTGCAGCCACAACACGGCGTAAATCAACCACACTGACTGGTTTACTTAAATAATCAAATGCCCCTTCTTTTAAAGCTTGCACAGATTGTTCTGGGCTACTGTAAGCGGTAACTAAACAGATAGGCAGTCCTACATGTGTTTGAGAAAGGTAACGCACTAAGTCCAAACCTGTTCCATCATTCATACGAAAATCTGACACTACACATACAATGTCAGAGCATTGTGCTAGAATTTTTTTTGCTGATTGCACACCTTCTGCTATATAAACATCATACCCTGCTCGTTTTAATGCAGTTTTGTACAATAAGCACAAATCAGATTCATCATCAACAACCAGTATCTGATTAGATAAAAGTACTGCTTCAGAGTCAATCATTGTATTAGTACTAATGCTAATGTCTATATTCATAATATGATAGTAATTGATTAACTGCTTTATTAACTGCTTTATTATTATTTACTTTGTTGATTTACTTTGTTGTTATTTGTTGTTATTTGTTGTTATTTATTATTTTATTGCTAAAATCAAAAAATCAAAAAATCAAAAAATCAAAAATTTTAAAATTTAACCGACCAAGGTATACTCAAAACAAAGGCTTTAGTGTACGCCATAGTATGCCATGATGTTTTTGTATAAGCCGTGTCTAATAATTGTGTATTGCCTTCCCAATGGAGTAAGCGTAACAATTGTAGCCCTTCAAACAATTGTAAAGCACCTTGATTTGCCACTGCGTATTCACGTGATAAATAAAGACCTAAGCCAGTGCCGTGTTTAGCAGTACTTTGAAATGGTTCAAATAAATTGCTTGCTATTGATTTAGCAACAGGTTCACCATCATCAATGACACACAAGCCTAAATGTTTACCGCGAGGGTACAATGTAACCATAATGCTGGCATTTTCTTGTTTGGCATAACGCAAAGCATTGCTCAATAAGTTATGTACAATTTGGTACAAGTGATCGGTGTCAAACTGTATTTGATATTGACTGTATTGACTGACTGATGCCTGTGAAAAATCGAGTGCTTGAAAAATAATACGGTCTATAGGAATATTCAGTTCGTGGGTGATTTGATCTACTAAATTAGCAAGGTATTCATTAGGAAATAACACACTAGGCGTTGTTTTTACGCCCTTTGACCACAATAATAAATTAGAGATTATTCTATTAATACGGTAGGTATTTTGCAACATTAAGACAACCAACTGGTTATCGGCATCAGTTAAAGCATTGCCTTCTTGCAATAGTTCGGCTGCTTGACTAATAGCCCCTAATGGATTGCGAATTTCGTGGGCAATACTGGCAGAGATACGTCCCATTGCGGCCAATTGTGATTGTTGCTGACGAGATGTACGCGTACTTGCCAGCTCTAAATTTAATGCAGTCATGTGGGATAACTGTGGCAACAATGAAACTTTTAAATATAAATTTTGGCTCACCTGTTGCATAGTATCATCAGGATTTATCAATGTTTCAGGAGGCCAATTAATGACTTGTTCTTCAAGTGTATCACGGGAATTGAACCAAACTAACAATGGGCTACTGGGTGTAATTTGGTAACCTATCTCTAATAAAACATTAGCCTGCCAAGCCAAGCTGCGTGCACCTTTGTTTAGTAAATGAACAACACCTTCATTGTCAAATACAAGCCAAGCCAAGCTATCTTCAGGCAAGTGTTGCTCTTGAACTTCTTGGACTAAGATAGCCGACATACGTGCCTGTCGTATTAAGACTTCATTGTGGTCTGCACGTTCAGTGGCTAAACGCAATAAACTAATACACACGAAACAGACTAAACCATACAAACCTAATAACAACCAATCAACAGATTGCCCTAAAAAAACAAACCTTCGCAGTGCATCTAACATTAAAGTAATAAAACTAACTGCCCCGATAAAAAAAGCTAAATGTCGGCTTAACAGTGTAGTCGCCGCAATCACTGGTATCGCATATAAAAAGCTATAACCGCCATCGCTACCGCCTAAACTGGCAACCAATAAGCTAATTACAATGACATCTATCATGAGTTGAGCAAATAAAACACCTCGCCACACTAGCACTTTAGTAGCTAATACACGCCAACCAATTAAAGCGGCTAGTGTATAAATAGCTGCGATTATCATCGGTTGAGCGTTTTTATCACCGTCGCCATCAGGCAGCATATTGAAGCGCCATATTAACGAAAACATCATAATGCTGGCTAATATTAAGCGTAACACCGTTAATAAACTCAAACGACGAATCTTGCTGGCATCTACTGCTTCATCATCAGGGTATTTAGAGGTCGGTTGATATTTAAGCATAGTAGACTCACCGACTTTATACTTATGGTTCTAAATTTATTTTTATTTAACGGTGAGAGGCTTGATGCATATCAAAATCTGCACGCCTTACATAAACACCACAGTGCGGACAGGGTTCTAATAATTCAGCACTGTTTGTTTCTTTTGAGGTGTTTTTTTCATTTATTTTACGGGGTGAATACTGCGTTTGAGAATGAGATAAAGTCTTTAAAATGCCCGTTTTTTTTAATAAATAGCGAATACTTACGGCAACAATTAACACGCATACAGCAACCATTAATAAGGGGATACCCAAAATAATGAGTAAAAATTTAACCATAAATGACCTTGTTATTTTATATATTTTATTGTTTTAGGGGTTTTAAGGATTTTAGGAATTTTAGGGTTTTTATTTAAATTAATTTAATTGAAACAGTTCAATTTTTATAACTGCCGATACATGACTCTGTAGTGGAAGTACCAAACACAGCAACCCAATAGTTTGGCCTTTCGGGACGATTGCAGCGTGCAAATCCAACTTGAGTAAAAATAGGATTCCTAATATTAATTTCATGGCTAGGGCTATTAATCCAAGCTATCATAACGCCCAACTCATTTTTATAGCCCGTGCCAATATTTTCACCTAAACTACTCCACTGATAGCCTGATTGCTCAACACGACTAACCAAGCGACTACCATCACGACTGCGGTGTGCAAAATCATCGGTATTTGCCATATAGCGACAAAACTTATTTGCAGTATCTAGCAATTTAGATGATAAGCACAAAGTAGCCGCCCCCCTCTCAACTCTATATCTATTGTGTAAGTTTAGCAATATATCCAGTGTTTGATTTTTTTCAGCATTGCTGTGTGTATCAAATGTATCGGCACTTACGCGTAAGCTAACACTGAATAAACTGATTATTACTAATTTTTTTAAATTTTTAAATTTTTTTAAATTTTTTAAATTCATTGTTAAAAAAGCTATGTCAAAAAAGTTATATTAAAAACGCTAAGTTAAAAAAACTAAGTTAAAAAAGCTAACAAGTAAACGGACAAGCTAAAAATAGACTGATTAACAATAATTACCTTAATAGCGGTTACGCAATTTTTTACGCAAAATATGACCCAGTACATTGAAAAATAAAGTCATTAAAAATAAAGTCAGTCCAGCAGCAAAAATAGTTTGGTATCCAAGGCTACCGTGAGGTAAATCACCCAAAGCAACTTGCACAATGAATGCAGTGACTGTGGCAGCGGGTTCTAATGGATTAAGTGTTAAATTAGGCTGCATACCTGCTGCAACCGCTAAAATCATAGTTTCACCGATAGCACGAGAAATGCCTAAAATATACGCTGAAGCAATGCCTGATGTGGCAGCAGGCATCACCACTCCCAATGCAGTTTGTAGACGCGTTGCACCCAAAGCAAATGATCCTTCGCGTAAGTACATAGGCACTGCACGCATAGCATCTTCTGCCATACTACTGACATAAGGAACAATCATAATACCCATTACTAAACCCGCTGATAACAAATTGAAGCCCGATAATTCAGGCATTATTTTTTGCAATAAAGGTGTTACCCACATCAAAGCAAAGTAACCATACACAATGGTTGGAATACCTGATAATAATTCTAACAAAGGTTTAATCCATTCGCGGGTACGTGATTTAGCAAATTCTGATAAATAAATAGCGATTGCAGTGCCTAAAGGCAACGCAACTGCCAACGCCACCACAGAGCTGACTACAGTACCTGATAATAGAACCATAATTCCAAACTGTGGGTTATCAAATAAAGGCGTCCATTCACGTTGCGTTAAAAATTGCCCTAATGGTATTTGTTGAAAAAATGACCAAGATTCACTGACTAACACATAAACGATACCCAAAGTAGTTGCCACTGCTACCAAAGCAGCAGATAATAATAAACTCTCAACCCCTGTCGCTACGATATTTCGGCTCATACGTTTACGTAAACGCTCTGAAACAACGGCCTTTGAAGGCATAGAAGGTGCAATTACGGTAGCTTGTGTCATTGGGTATATATTTTAAAATTGAGTTGTAGACAGTATTACATTCAAAAGCCGTCTTGCACTATTTGGCTTGTACTGTAAAGGTATACATTATTGAAAATACAGAGTGTGTTATATTCATTAAATTTATTCATATAATTTATTAATTATATTTATTAAAAATAATCTTTAATAAAAAATTTTAATATATTATTTATTATTTTATAAGCGTAATTATAAAAAAGCCTCTCCTTCACAAAAAAGAGAGGCTTTTATTTTAAGTTACTATATATTTAACTATATTTATTTCAATATTTATTTGAATATTTATGAATTATTCTTTAGGATTACGTTTAAGTAAATCGCTGACTTTAACGCCTACTTCAGGTGTGCCACCGAACGCTGTACCTGTTTTACGTACTTTTACGTTTGTTTTAGCGTGTAAATAATCAGAGGGCGATAAAGGGAAAAATTTCACTTCTTTAGACAATTTTCCAGCGTTGGTTAAGTAATAATCTACAAACTTAATAATCTCTGGTTTTTCCAAGGATTTAGCCGACACGTAAATAAATAAAGGTCGCGATAAAGGCACATAAGTATTGGCAGCAACAGTATCAACACCTGGTTCAACAGCTAATTTAGTTTTTGGATTAACAATA
Source organism: Pseudomonadota bacterium (assembly GCA_041170585.1). Classification (GTDB taxonomy): domain Bacteria; phylum Pseudomonadota; class Gammaproteobacteria; order Burkholderiales; family Burkholderiaceae_C; genus JBDLSY01. The sequence continues at coordinate 8,465 of JBEDNN010000024.1, read as the reverse complement.
CCTACAGCTTTTAATTTAGCTTTATTTTCAATATAGTATGCAAAACCAAAGTAACCTAACGCACCCACATCACGGCTTACACCTTGTACTAATACATTGTCGTCTTCGCTGGCAGTATAGTCGCCACGGCTTGATTTAGCCTTGCCCACTACCGCTTCAGTAAAATAATCAAAAGTACCTGAATCAGCACCAGGGCCGTACAGTTTTAAAGGGGTTGCAGGCCAAGATGGATTAACATCTTTCCAAGTTTTTACTTTACCTTGTGCCGCTGGTTCCCATACTTTTTTTAATTCTTCAATCGTCATTGACTTTAAAAAATTATTTTTTGGATTCACAACTACGGTTAAAGCATCAAATGCAATGGGCAATTCAATGTATTTAATGCCCGCTTTAGCACACAATTCCATTTCAGCTTTTAAAATAGGCCGCGAAGCATTAGAGATATCAATTTCACCGCGACATAATTTTTTAAAACCGCCACCAGTACCGCCAATACCTACCGTTACTTTAGTGCCTTTATTAGCAATTTGAAAATCTTCTGCGACTGCTTCAGTGATTGGAAACACGGTTGATGAACCGTCAATTTTAATAATTTGTGGTGCAGTTTGTGCTGATACAACACAGGCAGCACTCACAGCTGCGCTTATAAACAATGATTTGATTTTAATAGTGTGTTTCATAAAATAGAAGGTAGTTAAAAATAATTCAATGGTTTAAAAATATTTTGATATTTATATTATCGCTGGACTTTATGAATATTATATGAATCTTATTGAGATTTTTGGACGTAGGGGTGAACCTATGTGTTCGCCTTGTTTTTATTTAATTATTGGGTGAATACTACATTCAAAACAACATCGGGCGAACACAAGATTTGCCCCTACCTTTAATAAATGTAATTTTTACAACATTTTTTAATAGTAATCCACAATCTTGATATTAAAATTAATTGTAAGTTAAACAAGCGGATTATTTAAATATACGGATTAGTTAATATTACTTAAATAATATAAAATATACATTAAATGATATAAAATATAAATCAAATGACATATTTTAAGTAACTAAAAATAATTTATTATGAATCCTAATAATCAATTACCAGCCATTCACCCTGGTGAATTTTTAGCGGAAATTTTAGAAGATACTCCAATGACACTGGCTAATTTTTCGCGTAGTATTGGTGTACCAACAATTAAAATAGCGGCTATCTTGCAAGGTACAGAGTCAATAACTGTTGAATTAAGTTTATTATTTGGCAAGGCTTTCGGACAATCTCCACAGTACTGGTTAAATTTACAAACCGCTTATGACTTAAAAACAGTTTCGCAAGAAACACGCAACCATTTAAACGAAGTAATTTATCTATTTGCATAAGCAAATTATTTTTGATGGTAGTCCACAATCTCAACATCAAAAGCGTCGCTGCCACCCCATACAAAACATAATCGCCATTGGTCATTAATACGTATACTGTGCTGTCCACTGCGACTACCATCTAGTGCCTTTAAATGATTAGATGGTGGGCAACGTAAATCATCAAGTTCGGTTGCCACATCAAGTTGTTGTAATCGCCTTACTGCCCGTTTAATAATTTCAGCAGGTAATCCACGAGTCTTTCCTGTGCTATAAAATTTTTCTGTGAGCGAGTTTTTGAAGCTTTTAATCATATATAGTTAATCACCGTTAATTATCGCCAAAATTTTAAATGGTTTCTTTTATTATTGTCAATCATAAAAAACCTAACCCCCAAACAACGCCGCGTATTCTGGGCGTTTTTTTAGCATCACGGGAAAGCCTTTTAAAATATGGCGTACATCGGCATCGCTTAAACCATAACACTGTGCCACTAAGGTATCGTTTTGATAACGCAAACGGTCATACTGCTCATCGGTTTGCGGTAAATCACTGGGTTTAATGTCAAACACTGCTGCCAACGGTTCAAACGCTGCCCAATCACTGTGCAAAGTCAGCAAAGCCGCATTTTTAGCTAAAGTTTTAAACGCGGGGGTGGCAAGAATCTCGGCATCAGTCGGCTGTGGCATCGGTAAACGGTATAAATAGGTCATACTTACATTGATTTGAATCGTAAACCGTGCAATCCAATCACACGGCAAACTGTTCAACCAAGCCAAGGCAAACAATAAACGCAAGCTACTCACTTCGCTAATTCCAGCAGTTGCCGTTGCTGCCTCACCGTTTAATACATACGTTTTTGGTACGCTTACAAACATAGAATGCCCAACACCGCAATTTTTAGGCAACAGGCTAAAGATTAAAGTGCGTTCATCAGTGTCTCTAGCAATCAATCGAACTCCAATCCGATAAAACTCACGGTCATAGCGTACGGCGTAGGCGTGTTTTTGGGCTTCGGCACGGGTTACGCCAAAATCTTGTGCCATACGATACAGCTCTTTGCTGGCAAGGCGTTGGTCAAAATCAGTTTGATTCAACCAGTATTGTGGTTTAGCCAATTGTGCGGTGTACTGCCAAATCATTTTGCCTTCAAACAAAGGCAGCCGTCCTGTGGCAGGCGTTTCAAGGAATAAATCCTTGTCATTGGTCATATTTAATTCATTACGAAAATTTAGCCAGCGTTCATGCAGTGGGGCAAATGCAGTGTAGCAACGCTCTAAAATCGGCAAATCAGCGGCATTTTTTAACTCCATCATTGCCCATTGTTCGGGCGACAGTTGTTTTAACAATGCCAAAGGATACGGTGTTTTAACGCCGTCTTGTGCTAAATCGGCCACCCGCCCTAAATAAAAAGCGGTATCTATAGCGTAAGTCTCTGCCTGTTTGACGGTGAGTGGCGTATTAACGATTTGCATCATGGCAAATTTAAACCGAGAATCTACTTCAGGAAACAGCGGTTCACGGTTTTCAAAACTATAAAAAAACGGCATCTGCATTGCCTTAAAAATATGTTTGCGTAAGGTTTGTGACCCTTCTTCAAACAACAAGGCACTGGGCAAGACATAGTTTAAGCTACCGCCGCTTTTTAGTAGCGTCAAATTGCGTTCCACAAATAAACGAAATAAATTAGTATGCCCCGCACCAGCATTGAGTGGAAAGCCAGTTTTATAATACTGATTGGCGTGTTCAATGGTGGTTTTGCTGACCGTGTAGGCGGCTTTAACGGCGGGCTTGGCCAGCTGCTCCGTTTGTACGGTGGCTTTTTCGCTGTTTTTTAAGCTGCGGTAGTTGCTGTGGTATTGCGGGAAAAAATCAGCATCAGAAAATTGAGTTTTATCCCACGGTGGATTGCCACAAATTAAATCAAAGCCTTGTTGGCTTTTGTCAGGGTGGGCGAATACTTCGGGGAAGGCGATTTCATAATGAAAAAAATGGTGTTGGGCGGCACAGGTTTCAATCTGTGCTACTGTAGCGGCCAGTTCGGTACGGCGGACGTTGGCTTGTTCAATGACTAATTGTTCGGCGGCAGTGGCATTGGGTAAATCAATCAAATAGGTTAAGCCTTTATTAAACAAGGCAGCGGCTAGTTCTGGCTGTGCGTCCAGTGCTTTAACATCGCCGTGTCGTCCTTGGGCTGCCCACAGTTTACGCGTACTGATTAGGCTTAAAGCCGTAGACAGTTTGCTTAGTTTTGGAGCGATTTTACGGGTATAAATAATTTTAGAGTGTTGAATTTCGGCACTGGTGGTATCGCGTAAGGCGGATAACTCCGCCATTACATCGCCTAAAGCGACAAATTCGGTGTGTAAATCTTGTTCAGCAAATAAATCAGTCGCGGCAGCACTGCGGGTATAGGCTAAAAACTCGGCTTGTGTTGCCCCCATTAAAGCATTGCCATGTTGAATATGGTGTTCAATAAAGCTCAAGGGTGTGCCAAAAATAAACGAATCAATCCATAAACTAAGCCGCGTGAGTTCTACGGCAAATGGGTTCAAATCTACGCCATAAATACAGCGTTTTAATAAAGCCCGTTTTAAAATTTGGGCATCATCTAGCTCAACGTTTAATGCTAAAGCATTGATTTGTTCAGTAATTTTAATACGTTCTTGTTCTAATAAACTGCGTAATTCAGGTTCACTGTCTATGCGGGCTAAAGCCCGTTGCGATAAATACCCTAAAGCTTCGACTAAAAAATGCCCACTGCCACAGGCATTGTCTAAAATAGTTAAACTGGCGATGGCTTTTTTATCTACGTCTACAGCACGGTCAATACCTGCCTTGATTAAAAAACTGGATAGTTCCGTGGGCGTGTAATAACTGGCGGTAGTTTTACGGCTATTGCTGGCACTGCGTAAATAAATTTGTCCTTCACGCAAGGCATCTTCACGCAAAATACTAATACTTTTATCTTTAGCAGCGGCTTTCTTAAATACGGCTAATTCATAGGCGGATAAATAGGCATCAGTAGTCGTTTTGCCTTTTTTATAGGCAATATAGGTAGGGCGTTCACCTGCTACTTGAATAAAGCGGTATTCCAATAAGCCTTCGTAAATACGCCCTAAATGGGTGATGGACATATTTTTATAATCCCGCCGCATATTGAGTAAAGCTTTACCTGCTTGGGTTTTATATAGCAATTGTGCCAGTAAATCTCGTAATGCCTTATTGCTAAATAATTTGGGTACTGCTAATAAAGGGGCTTTGCTGGGGTCAAATAAACCGCCATTAAACAATGGAATATTAATATCGGCTGCCCCTTCATTTAACAGTGTAAATAAATGACGTAATTCATAAATACCGTTATGTAGGCGTTCAGTAATAGGCGTTGCCAGCTTCAAACCTTCGTTTAAACGGCTTAAACTGTGTTGTTGATAATGTGGGTGAGCCTCTAATAAACTGCGGTTATTGTCTTCAAAATACACAATAAACAGTAAGCGATAGAGTAGTACCATCGCATTTTCATACACTTGTTCTAATGGGGCAGTGGGTGAGGCAGTATGAATAGCTTGTCCGATACGTTCAAACAAAGAATCTTCACCATCTGTACCATAAATCACTGACTTTAAATTGCTTTCTAGTTCAAAGGCGTAGTCAGCGGCACGGGTTGCGGTACTTTGAATCGGCGTTGTAGTCCCGTCAATGGTTGCAGTGTAACTGGCTTTGGCAAAATACAAGGCAAACAAGGCAATAGCACGGGCTTGTTCATCAGTATCAGCAATTGCCAGCAGGGCGGGTAAATTAAATTCTAAATAGGCTTTTTTACTGTGTAGTGCTTGGTTATCATAAAAACGCCATAAGCCACCATTGGTTAAAAATCCATAATGAACGCGGTACATATTCAGATACTGCATCAATTGAAAATGTGGATTAGTGGCGTTGGCTTTGCCATTGTCTAAGGCAATAGCAGGCGACTTACATTCCACAATCGCGGTAATATGTTGCGGTTCACGGCTGGCTTTGAGGATTTGGGCGGCGTTATCGCTTAAAGTTAATGCCCAGTCTAATTCTTGAAATTTGCCTTGTGCGGTTAAACCAACTTGCTTAACACTGTACCAACCCAGTTGCTCTAGTAGCGGTTTAACAAACTCATCTTCTAGTTGGGCCTCGTTATTAGTGATATTTTGTGTAGTCGCAATATGCTGTTGTAACCAATTGTGCAGGCTATGTGTGGTCTCTGTGGCAATTTGAAGGTTCAATAAATGCCGTACATAATTGTCATCATATAAGCTGTTGTGTAGCCACGGGAAAAGTGCGTTATTGGATAAGTTAAGTGGGGTCATGGGTTATAGTTAATATGTAAATAATTATGATTCTTGCCAATCAACCATTAAAATATCGGCACTACGGCCTTTTTTATCAACAAACCGCATTTTTACAGGAAACCCATAACGCATAGGGTCTAACCATAAATGTTGCTCATCAGCCTCTTCCTTAGGGTCAATCGGGATACGTTTAATGTACAGTGTTTCTATTGCTTTTCCAGCCACGGTAATAGTGTGAATACCTTGGCTTTCAAATCGCCAAATCGTTAGTCCACTGGGGCGATAGGCTTTAAAATCTTGTGATGTACCTGTTTTTTTCCAACGCGGATTGAGCTGTTGCAAAGTCGCTAATTGAATTGCAACACTTAATACATCAACACTATTGGGTTCATAAGGCAGTACACCTGATTGACTGGATATTGCCTGTTGTTTGTTTGTGTCTAATTGGGTAGTAATGAGTGGTTTTTGTAGCCGTTTTTCTTGTATGTATGTTGGCTGTAGCCCTGTTGTGGTCAGTAAACCTGAAGACCCATAAAATATTTCAAACCGTTTAAATAAGACTGTGGCATAAGTGTTGAGTTCAGCATTATAGGTTTGTTCAGTCCGTTTAAATTTTAAAATACTTTTACCTGACAAGCCTAATATTTTAGTTTCGTAGCGAATATTCAGTGTGTTAGGTAATTGATAAGCAGGTATTTTGGTTTCTGTGGACGCTTTGGCAGCCTTACTGGCCAATACAGTATTAGACATACAAATATATGAGATAAAATTTGCTAATATTAATTGACAAAAAATTTTAAAATAAGTTAATCGAGGTAAAAGCATAATCATTCCTAGTAGTAATCCTTAAAAAATAAAATTTTTTCAGGTAGTGTTCAAATAGCACTGATGCAAGAAATTTAATACTTAAGAAATAATCAGGAAAATGAACAAGCTACTGCACCAGTGTAAATATTATAAAAGTTAAAATTTAACATTATTGTTTTTTGTTTCGTTATCACGTAATGTTTTTTTATAAAGCTTTTCTAGTTCGTTTAATTTTTTTTGCAATATTTTTACTACATCTTCAATATTTGATCGTTCATCAATATCTAGTCGATTATTTGATCGTCCTTCAACTAATGAACGCCTTTGTTGATGTGTGACAATTAATTTTTTTTCAACTGCTTTGTTATATCTTGATTGAACTACCTTATTTACTTGAATAAGAAATTCCCTAAATTCCTCAGTATCTTTAACAGTATTTAGTTTTTCAAGTTCTTTTTGATTGATATATCGAAGTATTGCTTCATTTGAATATTCTTCTAATTTTTTTGTTGAGTTCATAACAGCAGAAGCTGAAATAGCTGCTTTACTTTTTACAGTTAAAGCATATTGCTCTTCAAATAAAGCGTATTTAAGTTGTTCAAAAGGTACTTCTTGGCTGTATTTAAAGTTAGGATCATTATAAATAACGTTACCATTTCTTAGCCCAGTTATTATGACTGCGTGTCCTGCATTATGATTCTGTCCAGGCTTAAGCACGTTGCCATTGTGCACCTTATATGCAGCAAAAACACCTGTGCTATGCTTATTGAGCAAGGCATGTAGAATTTTAGGGGTCAGTCTTTTAGGGTCATCTAGTACAGGGGTTAGCCCTTGCGTTATACATATATCTAAAGAATTAATACCCTCATGATTTTTAAAGGAGTCTGACATTTTTCCCACCGATTTTTCATACTGTTGACGGCTGCAAAAAAAATTTCCATCTATCTTCATATATTGAATTTTTCCATTAATCCTCTTTATATAATTAAATTTTTTCTTAGTCTTCTTAGTCTTGTTTGTATAAATAGTTTTTTTATCAATTTTCATAGAAACCCTTAAATAATGAGCAATCTTATTTTTAAAGCTGCTTGAATGGCTTGGATGATCGTGAATCCAGCTCTTAGCATAAGGGGGAACAGGAATAGAAGTATTTATAAACCCCATCATTTCCATGGAAGCAGCCCAACAGATGCCACCCTCATTTGTTTCAAAAGGTTGCTTTGGTAGTATCGGATTTCCAAACTCATCTAAAAAGTTTTGGTGTCCATACTTTCTTATATCCCTTTGTAAAACTATAGGTACCTTAAGTTGTATATTATGAAGGCTCCTGGTATTTTTTAGGAGTATTTTTTGTGGTTTATAAGGTAATTTTCTTCTAAAAAAGCGCCGTGGCGAAGTTAGTAAGTTTAATGGTTGATTATCTGATCCATCATCTTTTACAGGCACTTTTGCATCACGACCAGCTAGTTTGGCGTAAGGAAGCGGCATTTGGTAAGCAAGCGGCATTTGGTAAGCAAGTGGCATTTGGTAAGCAAGCGGCATTTGGTAAGCAAGCGGAATTTGGTAAGCAAACGGCATTTGTATAAAGCCTCTAAACAGTGCTGACGGTTTTCTGTCCATTAAGTGTAAAGTCTGCTGTCCTTCTTTAGACAGTTTTGTAACACTAAGCGTATCAAAACCAGCGATGGCAGTCGCAAATAAACTATTAGCGTTTATAGTATGCTTATTAATCGTACTTATAGTATTTATGGTGCGAAGTATCCTACCACCGCGTAAACGCAACATAGGAATTTTGGCGATTTGATTTATCGGCGAAGAACTAGCATTATTAACAAGCACTGCACTGGCAAGCGGCATTGGCGGCATTTGTATAGAGCCTTCAACCAGTGCTGGCGGTCTGCTGATCATGTAGGCGGCTGTTCTTATCACATTTGGACGCAATGGTCGATTTGGCTGTCCACCATCACCTTCATTATCAGG
>JBEDNN010000023.1:0-61050 GCA_041170585.1 Pseudomonadota bacterium | reverse complement strand
ATATACGAATTAACCATATTAAAGTAGCGGTAATGTTAAATTTTAACTTTTACAATATTTATATTGGTGTATTGTCTTAGTGATTTTACTAATTACTTCTTAATTATTAAATTTCTTGTATAAGTGCTATTTGAACATTACCATATATTTGATATATTCATACTCAAAAACCAACTGCCCTATTAACTGATTTATGAATCAATCCAAGGTTACAACCCATCAAACATTAATTGAAGGTTTACGCCAAACTTTTTCAGGGCGTTTATTAATTGATGCACTAGATATGGCAGCTTATTTAATAGACTGGCGTAAACGTTATCAAGGTCAGGCTTTAGCCGTTGTAGAACCCATCAATACTGAAGAAGTCGCCAATATCGTGCGTTTTTGTGCTAAACACGCGATTAATATTATTCCACAGGGCGGCAATACCAGCTTATCGGGCGGCAGCGTTCCTAACCCCACGGGTAAAAATATTGTCATTAGCCTAAAACGCTTAAATAATATTCGTGAAATTGACATAGACAATCACACAATGACTGTGGAAGCGGGCTGTATTTTAGAAGCGATACAAATAGCAGCGAAAGAGGTTAATCGCTTATTTCCATTAAGTCTGGCCTCACAAGGCAGCTGTACGATTGGTGGTAATTTAGCGACCAATGCAGGCGGTGTACAAGTACTGCGTTATGGCAATACCAAAGAATTGTGTCTAGGCTTAGAAGTAGTTACTGCTGAAGGCAATATATGGCACGGCTTACGTGGTTTGCGTAAGGACAATACTGGATACAATTTAAAAGATTTGTTTATTGGCAGCGAAGGCACTTTGGGCATTATTACAGCGGCAGTATTAAAGCTATTTCCTCTGCCGGCTTTTAAACAGCTTGCTTGGGTTGCAGTTCAATCGACTACAGACGCTTTACAGCTATTAACATTGTCAAAACAACACATTGGCGACTCACTGACTGCCTTTGAATTAATATCAGACAATTGCCTTAATTTGGTTTTAAAACATTTTAAGCAGTGCCATTCGCCGCTAAAAAATCCATCACCTTGGTATATCTTATTAGAAGTCAGTGAGAATCGCCCCGAAAATTCGCACAAACAATATTTATATGGTGTATTGCATGACATGCTAAAAATAGCATTAGAGACTCACTTAATACTTGATGCCGTTGTATCGGATAACGAACAACAATTTAAACGCTTATGGGCATTGCGCGAGTCTATCTCTGCCGCTCAAACTATGGAAGGAGTGAATATTAAGCACGATATTGCTTTGCCGATTTCTAAAATACCGGCTTTTATTGAGAAGACTGAACACGCAATACGGGCGGATTTTCCTGATGCTCACCTAATTACCTTTGGCCATTTAGGCGATGGTAACTTACACTATAACGTGTATCACAACCGCGACAATTGTATACCCCATCAAACAAGCATTAATCGTATTGTTCATGATGGCGTTGATTCATTAAATGGCTCAATTTCAGCCGAACACGGCTTAGGTGTTTTACGGCGTGATGAAGTAGCACGGTACAAATCACCCATAGAATTAAATTTAATGTTAGATATTAAGCAGGCTTTAGACCCGCATAACCGTATGAACCCCGACAAAGTATTGCTTAAAAAATAAAGCTATTAAATTTTTTCAAAACCATTAAAAATATATTTCTTAAGCCTTAAAATTCAAAGTTCCACTTTCTTCATCAGCCATTTCAATTAACTGTGCGTTGCGACACACTCCAGAATAATCACAATACTGACACGTATCAACATTGGGCCGTGTACTTGCTTTGCCTGCTAAAAGAATCTGCCATTCGGTGTGTAATGTCTTTGAAAGTACCTCCATTTGTAGCGGTAAATCATCTACTGATACAATGGTTTTTTTAGAATGATAGTCTGTATTCCAGCTGTCTTCATCATTAAAAAGTCCATCATGCAATCGCCAATAAGCTGCTTGTTCAATCTTTTTTCCACTAAGTGTTAATAATACTGCATATAAAGTCAGCTGTGCATCTAACAATGGTTGCTTGATTTTTTTCCTTAAACTGTCTTGACTAGAGGTTTTATAGTCCAATACTGCGTATACATCAGTTTGATTCATTTGATTATTTTGTTGTACTTGCAAACGGTCTATTTTTCCGTGTACACGCACATTATGAATTAAGTGATGGCTGTCTAGTGGCATTTCGGTCGCAGCAATTTGCCAGTTATTTTTTAACTGTGCTTGATGTGCAGATATATAGGTGATAATCGTGCGTTCACAATCGGCTATTAAAGCCGTATAACGCCCAGATAAATAGACTTTGTCTTGTAACAAATCCTGCATAGCTTGATGAATTGCGTGTATTAAATCGCTGGTACTATTCGTATCTAAAATATTATTGTGTTCTAAATGACGGTGTACTCTGTGTAACACTGCATGCAATAAGTTACCCCGCTCTGAATAGCTAGGCCAAATATCAGGCTGATTTAAAGGCTTAATATTAAAAATAGTTTCCAAAGCAAAATGGTAAGGACACTGTAGCAACTTGCTTAAACGACTCACACTGATATCTGTCGGCAAATGATTAATAGTTAAATATGATTGATATGATTTTTTAGGGGGTTGAGTGTGTGATTGAAACAATCCAATATTATTATTAACCGAAACCACTTGCAAAGCTGATGGTTTTATGTGTGCTGAAACGCCATTTAACCAAGGACTAATTCGACTGGGGTTACCTGATTCACTGGGAGTAAACGATGCATAAACTTGTGATTGCGAGTTCATATTTAATAATAAATGTAACCATACTGCGCGCTCGGCTATGGGCAATGGAATATTTAATTCACGACGAACACTGGCCAATAGAGGCGTAGGGTTATTAGGGGTAGCAGGAAAATGCACATCATTACAAGCCATCATTAATATATGCTGACAATGACTCCAAGCCACTTCATAAAATGGCATAAAAATAACCCGTGCTGTGTCTGGCGAATCATAACGGTGTGTACTTACCGAAAAACGTTCTGTTTCAAAACTATGGTCAAGCACACTCATAAACGTAGCCAAAGTAATTTTTGGTGAGTAATTATCTTCAGATAACTGTGGCGAAATTGCTAAAAGCTGTAATTGTTGCCATACTTTTATGCCCGCATTGTCTTGTTGTAAAGCAGGTGCTAATAACGCTAAATAAGCCATTAATTGTTGTGCATGTGTTGATACAGTTGCCCGTTTTAATGACTGTGTTTGTCCTGCTTGCCATGTACCTAAGCATTGAGCAACTGCCAGTTGTACGGCTACAGGATCTGATAAACTATTTGTTATAGTTTCAGTATTGCTATTACTATTATTATTACTATTATTACTAATATTGATATTATTAATATTATTATTTACTTGTTTAGTATCAGCGACTACACGAAAAGCATGGTTTAATATGCGTTGTATTAATGCTTTTCCGTCAGGAATAATTTTTTGTTTATACCAAACGTGTTGTAAATAAATTAATGTTTGAACTGCCCCTGCTTGGTGCGACTGAACCATTGGCAATGCTAACCATGCTAATAAGGCTTCAAAATCACTGCTTAACCAACTGGTTAATACGCCGCGTACTGTACTGGCAGCGACTGTTGTAGACAATGCCCAACCCACACGATCTTCTACAGGAATCATATTTCTAGCTAATAAAGCAGCACAACGCCGCCCCAACACTCGGTCGTGTGCGACAACAACAATGTGTTTAGCCCCTGATTTAAACCAAGATTGAATGTGTTGAGCAGCACACTGTGCTTCGTCCTCAAAATCAGTACAACTATAAGTCTGTACTTGAGTGGCTTGTAGCGTTGTATTGACACTTAAATCAGGCAGAATAATACTTAATATAGTATTATTTTTAATATATTTTTTATTATCTATATTATTATCTATATCGTTATCTATATCGTTATCTATATCGTTATCTATATCATTATTTATATTATTATTTATACTTTCTATACATAACTGTGACAAAAAAACTTGCATCATTAAACCAGGGTGTGGAGCAGGAATAATTAGCTTTAAATTTTGCGTTATAAGCGTCTGTTCAAGTATATGATGCAAACATTTACGCCAATGTAATTGCCGACCTGTAGCCGTTTCAATTTGGCTTAAATACTGCTGACAAACTGACACCCACTGTACTTCACGCGATAAAAACGTTGTTTCTAGCAACTGATTTTGGGCAGTTTGCCCAGCATTGGCTAAAGTATCTGACAATAAAGCCCGTGTATCAATTTCTTGAATCAGTGTAAGCATTTGTATTGCTAACTGATAGCGAACAGTATCACTACGAATACTGTCTACATTCAGTTGTTTTAAAGCATCACATAATAATAAAGCCGCTTCCTGTTTAGAAATTGTGGGTAATAATTGATTGGATATACCGTTTAAAGACTCTAAATGTTGATTTAAAGTCAGTACTTGTGGCATCAATAACACTTTGTTGCTGGCGGTAAATTGATTGACCTGCGACTTAAACCAAATCATACACCTTTGTTTTAACCACTGTGCTTGCCAAGGGTGTTCAACAATCACCAACGGAGGGCAACAGCCTATTGTTGAATGACATAAACTATTAAACATCAAATCAATATTTGTATTAATATTTGTATTAATGTTTGTAACTTGATTATTTATATTTTGATTATTTATAGATTGATGATCAACTACAGTAGTTTCATCGCTATTTTTTAATGCTTGATTAAGCATAAAATTACAAATCAAATTAATATTAGGCTGTTTAAGTATCGGAAAAGACGTTTGCCAATCAGCCAATGTTAAAAAGTTAGCTTGAGTAGCGGGTGCATAATTAATAATAGGTGGGTTCAAAGAATTCATACTGAATATTTTATATGTTTATTGATATGTTTACTGATGTGTTTACTGATGTGTTTATAATACTTAATTAAGTTAAGTTAGTTTTTAATTATTCTCAATATTGTTTAATATTGTTTAATATTGTTTATTGTTAATATTGTTTATTGTTAATATTGTTTATTGTTAATGTTGTTTATTGTTAATGTTGTTTAATTATGTTTAATATTGATACCCAGTCCACAAATAATAATAAAACTGACGCGGCCTTAAAAATTAAAATAAATACTCAAACAATTCAGCTGTTATCCGACCGCTTAATTAATCAAATTGCAGCAGGCGAAGTCATTGAGCGACCTGCTTCTGTTTTAAAAGAATTATTAGAAAATGCACTAGATGCTGGTTCAACAACAGTGATTGTACGTTTAGAAGGCGGAGGAATTAACCGTTTAGATGTGCAAGACAACGGTGACGGCATACCCGCCCACGCACTTCCAATGGCAGTTCTACGTCATGCGACTAGCAAAATTACCACTCAAGATGAGTTAATGTCAGTATCTAGCTTTGGCTTTCGTGGTGAAGCTTTGGCATCAATATCATCAGTCGCACAATTAGCCATTATTAGCCGCACTAAAACCTGTCAATATGCTACACAATATGACAATTATTTAGGCAACTGGCAAGAACAACCCGCTTCGCATGGTGTTGGAACAACGGTGTGTGTACGAGAATTATTCTTTAGTATTCCTGCACGGCGTAAATTTTTAAAGACAGAATCTACCGAATTAACCCACTGTGTCAATGTGTTTGAATCAATCGCTTTAGCACAACCGACTATTCAATTTGAATTATTTCATAATGGCAAAATATTGCGTAGATTATCGCCAACTACAGGCTGGCAAAGAATAGAGCATATTACTAAGTCTATATTTAATACCAATGAAGATGACACCACTTCAACGCATCAAATAGAAGTCAGCCATAGCGGTATCAGTGTATACGGCGTATTAAGTACACCACAAAATACACAAAATCGTGCAAAACTACAAGCCTTGTATGTCAATGGTCGCCCCATACGTGACCGTGCAATGGCACATGCCATTCGTTCTAGTTATCAAGGCATATTACACGGCGATAACCAGCCTAATTATTGTTTATTTATGCGTTTGCCAGCCGATAGTATTGATGTCAATGTACACCCGACTAAAAGTGAAATACGGTTTCGTGATGGCAGTGCGGTATACCGCTTATTAAAATTAGCGGTAGAGCAAGCCTTAGGACAAATAATATCGTCTGTAAGTTTTGACAGTAAGCGTGTCGTTGCCACAGGAAACCCTGTATGGCAAGTGTTGCCAGAACAGCACTCAAAACCACAGATAGGCCAAGCTACACAGACATTGACACAGCCTGCTTATTCTAATCCTAAGACAACTCAATACGCGACACAAGACTTACTTAAAACCAATTTATGGCCTACTTTAAATGATACACCGTCAATAGATGATGTAGCTGATGGTTTATCAATCATTGAATCTAAGTATACACTCCCTTCTAATTCCTCCAATAGTATTAGTAGTATTGGTACTATTGGTCGATTAGGTGTGGCGATTGCACAGATACATGGCGTATATATTTTGACGCAAACGGCTGAAGGAATGGGCATCGTAGATATGCACGCCGCACATGAACGGGTATTATATGAAGCCTATAAAACTGAATTAGCACAAGGTGATGTGGCGAGCCAAATTTTATTAGAAACAATTTGTATGACATTAACTGGTTTGCAGTGTGAAGCAGCGAATACTTATCAAACAACTTTACTAGAGTTAGGGTTTGATGTCAGTCTCTTATCAGTCAATGTATTGGCCATTCGAGCAGTGCCTAGTTTATTGCGTTTAAATGACGTAACCCATACTTTAACGGCTTTATTAGATGAATTACTTTTAATTCAAGTGAGTTCAGAAGGTTTAAGTCATATACTTAAAACAGCCCAGCATGAGCGGCTTGCAAGCCTTGCTTGTCAAAGTGCAGTGCGTGCTAACCGACAATTAAGTATCGCTGAAATGAATGGGCTTTTGCGTCAAATGGAACAAACCGCGAACGCAGACCGTTGTAATCACGGTAGACCGACTTGGTTTGGATTGACTATGCAAGATTTAGACCGAAGGTTTATGCGTGGTAAATGAATTGTCCATAAAATACTTGGCATTGCTACTTTAATATGGTTAAAGTATATATTTCTAAAATTTTCTTAGCAAAATAAAGCTTGCGTAAGATAAAAAACACAATAACTATTTTTAAGTAGCAATACCAAATACTTTAATATCTTTAATATCTTTAATAATTTTATAAAGTCGCAGGTGAATGATATAAATCTTGGTTATTTTTTAATTTTGGCGAAAAAATACCTTGTGCCAGTTTAGAACCTGGTATTAAACCTGCTTGAGTCAGTGATTCTTGTTTTAAAATCATTTCACGGCTATATTTGTCTAACATACCTTCAGATAAATGTAGCCCATTGACTGATTGTAAAGTCGCCGTACTGGTTTTTGTAACAGCACGAATACGCATATAGATTTTGCGGGCTTCTAACACATCAAAGTGTGGTAAATCAATCACAATTTGAAAAATTGCATGTTCAGTCAAAGCATCTGGCGAATAAGTCGCTTGTACAGTTTGCCATAAACGTTCTAATACAACCGTATTTTTCTGTTCTGTATCTGAATAGGTCCAATGCTCTTGTTGTTGTACAAAACGTGCCGCTAGTAAAGCTTGTGTAAATAAATCTAATTGTGCAGTGGGTACACTAATTTTTAAAATAATTGCACTGTCTAAACTTGCCAACAATGAATGTGCTTCATCAATAAAGTTATCCCAAGTAAGCGTAGAAATAAACTTACAATTGGCGTGCGTTGCATCAGCCAGTGAAACGCACCATTCTTTAAATATATTTAATGTTTCTATTGTGGCTAATTCATGACGATGAATGACTTGCCAGCCTAAAATAACTGCATCATTATTGGTAACATCTGAACACACAGACACTGGCAAAGACTGTTGCCACGGACGTTCATTTAGAAGTGATAAGAATCGCTTTTTATCTTCCATATTTGCCCATGTGAGTCGGGCTTGATAATGAAACAGTTCATGGGCAAAAAAAGGAATAGGCGTAGGCATTGCTTTCGCAGGCACTAAGGTGGTAATAAACTCATCTTGCACTGTGTCGCGTGTCGCTTTGCTAATAGCCTTTTTTGGATTATGTAAAAGGGTTTCTTTTTCAGTATTTGTTATGTTATTTATTGCTGTATCTGTTGTTGTATCTGTTGTCGTATTGATTGTCAAATGTTTATTTTTTAAATAGGCTGGTTTAAATGAGTCATCAGTTTGATGGCCTAAATTGGGTTCAGACAATATTATAGGGTTTATTTTCTGATGTATGGAATTAGATTCAGGGTTAATATCAGGTGATTTTTTTTCTATCAACTCTTCCAAAACAATTGGATTTTTTTGAGCAGTGAACGCTGTTAAATCATCAATAACGCCTAAAATGTTATGAAACTTATTAAGGTGATAAGAAGTATCAATACGTTGGCTAGTAGTGTGCATTAATCTAGACTCCTCACTAGATTGAGGATAGTTTAATTTTATTTTGTTTTGTAGCTGTTGTACACGCCAAAAAAACCATACCCAACGTATACTTAAAACAAGCACAACACTCACCACACAGACCAAGGACGGCAACCATAAATCACTAGTCGTATTGACTGGCAAATAATTATCTGTGGTTTTTACTGTAGTTTCTACAGTTGAGCTAATAGGCATTATCAAAAAAGTATTATAGAAAAAGCTGTGATTTTATTAAAGCAAAGCCAGTTTAACTGCTGCTGATACCTGCGTCATATCTGCTTTACCCGCTAATTTTAGTTTTAATGCCCCCATTAATTTACCAATATCTTGAATTGTATTAGCGTCTATTTCTAACTTGACTTGAGCCACTACTAAAGTAATTTCTTCAATACTCATTTGTGTAGGCATATAGGCTTGCAAAATTGTGAGTTCCGCCTGTTCTTGCTCAACCAAATCTTGACGGCCTGCACTGGCAAATTGTGCAATACTGTCTTTACGTTGCTTGATAGATTTTTCAATGATTGCTATCACCACGGCATCAGTCGGCTCTAGACGTTCATCAACTTCTTTTTGTTTAATTGCCGCAAGCAACATACGAATAGTTCCTAAACGTAGCGTATCTTTGGAACGCATAGCGTTTTTCATATCTTCTGTAATGTTGTTTTTTAACGTACTCATAGCCAACCCCAATGATTAGTTTTAAAAAATAAATTATTTTATTGTTTTATTATTTTATTGTTTTATTGTTTTATTGTTTTATTTAAAAATACTTATTCTTATTTTACAAGCAAGGAATGAATTATTTTAATGAATTATTTTAATGAATTATTAAAAATTATTTAATATAACATCTAACTAAAAATAAAAAACCCCCTTAAAAATTAAGGGGGTTTAAATGTTGGTGCGGCTGGCAGGAATTGAACCCACGACCCTCTGGTTCGTAGCCAGATACTCTATCCAACTGAGCTACAGCCGCGACAATTAGAATTATAATACATTTTTATAAACTCTGTTTTAAAATCAAGTATAAAGACTATATTAACTATGTATGTTTTAATTTATTAAATATCAATATTGATATTACCCTACCGCACTGGCGTGTTCTCTAAGTGCGTGGAACTTAATCTCTGGAAACCGCTCTGCAGCCAATTTCAGTTCACTGGCATGGGCAGCCAAAAAAGCAGGTGAATCAACCACATCATAAGCCATACGAAATGCGTTAGCTTCCATAAATCGTTTCAATATGACTGAATCTTCACAACTAATCCAACGAGCAAGGTTATATTTACTGCCTTCAATGCGTGCTTCTGCACCATACTCCGTTTTAAGACGGTGTTGGACGACTTCAAACTGAAGTTGACCAACCGCACCGAGCAATAAGCTTCCACCTAAATAAGGGCGAAAAACTTGAATTGCACCCTCTTCACCTAATTGTTGTAAACCTGTACGCAACTGTTTGCTACGCATAGGGTCTTTAACTTCAACAGCACGAAACATTTCAGGTGCAAAATACGGTAAACCCATATATTGTAAATCTTCGCCTTCAGTCAAACTATCACCTAAATGTAGTGTACCGTGGTTAGGAATACCGATAATATCACCAGGGTAAGCGACTTCCAATAATTCACGACGTTGCGATAAAAAGCTGACCACTGTACCAGGACGAATGTCTTTACCCGTACGTCCTACACGAATTTTCATACCGCGTTCAAATTTGCCTGAACATACACGCACAAACGCAATACGGTCGCGGTGTGCTGGGTCCATATTTGCTTGAATTTTAAAAACTACTCCCGTAAATGTTGCCTCTTCAGGTTTTACAATCCGCTGTTTAGCACGCCGTTCTGAAGGTGCGGGGGCATAATCAACTAAAGCGTCTAAAACCTCTTGTACACCAAAATTATTCACACCAGACCCAAAAAACAAAGGGGTATGCTTGCCTGCTAAAAATTGATTATTATCGAATATTTCATTGGCACTGGCTAATAAGTTGAGTTCATCAATCGCTTGCTCTCGCTCACTACCAAATAACTGTTTTGCTAAATCGCACTCTAAGTTAGGTAAAGTATCATCGGCTAATTCAGACAATTTGTCTTTACCTGATTTAAATAAAGTCATCGTTGTTTTACGTAAATCATAAACCCCACGAAACTGCTTACCCATACCAACAGGCCAAGTCATAGGCACAGCAGTCATACCTAAAGTACGCTCAATTTCGTCCATAATGTCTAATGGGTCGCGTACCTCTCTATCCATTTTATTGACAAAAGTAATAATCGGTGTATTTCGCTGACGACACACTTCTAATAAACGCAAGGTTTGTGCTTCTACCCCATTAGCGGCATCAATCACCATTAAAGCCGCATCTACCGCAGTGAGTACCCGATAAGTATCTTCAGAGAAATCTTGATGTCCAGGTGTATCTAATAAATTAATCACACAGTCACGGTATTCCATTTGCATTACCGAAGATGCTACAGAAATTCCACGCTCTTTTTCAATCTCCATCCAATCTGATGTTGCATGACGAGTAGCTTTACGTGCCTTTACACTGCCTGCAATTTGAATAGCGCCTGCAAACAACAGTAATTTTTCAGTTAAAGTTGTTTTTCCTGCATCGGGGTGAGAAATAATTGCAAAAGTACGGCGGCGGCGAGTTTGTTCAAAAATATCAGTCATAGTATTTAGTTTTAGCCAGTGTATTAATTTAATATATTTAATATATTTAGTATATTTAGTATATTTAGTACATTTAATACATTTAATATATTTAGTATATTTAGTAAAAGTAAACTAGCATTATAAATAATTACTAAACATATTTAACGACTTAATTTAGCTTTAATTTGAAATTAAAACTAAAATCAAAACTGCAACCATTGAATTAACTATTAACTATTGGCATTGCTACTTTAATATGGTTAAGTCGTATATTTATAATATTTTCTTAGCAAAAATAAGGCTTATTTTAGATAAAAAAATACAAAAACTGTTTTTAAGTAGCAATACCTAACTATTAACTATTAAATTTAAAATATTAAATTTGCCTTATGAACCGTCGTTATTTTAATGGTGTACTAACCAGCTTAGGTCTAGGATTACTAAAACCGAGTTTGGCTTTGGTACAACCAATGCCTGTTACCGCTCAATTACTGGCTGTACGCGTATGGTCAAACGCAAATTCGTTACAATTAAGTTTAGAATACAAGGGCGAATTAAAAGTTAAATCTTTTTTAACTGAAGAAGGTCCACCTCGCTGGGCACTCACTCTACAAGGTTTAGCATGGAATTTAGACACGCAAAAACAATTAAATCAAATATTGCCACACAATGTATTGGCTGAAAAAATACGTGCAGCCATACAAACCGACACAGGCAATATACGTGTTGTTTTGGATTTAAAACAAACAGCCATTGCAACAGTCAATAGTGTCAATGCCAGCCAAGGTTACCAAAATAAATTACTAATTAATTTACACCTTAATCCTGATGATGTTGATATACTAGGACAATGGCTTAATACACAAAATACACAAAATAAGCAAAATCCTAAACCTTTACCACTAAAAATAAAAAAACATCTAAAAACCATTGTAATTGATGCGGGGCATGGCGGTGAAGACCCAGGTGCGATTGGTCCTACAGGTATTAAAGAAAAAGATGTGGTATTGGCAATAGCATTGCAACTAGCCCAAAAACTACGTAACCAAAAAAATCCGTTTAATGTGGTTTTAACGCGTGATGGTGATTATTTTGTATCACTTGCTGACCGCGTAAAGCGGGCAAAAATGGCTCGTGCTGATTTATTCATTTCTATTCATGCCGATGCGTTTTATACCCCCACAGCACGTGGTGCAAGCGTATTTGCCTTAAGCCGTAAAGGTGCCAGTAGCAGTACAGCCAGCTGGTTAGCCAATAAAGAAAACAATGCTAATTTAGTCGGCGGCGTTAATATTAACCGTAGCGATTCACAATTAGCCACTGTTATATTAGATTTATCCACTACGACACAAATTAACACTAGTTTAAAGTTAGGGCAAAAAATGCTTACGCAACTGGGTAAAATAGCTCAACTGCACAAAAAACAGGTAGAGCAAGCAGGCTTTGCGGTATTGAAATCGCCTGATATTCCATCACTATTAATAGAAACTGCGTTTATTAGTCACCCAGATGAAGAACGGCTATTAACTGATTCTTCACACCAAATCAAGTTAGTCAATGCAATGTCAAACGCCATTATGACTTTACGATGATTTTGAGATAAGGGGGCTTTCCGCTTGTGCCGTCAGACCTTCATCCTGAACCTAAGGCTCAGGGGGTAAAGACGAGATTCAGTTTTGGGATTATCTAACAAAGAGGCAATACACGCCGACTGATTCATCTAAACCGTTTGCATAAAATGGTTCAAGGAATATTAGGCCAGTCGCGAACACAGCAGAAAGCCTAATTATTTTATACGATATTTTGATGTAATGAAGCTTGCAAGTCATTTAATGATTGTTTATATTTTTGTGATTCCATCGCAATGTTTAAAGCAACCATGACAGCAATACGTTCTGGATTATTAATTTTTCCACTGGCAGTGATGCTTTTAAAGCCTTCAGAAACCATAGTAATCGCAGCATTGACTTCGGCTTGGTTACCAGAATGAATACGTAAAGCATAGGTTTGTTCACCAATTTGAATATGAACAAGGTTATTATCAGCAGAAGTCATAATTAAAAAAATAATGGGTTACAAAAAAAGTTTTGAAGCTTAAGATTTAAAAATATATTTTTAATATATTTTATTGACATATTTTATTGATTGATATGCATGTATTGATATACATATAAAATTACCTAGATGTAACACCGCCACGGTCACCTAAGTTTACTCTGGTTGTTACCGCATACAAAGATCGTCCACAAAACGAGCCTGCATTGGCTGGAAACCAAACCATCAAGGTGGTCAAAATAAAACCAAATCCTGCTCTAATCACAGATATTTGCAAGTCATTAATAATTGGTGCTTTAAAACCAATCAAACTAGCAACCCCATTGCCAAGTAAAAAAGCAGCAAACGTAGTACTAAAAACTGTCGTCACTTGTACTGCTAATTGTAAGGTTAAAGCTAAAACAGCTCCTTGTAAAGCCAACCCAAACATTCGTTCAAGCCAGGCCTTAAATCTATTGCGAGTGGCTTTATGAAAGGCAAGATAAATCATTAATGGTGAAATAGACATTCCAATCCTTACCAACATATCATTCAGTAAAAGCACGATACCACCCATTATTTGCGGGGCAACATCAGCCCCTAAACTAAGCATAACCGAGGTTTGACTTAAACTATTAGACAAATTATCGGGTGCAGTAAAGGCTTGTAGTGCATTTAAACCTGAAAATGCAGTAGCCATCAAATCCAATTGAGATTCAGACCTCGCACCTGCAAGAGTACCAGGAGCCCCGTCTGCTGCCACCAATAAACCAGAAACCAGCATATCTCTAAACGACAATATAAAACCCAAAATTATATTTATTTCTCTTAACATACCAATTATAAATATAAAGGTAAACATGTGGTACAGCAATGAATTGATGTTAGGCGTTTTAATACCATTGGTTGCCTTTCCAAATGCAATTAAAAAACCAAAATACACTAAAAATACCGTTTCAAATGCAGCCGCTAATATTAATACATTACTAGCAAGCGTTGTAGTCGCTGCATTCATGATACTGTTAAAATCTTGACGGACAAGTGATGACACAAATTTAAAAATTGGATAGGCAAGAGCGTCCATAACGGTCTCCAAAAGGTTAAAGCTAAACTATGTGATGATTAAATTAATCATAATCTAATACATAATAGCCGTTAAAATAACTATAACTTTAAAACACATTATAAATGTGCGGTAAATATGCATTAAACATTATTACTGTTTATTTATGCATTACTATTAATAATATTAATATAATCACTGTTTATATCTTTTATATTTTTTATATTTTTTATATTGTTTATTATAAATGCAATACAGACTTAAATACGCATGAATTTACCTACCCCTGACTCTATCCGCGATAATATCGCCAATACCCTTAAATGTGATTACATAACCGTTACGGGTGATGGACAACATTTTTATGCCACTATCGTGAGCAATGCGTTTAATCATCAACGTTTAATCGCAAGACATCAGCAAGTCTATGCCGCTTTAGGCGCACGCATGAACTCTGAAATTCATGCTTTATCAATGAACACTTACACGCCTACAGAATGGGAACAACGCAATGGATAAGTTATTAATTACGGGTGGTGTACCCTTGTACGGTGATATGACTATTTCAGGAGCAAAAAATGCCGCTTTACCTATCATAGCCGCAAGTTTATTGACTGCTGAACCACTGCACTTAGGCAATGTACCTCATTTAGCAGATATCAATACATTAAGCACTTTATTAAAAAGAATGGGGTGTGTTATTAGCCGCGATATTAAACAGCCTAATGGTGATGAGCTATTTACCATTGATGCAGCCAATATTCATTCTCAAGAAGCCCCTTACGATTTAGTTAAAACGATGCGTGCCAGTATTTTAGTACTTGGTCCGTTATTAGCCCGTTTTGGCCATGCTAAAGTCAGTCTGCCCGGTGGGTGTGCCATTGGACAAAGACCTGTAGACCAACACATTAAAGGCCTGCAAGCACTGGGGGCACATATTACAGTAGAGGGCGGTTATATTTATGCTACAGCCCCGACTGTTAATGGTGAACGCCGCCTACAAGGGGCTTTAGTGCGTACTGATATGATTACCGTAACAGGCACTGAAAATATTTTAATGGCAGCGTGTTTAGCACGGGGTGAAACCATTTTAGAAAATGCTGCCCGTGAGCCTGAAGTTAGTGATTTAGCCCATTTATTAATCGCAATGGGTGCTAACATTTCGGGTATCGGTACTGATAGATTAGTGATTCAAGGCGTAGATACTCTGCACAGTGCAAATTATAATGTCATGCCAGATCGTATTGAAGCAGGTACATTTTTATGTGCAGTTGCTATGACAGGTGGTGAGATTACTTTACACAAAACGGACGCTGCCAGTATGGGTGCCATATTAGATAAATTACGTGAATGTGGTTTAAAGTTAAATATTAATGCCGATGGCAGCTGTATTCAAGCCATTATGCCAGTCGGCTCAACGCCTAATGCTATGAGTTTTCAAACCCGTGAATACCCTGGTTTTGCAACCGATATGCAAGCACAGATTATGGCAGTTAATACGATTGCTCACGGTGTTGCCACAGTCAGTGAGCATATTTTTGAAAATCGCTTTATGCACGTACAAGAGTTATGTCGCTTAGGGGCTGATATTACTATTGATGGACATACTGCCGTTATACGGGGTGTGAAACAACTCAATGGTGCACCTGTGATTGCCACTGATTTACGTGCCAGTGCGTGTTTAGTCATCGCAGCTTTAGCAGCCAAAGGGCAAAGCGTTTTAGATCGAGTGTATCATTTAGACCGTGGTTATGAACAAATGGAAACAAAGTTACGTGCAGTCGGTGCCAACATTGAACGTATTAGCCATAAACAATCAGCCTAAAAATAGATTATGACTGCTACTAATACGCCAACAATTACCATTGCTTTGCCTAAAGGACGAATCTTAGAAGAAACCTTGCCTTTATTAGAAGTTGCTGGCATTCAACTGCTAGATAACCCAGAGAAAACCCGTAAACTCATTTTGCAAACTAGCCGTTCTGATGTACGAATTGTCATTGTACGAGCCAGTGATGTGCCTAGTTATGTGGGTTTGGGGGCTGCTGATTTAGGGATTAGTGGTTGGGATACATTAATGGAACACAGTATGGCTGGTTTATATAGTTTATTAGATTTAAAAATTGCCCAGTGTCGTGTATGTGTTGCCGCACCTGAACATTTTGACTATAAAACTAAAGTTAAGCAAGGTTCGCGTTTGCGTGTTGCCACTAAATATATAGAAACAACCCGAACTCATTTTGCAGCTAAAGGGGTTCATATTGATGTAGTTAAACTATACGGCAGTATGGAACTTGCCCCACTGACTAACTTAGCCGATGTGATTGTTGATTTAGTCTCTACAGGCAATACATTAAAAGCGAATCACTTGGTTGAAGTAGAAGAAATATGTAAAATATCTAGCCATTTAGTGGCTAATATCGCCAGCTTAAAATTAAAACAATCATTGCTAAAACCGATTATCACTGCTTTATCTGAAGGTGTAGAGAAAAGCATCCAACAACTGCACGGTGATAAAAATCTCATATAAAAAACTATCATCACCAGTTTATAAAAAAATAAACCAAATATAAAATTATGAAAATTATAAAAATTATGAAGCGATTTAATTTTTTATACTTTATAGCGGTTGTTATGCTGTCAATTGTCGGTAAAACACAGGCGAATGAAGGAATTACACCACTGAAACTGCCAATTGTTTTAATGGGTAGCTTTGATGATAAGCTTACATATCAAAATTTAATGCACACAGTATTACCTAGAAATAGACAATGGCTAGGCTTATTTTGTAAAAATAAAGTGTGTGAAGTTAAACCTGCCCAAGTAAAAGTCAGCGACCATATAGAAAAATGGGAGTTAAACGGCGAATCAGTCACCTCTGATAAATTAGAAGTCAAAGGCAAGCCGCTGGCAGTATTTTTAGGTGTTCCTAATATCAAAGTAGGCAAAGTAGCCACGTACTCTTTTGGCTCTGACTCTATAAATACACTTCAACTAATTGAAGGAGGAGGCTATGCTGATGAAGCCATTAATAAAATAGCTTTTTACCGACAATTACACAGTAAAAAAGGCTGGAAAATTCCTTCAAATAATACGCAATCTATGACCCTTTTAAGAGAAGTTGTTACTAAAAAACCTACTGATAAAAATTTATACATTGAAGATATCTCAATACTTAAACTAAATAGCGGGTTAAATACACAAGTATTATTAAAAAAAGGTGCTTTTGGTCATTATGGAACTCCTGCTCTCCCTTTAATTGATTGGATTGGTGATTTAGATAATGACGGCAAAATTGACATACTATTAAGTATAGTTACTGAATGTGGTTACGATTATCGCCTATTTCTTTCTTCTTTAGCCAATGTAAAAAAAGGAGAGCTGATACACAATACCGCTAAAACACAGGGTGAACTTATGCGTTGCGGCTGCTAACCAATTAACTACTTTGCACTTGATTTTAAACTTAATATTTACTGCTTAATTAATGCTTAACAATATAACCATTTTCATTAATAAACTCTATGCCTCTACTTGCTACTGAACTACGCCGCCTTGATAGCCAATCTCATAATTTTCAAGCACAATTGAAACAGTTAACTCGCTTTGAAGAAGACGCAAATGATGCGATTGAAACAACTGTGGCGGCTATTTTAAAAGATGTACAAGCCCGTGGAGATGCGGCAGTATTAGAATACACCCATCGTTTTGATAGACTCAATGCCAATAGTGTAGCTGAATTAGAAGTACCTCGAAACACCTTAGAAGCGGCACTTAGCCAAATTAGTCCCGCTGAACGCCAAGCACTTGAGGCAGCGGCTAAGCGTATCCGCGTTTTTCACGAACGTCAAAAAACGACTGACTGGACATACACCGAAGCTGACGGTACTATTTTAGGGCAACGTATCACACCGCTTGACCGAGTCGGTTTATATGTACCGGGTGGCAAAGCAGCGTATCCAAGCAGTGTATTAATGAATGCTATTCCTGCTAAAGTCGCGGGTGTCAGTGAAGTAATTATGGTTGCCCCAACGCCTGATGGAATACATAGACCCTTAGTATTGGCTGCCGCTTTTATTGCAGGGGTTGACCGTGTATTTTCTATTGGTGGGGCACAAGCAATAGCTGCTTTAGCCTACGGTACGCATACCATCGCTGCAGTTGATAAAATTGTCGGGCCGGGCAATGCTTATGTAGCAGCTGCTAAACGACGCGTGTTTGGTACAGTCGGTATTGATATGATTGCAGGGCCATCAGAAATTTTAATTATTGCTGACGGTACTACGCCGCCTGATTGGGTTGCTATGGATTTGTTTAGCCAAGCCGAGCACGATGAAATGGCACAAAGTATTTTATTGTGTCCCGATGCAGCCTACTTAGATGCGGTGTGTCAAAGCATTGAACGTTTACTACTGACTATGCCTAGGGCAGCGATTATTGAAACCAGTTTACGTAACCGTGGGGCATTTATTTTAACCCGTGATTTAAATGATGCGTGTGATATTTGTAACTGGATTGCCCCTGAACACATGGAACTGTCTGTCGCAGACCCATACGCTTTACTGCCGCTAATTCGTCATAGTGGTGCTATTTTTATGGGTGCTTATAGCAGTGAAAGTTTAGGCGATTATTGTGCTGGTCCCAATCATGTTTTGCCCACTATGCGTACTGCTCGTTTTTCTAGCCCATTAGGCGTATATGACTTTCAAAAACGCTCAAGTATTATTTTTGTCTCTAGTGCTGGGGCAAACAGTCTCGCTCACATTGCAGGTACTTTAGCGGATAGCGAAGGTTTACCCGCCCACGCGGCAGCGGCTAGAATGCGTCAAATACCATAATAATTTTATCAACTAGTTATTTAATTGGCATTGCTATTTTAATATGGTTAAAGTATATATTTCTAAAATTTTCTTAGCAAAATAAAGCTTGCGTAAGATAAAAAACACAATAACTATTTTTAAGTAGCAATACCATTTAATTTACTTATTTAATTTTTTTAACTTATTTGCTTGTTTACTTATTTAATTTGTTTAGCTTATTTTACTTAGTTTATTTATCTATCTATGATGCCAGCACATACTATTTCTCACAATGCTGTCAATTTTGCATTAAATACTCATACTCAAGACATTGCATTTGATATACCACTCCTTTTACAAAGTGGGGCTATGCTATCTAGTTATTGCTTACGCGTAGAAACTTACGGCACGCTTAATGCTGATAAATCAAATGCTGTTTTAATATGCCATGCCTTAAATGCCAGCCATCATATAGCAGGCTTTGACGAACACGGGCAATTGGGGTGGTGGGACAACATGGTGGGTTCAGGCAAGTCGGTTGATACTGATGTATTTTTTGTAGTGGGTGTCAATAATCTAGGCTCTTGTTTTGGTAGTACTGGCCCTACGTCTATTAACCCTGTTAATAATAGACCGTGGGGACAAGATTTTCCCATAATTACAGTAGAGGATTGGGTTAATACTCAAGCGAGATTGGCTGATTATTTAAAAATCAATCAGTGGGCAGTGGTTATGGGCGGTAGTTTAGGCGGTATGCAGGCGTTAAGTTGGTCAATACAATATCCAAACCGCTTAAAACATTGTATAGTGATTGCCAGTACATCAAAATTAAGTGCCCAAAATATTGCGTTTAATGACGTAGCACGACAAGCTATTTTAAAAGACCCTGACTACAAAACAGGGGGCATTCCAAAGAGTGGGCTATCAGTCGCCCGAATGATTGGGCATATCACTTATTTAAGTGATGATGATATGGCTGAAAAATTTGGCCGTCAATTAAAATATGATGCCCTACAATTTAAACTAGGCACTGATAAAGCCTCTGCTGATTTTCAAGTGGAAAGTTATTTACGTTATCAAGGCGAAAAATTTGCGACTTATTTTGATGCGAATACTTATTTGCTTATCACCAAAGCGTTAGATTATTTTGACCCAGCCGCTAAACATCAAGATAACTTAGCGTTAGCATTAAATGAAGTTCAAGCCCACTATTTTGTCGTTAGCTTTACCACGGATTGGCGTTTTAGTCCCGCCTGTTCGCGTGAAATTGTGGCGGCTTTAATTAAAACACACAAGCAAGTTAGTTATGCTGAAATTAATGCCCCACACGGCCATGATGCTTTTTTACTAACTGATTCACGCTACATTAGTGCGATGCAGGCTTACTTTAAACGAATAGAAGCAACACTATGAGTCCTTCAATGTCAAACATACTACGCCCTGATCAAAAATATGTCGCACAATGGGTTAAAGATGGTTCACGCGTTTTAGACTTGGGCTGCTCTGACGGGGCTTTACTGGCCTATTTGCGTGATGAAAAAAATTGTACTGTGTTGGGTATAGATTTAGACGACGTAGCCGTTTTAGCTACACTTGAACGCGGCATTGATGTGATTCAACAAGATTTGGAAAGTGGTTTAGCTTTATTTGAACACAATGCGTTTGATGTGGTGTTGCAATTAGAAACATTGCAACAAATACACCATGTTAAACCTATGCTTACAGAAATTGCACGGGTGGGGCGTGAGGCTATTTTAAGTTTTCCTAATTTTGGCTATTGGCAGCACCGTTGGCAGCTACTGGGTGGACGCATGCCAGTCTCGGCGACTTTGCCTTATCAATGGTTTGATACACCTAATCTCCGCTGTGCTACTTTACATGATTTTGCTGATTTAGCAGCCAGCTGTGGTTTAACCATCAAGGACTGTGTTGCCCTACACCAAGGATTGCCTATTCAGGTTTTACCTAACTTACGCGGCTCTCAAGCGGTATTTCGGTTTGTAGCGTAAATATTTTAATATTAAAACAAAGGCTATTTTTATGAAACAGTATCATTTGGGCTTTATCAGTGATGAAAAAATATTTAATCACGTCAAAAAAACTGTTTTAGCATACCGTTTTTCTATTGACTTAAAAGCATTTAACGAAAATTTAATTGACCCTATTAAACTAACCTTTGATTCTAAAATTTATCAGCGGCATATTGATGATGTCATAGAATCCGAGGTTATTAGGCAGCTAGATAAAAGTAATACCAATCATATTGGATATTTTCATCAAAATATTTTTAAGCATATCAAAAATAAATCATGGAAAGTACCCGATTTTGGTTACGATATTATTAATCAAGAGGAGTCAATTTATGTTGAAATAAAAAATAAACACAATACGATGAACTCTTCTTCCGCTCAGAAAACATACATTAAAATGCAAAGTACTGTACTAAATAATAGTAAAGCAGTGTGTATGTTAGTTGAGGTAATTGCAAAAAATAGCCAAAATATTTGTTGGGTGTCTAGTGTTGATGGTAATAAAGTGGTACATGAAAATATTCGCCGTGTATCTATTGATAAATTCTATGAGATTGCGACAGGTGATTCTTTAGCATTTAAAAAACTTTGCTCTAAATTACCCACTATCATTGATGATGTTGTGGCTAATGTAATTTTGGAAAAAGAAAGTAATAGCGTATTAAAAGAACTCAAAGTGATGGATAAAAACACTCTGAAAAGCCTGTATTTACTCTCATTTAAAAAATATGAGGGGTTTAATGAATTTAGCTTTTGACTTTAATGAGTCCTTTAACGAAAGCCTAAGTTTAGGCAACGATAGTATTCATACTAACCTATTAGCTGACATATTATCTATGTCAAAAAATACCATTAATAAATGGGAACTTAATGGGAAGATAAACCCAATAACGACTGACACCGGCGAAAGGCATTATTTAATTAAAGATTTATTATCATTTAAAATCATTGCTGAAATGTTTTATTCATCATGGGACGAAGAAAATCTAATTCAACCCATAAAATCATTTTCATCAATTGAGTTGTTTTCAGGGGCAGGCGGGTTGGCTTTAGGTTTAGAGCAAGCTGGTTTTAATGCCGTGTTATTAAATGAAGTAGATAAACATGCTTGTAATACCTTGCGACACAATAGACCACACTGGAATATTTTAGAAAGTGATATTACCCAAATAAATTTTAAGCCTTATGTAGGTGTTGATTTTATATCAGGTGGCTTTCCTTGCCAATCATTTTCATTTGCAGGAAAGCAGCTTGGTTTTGAAGATGCAAGGGGTACTCTATTTTTTGAGTTTGCACGTGCCGTTCAAGAAATTCAGCCTAAAGTATTTATGGCAGAGAATGTTAGGGGTTTGCTTGATCACGACAATGGAAAAACTATTAAAATTATAAAAGAAACTATTAAAAATTTAGGATATACACTAATAGAACCTAAAGTACTTAAAGCCATTTTTTATAAAGTTCCACAAAAACGTGAACGATTAATACTTATTGCAATAAGAAATGATTTAGCACATCTTAATAATTTTAAATGGCCATCGCCCTATAAGCGTGTTATGGTACTAAAAGATGCTTTAAAAGCAGGTGAACTATATGCAGATGATGTAACTAAACTTAGTACTGAAGGACAAAAATATCCTAAAAGAAAAGCAGAAATTTTAAGTCAAGTGCCTCAAGGTGGCTATTGGCGTGACTTACCTGATGAATTACAGCGTGAATATATGCAGGGTAGTTATTTTTTAGGGGGCGGAAAAACGGGTATGGCAAGACGTTTATCTTGGAATGAACCTAGTTTAACTTTAACATGTAGCCCCTCACAAAAACAAACCGAGCGATGCCACCCTGAAGAGCATCGCCCTTTAACCGTTAGAGAATATGCACGAGTACAAACATTCCCTGATGAGTGGGTATTTTTAGGACCAGTAACCGCACAATATAAACAAATTGGCAATGCAGTTCCTGTAAATTTAGCGTATGCTATAGGACGGCGTTTAATTGCTTTGCTTAACCACATTGATGCCTAATACAATTATGTATGATATACGTCAGCTTAAACTACTTGCTTAATACTTGTCTTACACTTGTCTCGCTTGAAAATATTATTAATATAATAGATGTTTAAGTAAAAAGTAAATAAAGTAATTTTAAATACTAAATATTTTAGTACTAAATACTTGAATACTTAAACCTCAACCTAAAAATCAAGGAATCTTATGAGCTATAAAGGCCGTTCTGCTGCTATCACTGAAGGTATTTCACGCGCACCCAATCGCAGTATGTATTATGGTATGGGCTATGTTGAAAGCGATTTTGACAAACCTATGATTGGAATCGCCAATGGTCATAGCACAGTTACCCCATGTAATAGTGGTTTGCAAAAATTAGCTGATGCCGCGATTGAAGCCGTTAAAAATGCAGGGGGCAACCCGCAAGTATTTGGTGTCCCCACAATTAGTGATGGTATGAGCATGGGAACAGAAGGCATGAAGTATAGCCTTGTATCGCGCGAAGTCATTGCCGATAGCATTGAAACTGTAACTCAATGCCAATGGTTAGACGGCGTGGTCATTGTAGGTGGCTGCGATAAAAATATGCCGGGTGGTATGATGGCTTTAGCACGTATGAATGTACCGGGTATTTATGTTTATGGTGGCACAATTAAACCTGGTAATCATAAAGGTAAAGATTTAACTGTGGTTAGTGTGTTTGAAGCCGTTGGTGAGTTTAATGCCAAACGTATGAGTGATGAAGATTTTAAAGCGATTGAACAAAAATCAATCCCAGGTAGTGGTTCATGCGGCGGTATGTATACGGCTAATACAATGAGTTCTAGTTTTGAAGCCTTAGGCATGAGTTTAATGTACTCTAGCACTATGGCAAATCCTGACGAAGAAAAAACCGTCAGTGCCGCTGAATCAGCCCGTGTACTGATTAACGCCGTTAAAAATGATTTAAAACCTCGCGATATTATTACTCGTAAAAGTATTGAAAATGCCGTGGCTTTGATTATGGCAACGGGTGGCTCAACCAATGCTGTATTACATTACTTAGCGATTGCCCATGCCGCTGAAGTTGAATGGTCTTTAGAAGATTTTGAAATAGTACGCCGTAAAGTGGGGGTGATTTGTGATTTAAAACCATCAGGGCAATTTGTAGCCGTTGATTTACACGCGGCAGGCGGTGTACCCCAAGTGCTAAAAATATTATTAAAGGCGGGTTTACTACACGGTGATTGCATAACCATTACAGGCAAAACTATGGCTGAAGAATTAGCACATGTCCCTGATGTACCACGTAGTAATCAATACGTCATTAAAACGATGGAAACCGCTCTGTACAAAGAAGGTCATCTTGCGGTACTAAAAGGTAACTTAGCCCCTGAAGGTAGCGTTGCTAAAATTACTGGATTAAAGAAACTAACCATTACAGGCCCTGCCCGTGTATTTGACAGCGAAGATGACGCAATGGCAGCGATTATGGCACACCGTATTAAAAAAGGCGATGTACTGATTATCCGCTATGAAGGCCCTAAAGGTGGTCCCGGAATGCGTGAAATGCTTGCACCTACAGCCGCTTTAATTGGTCAAGGCTTGGGTGAAGATGTGGGCTTAATTACCGATGGTCGCTTTAGTGGAGGCACGTGGGGTATGGTGGTCGGCCATGTTTCACCAGAAGCATTTGTGGGTGGTGCAATTGCATTGGTACAAGAAGGTGATAGCATTACAATTGATGCTACGCAACAATTAGTACAAATCAATATTAGTGATGATGAGTTATCCAAACGCCATAGTGTATGGGTTCAACCTGCCCCGCGCTATACGCGTGGAGTATTGGCTAAATTTGCAGCCTTAGCCAGCAGTGCAAGTTACGGTGCGGTAACAGATAAACAATTTTAAAATGTTTATTTAAATTTGGGGTAATGTTAAAATATCACTGATAAAATTTAATACTTAAGAAGTAACCAGTAAAATGAACAAGCTACTGTACCAGTATAAATATTATAAAAATTAAACTGTAACATTACCAAATTTGGTAGTAGTATAAATAAAGCTTTTAATACCACTACCAAATAACTATTTTTAATTTTTATAAATTATTATTATTTATCTACTGTAGCAGTCATTGTTACACCAGACCCAAGATTACTGTATACCGTTGCATAGGCATAAACCGCATAAGAACGGTTATTCACATAAGAAATCGTATTGTCTTTTGTAACTGTTACAACTCCAGTGAGAGTTTTATCAAGCATAGGATCTCCATAAGGTATTACCATTTCGTATTCTGCCCATGAATTCTTGGCTGAATCGTCATGAAAGTTTATATTAACCACAATTTTTTGCTTAGGTTCTATTTTTATGAGCGATTGGCTGCTTTTAAAAAAATTATTTGTTATATAAGAAGAGTCACACCCTATTCTTACAAAGGAAGTACTGCAATTTGCTGTTGATTTTATAAAGCTTTCCCAATTTGGGGATTGAGTCAAGTAATCTAGTTGAGTAGGTTCTAGATTACTTCTAATAGTTCTTGCAGTTCTTGTACTACTTTTAATGATACTATTTGAGAAAATTTTATTTTTATCAGTATTAGGGTTAAATGATTTAACAAACAAAGGAGATTTTATTTTTATCTCAAAATGTTCTGGTCTATCAACTATTGGATTAGCATATATAGTTGTAGAAAAAAAAATAATACTAGATAAAATTAGTGTTGTGATGTTAGTTTTTTTTAAAATAGTTTTCATGATATTTTTGATTGTTAAATGATGTGTTTAATATAAACTACGGTGTTATTATTTTATATAATTAAGATGTTAATTCTTACAACATTTAGCAGTCATAATAATTTTTTGTATTATTTATCTTAAATAAGTCTTATTTATGCTAGAAAAGTTTTAAAAAATTACATCTTAACCATACTAAAATGGCAATGCCTAATTTTTTATGTAAAAAATACCTTGCTAAATAAAATATTAATAAATTAAATACTGATATTTTATTTTCATTTTTTAAAATCAGGTACAAAGTTAATGGTTACTTGAGATTTAGTAGTTAACGCATCTTTATGCATAAAATTAATAATTTTTGGAGATACATAAAGTGTTGTACCCGTGTTATTTCTAAACGTTTTTACTTCATTTTTATGACTTGTTTGTACTGTTGATAATGTTGTGGCAATAGCATTACCATTATCATAATATATACCAGAGAGTTGCCAGTCTGCTTTGGCATTTTTGGGTAGATTAGAATCAAAATTTATAATTACATTAACGGACTCTCCTCTTTTAAGAGGATACATAAATGGGACAATACATTGTTCGTTAACTACGTTTACTGTGCATCCATATGGTTGAGGAAAGCCATATTCTTTAGCCGTTTTTATTGCCTCAGGCATATTTTTTTCCCACTGATCTTTTGTTGTGTAATTCTCTTGAAAAGAAGTTTTAGCAAGTACTTTTATTTGTGCTTTTTTCATCAAAGATGGTGAAGTATCTATTATTAAATTATTAACAGTAATAAAAACTTTTACTTTTTTTGAAAAATTATTTTTTACAATCACTGGTGTTTGTGAAGCAAAGTTACTAATGCTTCGTAGTGTTGAAATTGTTACAATATTATCTTTTCCTTTATCATCACTCATATATCCTTTAACTTCAACATCTGCTAAAAATCCTATTTTTTTTGAATTTGGATTAATGATGCTAATTTCAAGTGTTTCATTAGGTTGTAAAGTAAAGTTTCCATAATCATTAGCAGCAGGAAGTATATGTCTTTCATCTGTGTTACAAGTAGGTTTTTGCACCGTAACTACACATCCAATTTCAAGTGTAGTAATACCTTCTTTTGTTGTTGAAGATATTCTATCAGCATAAGCATTTTGCATAGATAAAGAAAAAAGTAAAGTAGTTACACCAATTATTTTGGTGATATTTAATGTTTTTATCACGATAAAGCCTTTTTGATATTATTTTGATATTAAATAACCTAGGTAAACTAGATTAGAAGTTAAGTCAATAATCTAGCTGTCTTCATTGTACATATATTTATTTCACTAAAATACAGTATTGATACAGAATTGTTAATTTTTTATACATTATTTTAATATTTATGCAAAAAATCCTTTGACTTTATCAAAAAAACCTTGTTCTTGTGGATTATGTTTATTGCCACCCGCTTTGATACTCACATCTAATTTGCGTAATAACTCCTTTTGCTCATCACTTAAGCGTACAGGTACTTCTACGGCAATATGGCAGTATAAGTCTCCAGGGACTGATGATCTAACACCTTTAATGCCTTTACCACGTACACGTATTTGTTTGCCATGTTGTGTGCCTTCTGCTAAATTAACTTCGCCTTTTCCTGTTAAAGTAGGGACTTCAATATCACCACCTAAAGCTGCTTGTACAAAACTAATCGGTACTTCACAATGTAAATTATCGCCATCGCGTTTAAAAATAGTATGCTCTTTAATATGAACTTCTACATATAAATCACCTGAAGGACCGCCATTAACACCAGGTTCACCATGCCCTGTAGAACGAATTCGCATACCTTCATCAATGCCTTGTGGAATATCTACCTCTAAAGTTTTATTGCGTTTAGTTTTTCCGTGTCCATTACACGACGTACACGGGTCAGTAATAATCGTACCAGAACCGTGGCAGCGTGGACAAGTCTGTTCAGTCATAAAAAAACCTTGCTGCATACGTACAACCCCATGACCACGACAAGTAGTGCATGTTTGTGGTTGAGTACCAGGTTTTGCCCCAGTCCCTTTGCAAGGCGTACAGTTATCCCAACTGGGAATTACAATACTTTTTAAAATCCCTGTTGCAGCCTCTTCCAAGGTAATATCCATGCGGTAGCGCATATCTTCACCTTGATACATTTGTGGCCCGCGCGATTGTTGCTGACGGCGATTACCAAATATTTCATTAAAAATATCACTTGCACTGCCATGATAGCCAGCACCGCCACTCGTTTGTTGCTCAAAAGCAGCATGACCATGGCGGTCATAAGCGGCACGCTTATTGTTATCCGATAACATTTCGTAAGCTTCTTTGGCTTCTTTAAACTGTGCTTCGGCTTGCGGGTTATTTGGATTACGGTCTGGGTGATATTTCATCGCTTTTTTGCGATAAGCTTTTTTAATTTCATCTTCAGTAGCTGCTTTACCTACACCCAATGTTTCGTAAAAATCGCGCTTTGCCATAATATTTACCTGCTATCTAATACTAATAAATGAAAAATGAATAATAAAAATGAAAAATGAATGAGCAATAAAGTATGAACTATAAAATATAAATAATTTAACAGTAAAAACAATATAAACCCAGTAGTTTTATATCGCTATTGACTACAAGGCTAAAATTTGTGCCAACGCCCCATTGATACTGTTTGTTTTAACAGATTCACCCATACTTGTGCCTTCTGCACGAATGCGTGTGCAGTCTGTAATGCCTAAAAACGCAAAAAAATCTTGTAAATATTTTTCTTGATGGTCTAAACCCGCTCCATAAGCAGTGTCTGCATAAAAACCACCACGGCTAGATAAAATGACTACCGACTTGCCTTTAACTAAACCCTCAACACCTTTATCGGTATATCTGAATGTAACACCGACGCGGGCAACGCGGTCAATCCAAGATTTTAAACTAGACGGCGTACTAAAGTTATACATTGGAACGCCAATGACAATGACATCAGCATTTTGAAACTCATTTAAAATTACGTCATTAATCACCATCACTGCTTTGGTTGCCTCGCTCCACTGCTCTACTGGGCTAAATGCCCCAGCCAAATCAGCCGATGTTAAGTGTGCAGGTGCATCTGTTGCTAAATCACGGTATACCACCGTACTATTTGGATACTTAACGTGTAAGCGTGCAACGGCAGCACTTGATAATTGACGAGATACTGACGTACTTAATGCTTGCGGCGATGAGTCTAAATGGAGAATATTCATAGTATGTAATATTTATAAGGTTATATGTTTGTAGCTTTTAGCTACTTATGAGATTATATCTTTATATTTTTATATTAAATACAATATACGTATTTACAGTAAATTTATATTAGTTTATATTATTTATATTGTTTACATTACTCTAAAGTAGTTAATAATTAGAAAAAAAGCAGCCACTAAAATAGATGTAAATGTCATTGCCATACCCAGTACGCGGTATTTAAATATTTCGTTCAAGCGACTGACACCGTAAGCATGTGATATTCGTCCCACTAATAACAATATACCTATACTGTGTAATAGCCAAACTGATGCTCCACTCATTTCAGAGCATAACATTAAAAGTATTACCAAAGGTACATATTCGGAAAAGTTAGCATGGACACGAACGGCACGCAATATTAGTTGATGGCCATCGGTTTCTTGTTTAAAATTTTTATCCAGTGAATATTCATCAGTACCTAAACTTATTTTTAAACGTCGGCGTAAACGAATCACTTGAATACTTAATCCAACAAAGATAATAGACAGTATACTGGCATATAAAGGGGTTATTATTAAATGATAGTTAATCATAGAGTATAAAAAATTAATACCTTAATATAATATAATATAATATAATATAAATATAATATATTTATATTATATTTAATAAATTTTTTTAAAATTATTGAGAATATGTTTCTCAAGATTTAAAAGCTAAAGTCTGAATCAAGATTTTCAAAATTTAAAGATTTTAAGGATTTTTTAAATCCTGTTTATCCTTTAATCTTAAAAATCTTGATTCTATTAACTATTAATTATTAATTATTAACTATTAACTATTAATCATTAACGTTTTACTTCTTTAAAATCAGCATCAACTACATTGTCATCTTGTGGTTTAGCGGCCGTTGGTTCTGTATCAGCTTGTGCTGCACTGGCCGCCGCCGCTTCAGCGTAAACCGCCTCACCCAATTTTTGCGATGCTGTAGACAACACTTCAATTTTAGCGGTGATTTCCGCAACATCACCTGATTTTGCAACACTTTCTAATTCAGTCAAAGCAGCTTCAATCGCAGTTTTTTCTTCAACGCTAATTTTACTGCCATGTTCATTGAGTGATTTTTTCGTGCTATGAATCAGGCTATCGGCTTCATTACGTGCTTTAGCGACGGCCAAGGCTTTTTTATCTTCTTCGGCGTTGGCTTCAGCATCTTTAACCATAGCCGCAATTTCAGCTTCAGATAATCCACTATTCGCTTTAATGGTAATTTTATTTTCTTTGCCTGTTCCTTTGTCTTTAGCCGACACGTGCAGAATACCGTTAGCATCAATATCAAAAGTCACTTCAATTTGTGGTGTACCACGCGGTGCGGGTGGAATACCTTCTAAATTAAACTCGCCTAATAACTTATTGCCCGTAGCAATTTCACGCTCACCTTGGAATACTTTAACGGTTACAGCAGGTTGATTGTCGTCAGCTGTTGAGTAAACTTGTGCAAATTTAGTAGGAATAGTCGTATTTTTGTTAATCATTTTAGTCATAACACCGCCCATAGTCTCAATACCTAGAGACAGTGGTGTTACATCTAACAATAAAACATCGGTACGGTCACCCGACAATACGCCGCCTTGAATGGCTGCACCTGCGGCAACGGCTTCATCTGGATTGACATCTTTACGCGGCTCTTTACCAAAAAACGCTTTGACGGCCTCTTGGACTTTAGGCATACGGGTCATACCGCCGACTAAAATAATATCATCAATATCAGTAAGATTAATCCCTGAATCTTTAATAGCAATTCGACACGGTGCAATACTACGTTCAATTAAGTCTTCTACTAAACTCTCTAATTTAGCACGCGATAGTTTCATCATCAAGTGCTTAGGCCCTGATGCGTCCATCGTGATGTAAGGCAAATTAATTTCTGTTTGTTGGCTAGATGACAATTCGATTTTAGCTTTTTCTGCTGAATCTTTCAGGCGTTGCAAAGCCATCATATCTTTAGACAAATCAACGCCTTGTTCTTTTTTAAATTCGGCAATAATATGGTTAATAATACGTTGGTCAAAATCTTCACCGCCTAAAAAAGTATCGCCATTAGTAGACAATACTTCAAACTGCTTTTCACCATCCATATCAGCAATTTCGATGATAGACACATCAAACGTACCGCCACCTAAATCATATACAGCAATTTTACGGTCGCCTTTTTCAGATTTGTCTAAACCAAAGGCTAATGCCGCCGCCGTTGGCTCGTTAATGATACGTTTAACATCTAAACCTGCAATACGTCCCGCATCTTTAGTCGCTTGACGTTGTGCATCATTAAAATAAGCGGGTACAGTAATAACAGCTTCCGTTACGGCCTCACCTAAATAATCTTCAGCTGCCTTTTTCATTTTACGCAAAATTTCCGCACTGATTTGCGGCGGTGCCAGTTTTTGGTCACGCACAGACACCCAAGCATCGCCATTGTCGGCTTGTACAATGCCATATGGCATGTGGGCAATGTCTTTTTGTACTTCTTTATCGATAAACTTACGGCCGATTAAGCGTTTAACAGCATATAAAGTATTTTTTGGATTAGTCACCGCTTGATTTTTCGCAGGTGCGCCAACTCTAATTTCGCCATCTTCCATATAGGCAATAATGGACGGTGTTGTACGCGCGCCTTCAGCGTTGTCAATTACTTTGGGTACACCACCTTCTAAAACTGCTACACATGAATTAGTAGTGCCTAAATCGATACCAATAATACGTCCCATAATGAATCCTTTGATATTTAATGATTATTAATTAATTTAAAAATAAAACAAACTGTAAATACAATTAGCAAACAATGTCGCTTATAACCATAATTAAGGTTCAATTGCTTTATTTCAAGTTTTAAATTTATTTTTTTAAATTATTTTTAAATTTAGCTTTTATTTAATTCTTATTTAATTCTTATTTAATATTTAATTAAATATTTATTTAATGTTTATTTAATGTTTGCTTAATATTTCTTTAACGCTTATTTAATGCCTATTTATATATTTTTACTGCCCACAATTTGTAAAAAAACATCTTCCAAATCAGCGCGTTGAATATCCAATTCATCAATGACTAATTGATGAGTACGCAAAACAGCTAAAATATCCGCTGCAGCATCGTAATGACTTAAGCGTAAACGCAGACGTTCACCAGCAGTATTGCCAGTACCTTGCATTAATAATGAATGAAGTACTTCAGGCAATTTACCATTAATTCGTAGCAGTAGCTGTAAACCTGAACATTGTCCTAATAAATTTGAAGTTGTATCTAAAGCAACTATTTTACCGTGTTGTAATAATGCAATACGGCCACATAACTCTTCTGCCTCTTCCAAATAATGCGTGGTTAATACAATCGTATGGCCTTTAGCATGCAATTTACGAATAAATTTCCATAGGGTTTGACGCAATTCAACATCAACACCCGCAGTAGGCTCATCTAATACAATTACAGGCGGCTTATGAACCAAAGCTTGTGCGATTAATACCCGCCGTTTCATACCGCCTGATAAAGCACGCATATTGGTATGGGCTTTATCAGTCAGCCCTAAACCGTCTAACATTTCATCAATCCAAGCATCATTGTTTTTAATACCAAAGTAACCACTCTGATTACGCAAAAATTCTTTAACTGTAAAAAAAGGATCAAATACCAATTCTTGCGGTACTAAACCTAAAGATTGTCGTGCTGCACGAAAATCAGTCTGTACATTGTGTCCCATCACAGCAACCTGACCACTTGATGCAGTAGAAAGCCCCGCAATAATTGAAATTAAAGTAGTTTTACCCGCCCCGTTAGGGCCTAATAAACCGAAAAATTCACCTTGGGCAATGGTTAAATCAACCCCTTTTAGGGCTTTTAATGTAGCGAAGTCTTTGGTAACACTCTTAATAGACAAGGCTGGAACGGTGTTGTTTAGTTTTGATATTGTTTGCATATTATGTTTTTAATTTGAAAAATTATTGTAAATTATTGTAGTTAATATTGTAATTATTGTCGTAATTGTTTTCGTCATTATTATTGTAATTAATTAGTTAACAGTGTTAATCAGATTAAAAACTTCTATCTAAATGACCTATCAACATTCATAGCTAAACTAAAAGCTAGAGTAAAATAGTAAGCTAAGATTTTTTAAGTCGCTCCTATTTTTTTAAAAATTCAGTTTAAAGTTAACCGAAGTATTTGTTTATCGTCAATAACCCTCTTTGTACATTTATGAACCATATCACTGACCCTATCGTTATCGTTTCTGCTGCACGTACCCCTATAGGAGGTATGCTAGGCGATTTTACCAATACAACTGCTGTTGAGTTAGGGGCAATCGCTATTCGTGCAGCCGTTGAACGTGCAGGTATTGATTCTCATAGTATAGATGAAGTGATTTTTGGTAATTGCCTAATGGCAGGACAAGGTCAAGCTCCCGCAAGACAAGCTGCTTTAGCTGCTGGCTTACCCCATACGGCAGGTGCGGTTACTTTAAGTAAAATGTGCGGTGCAGGTTTAAAATCAGTGATGTTGGCACACGATATGCTTGTTGCAGGCAGTGCAGATGTGTTAATTTCAGGTGGTATGGAATCAATGACCAATGCACCGCACTTAATGTTAAATTCTCGTAAGGGCTACCGTTACGGTGCAACGACGGTTTATGACCACATGGCAATGGATGGCCTAGAAGATGCGTATTCCCGTGGTACTGCTATGGGTGTATTTGCTGAAAAATGTAATGAAAAATACGGTTTTACACGTGAAGCACAAGATACCTTTGCTATCACCAGCACTCAACGTGCCGTTACTGCAACCCACGAAGGCCATTTTCAGTGGGAAATTGCTCCCGTTATATTAAAATCCAAAACCGGCGATATTACTATAGACAAAGATGAACAGCCGTTAAAAGCCAAACTAGAAAAAATTCCAAGTCTACGCCCTGCATTTAAAAAAGACGGCACAATCACTGCTGCCAATGCCAGTAGTATTAGTGATGGTGCTGCTGCTTTAGTATTAATGCGTGCCAGTACGGCACAGGCTAAAGGCTTAAAACCATTAGCAAAAATTGTTTCACATGCAACCCATGCCCAAGATCCAGAATGGTTTACAACTGCCCCACTGGGTGCAGTCAATAAAGTACTGGCTAAAGCAGGTTGGGACAAAAGCCAGGTCGATTTATGGGAAATTAATGAGGCCTTTGCAACTGTAACTATGGCACTGATGCATGAGTTAAACATTCCTCATCAACAAGTGAATATTCATGGCGGTGCTTGTGCTTTAGGACACCCAATTGGTGCGAGTGGAGCGCGTATTTTAACCACGCTTATTGGTGCATTGCGTCAAACAAGTGGTAAAACAGGTATTGCTACTTTGTGTATTGGTGGTGGCGAAGCGGTTGCTTTGGCCATTGAGATGATATAAAAATTTGTTTATTTATACTATAAGGTATAACAATATATAATATATAATATATAATATATAATATATAATATAACACATTATTTATTATAAAATAATAATTTAATTTACCTATATTAATCAATATTAAAATATATTATATTAAAAATAATTAATAATTATCATGGGCAAAATCATTATTTTTGCCCTTTTTTATTATAACTATATTAGTATTAATATATTAGTATTAATATATTAGTATTAATATATAATATGTATTATACTAATAATATTAAAAATATATTGTATTAATAATTGTATTAATATTACATTGTATTAATATTAAACAATTTATATAAAACATATTTAATCATATTTAATCATTATGAATAAAATTTTCAACAACGATCAAAATAATAATGCCCAACAACCCTACTTTTATGACGAAGAAGGTCATGGTGTTGAATTATTAGAGTATGAAGATGAGTACGAATTATTAAAACCGCCGGCTCACTATACAGTATCACTGATTAATGATGACTATACACCTATGGATTTTGTAGTATTAGTATTAAAAAAATATTTTAGCAAGCAACAAGAAGAAGCAATAGAAATTATGTTAGCCGTCCATGAAAACGGTCAAGCCGTTTGTGGTATATATACTCAAGATATTGCTTTGACTAAAGTTAAACAAGTACTGATGTTTGCTAAAAGTAATCAACACCCTTTACACTGTATAGCGAAACCGATTCAAGATTAAATATAAATAATATAAATAATATAAATAATATAAATAATATAATAAATATTATAATTAACTTATAAAAACAATACATAATATTATAAACAATAAATATCTACAGGAAATGTAATGCCAAATACCCCGTCAAACTTACAAGCCAATCACACCCACCAAATACCCAGCCATTTAGGCGGCGTTCATTTACTCAATACGCCCAATAACCAACAAGAAACCTATGACCATTACCATGTGATTCGTCGTAATGGAGCTGTGATGGCATTTGAACCTGCCAAAATTGGTTTAGCCGTTACTAAGGCTTTTTTAGCCGTCAATAGTGGGCAAAGCGTAGCCAGTGCAAGGGTACGTGAACAAGTGAGTGAAATTACCCAAGCCGTTATTACGGCTTTATTACGCAGCCGCCCTTCAGGTGGTACGATGCACATTGAAGATATTCAAGACCAAGTTGAATTGAGTTTAATGCGTACTGGTGAACCCGCTGTCGCCCGTGCCTTTGTACTGTACCGTGAAAAACACGCGGCAGAACGTGCCGCCAAAGCCAAAGCCAAAGAACGCAGTTCAAAGCTCAAAGCGTCTGCACCTAAACTAAATGTTTTAGACAATGGCACGTTGCGTCCTTTAGATTTAAATTATTTACACGACTTAATGGTGAGTGCTTGTGCTGGATTAGGCAGCCACGTCAATCCTGACGCTATTTTGACGCAAACATTGCGGGATATTTATGATGGCGTACCGCTTGCCGAAGTTCACAAAGCCAGTATTTTAGCGGCACGTAGTTTAATTGAAACAGACCCAGACTATACTAGAGTCACAGCGCGGCTATTAATGCACACGATTCGCCATGAAGTATTAGGCGAAGAAGTTGCCCATGAAGCGATGGCTAGCCGTTATCCAAGCTATTTTGTTGCGTACATTGCCCAGGGCATTCAAGCTAATTTATTAACCCCCGCATTGGCTGAATTTGATTTGCTTAAATTAGGTGCTGCTTTAGAAGCCCAGCGCGACTTACAGTTTAGTTATTTAGGCTTACAAACTTTATATGACCGCTATTTCTTACACATTCAAAAACGCCGTATTGAACTGCCACAAGCATTTTTTATGCGGGTTGCAATGGGTTTAGCACTCAAAGAAGATAAACGCGAAGACCGTGCGATTGAGTTTTATAACTTATTGTCATCATTTGACTTTATGTCATCAACCCCTACTTTATTCAATAGCGGTTCATTACGTAGCCAGTTGTCTAGCTGTTATTTAACAACAGTA
Organism: Pseudomonadota bacterium; assembly: GCA_041170585.1. Classification (GTDB taxonomy): domain Bacteria; phylum Pseudomonadota; class Gammaproteobacteria; order Burkholderiales; family Burkholderiaceae_C; genus JBDLSY01. The sequence goes on along the minus strand of JBEDNN010000023.1, from coordinate 24,610 downwards.
GCCGATGACTTAGAAGGTATTTTTGAGGCTTTAAAAGAAAACGCTTTACTGGCTAAATTTGCTGGCGGCTTAGGCAACGACTGGACACCCGTTCGTGCGATGGGCAGCTGGATTAAAGGTACTAATGGACAAAGTCAAGGCGTTGTACCGTTTTTAAAAGTCGTCAATGACACGGCAGTTGCGGTTAATCAAGGTGGTAAACGTAAAGGTGCAGTCTGTTGTTATTTGGAAAGCTGGCACTTAGATATTGAAGAGTTTTTAGAATTACGTAAAAATACAGGCGATGAACGCCGTCGTACCCATGATATGAATACTGCTAACTGGATTCCAGACTTGTTTATGAAACGGGTGATTGAAGGCGGTGAATGGACTTTATTTAGCCCCAGCGACTGCCCTGATTTACACGACAAGTACGGGCAAGCCTTTGAAACAGCCTATTTACAGTATGAACGCGATTGCAACGAAGGCCGTTTAGACGTTTTTAAACGTATTCCTGCTTTACAGTTATGGCGAAAAATGTTGGGTATGTTGTTTGAAACAGGACACCCATGGATTACGTTTAAAGACCCCTGCAATATTCGTAGCCCACAACAGCATGTAGGTATCGTACACAGTTCAAATTTATGTACCGAAATTACTTTAAATACCAGTGATGATGAAATTGCCGTCTGTAATTTAGGTTCAATTAATTTATTACAACATTTAAAGAAAGACGCTACAGGTAAAGTGTTAGGCATTGATATTAAAAAACTAAAGCGTACCATTAAAACGGCTATGCGTATGCTGGACAATGTCATTGATATTAACTTTTACCCTGTTGCCAAAGCAAAAAACAGTAATATGCGTCATCGCCCAGTAGGTATGGGTATTATGGGCTTTCAAGACTGTTTACACGCAATGCAGATTCCTTATGCATCCAATGAAGCCATTGCATTTGCCGATACCAGCATGGAAGCTGTGTGCTACAACGCTTATTGGGCATCGTCTGATTTAGCGGCTGAACGTGGGCGTTATGAAAGCTACGAAGGCAGTTTATGGAGCCGTGGTATTTTGCCACAAGATACCTTAGATATGCTATCCAAAGAACGCGGTGGCTATGTTGAAGTAGACCGTTCAAGTACTTTGGATTGGGACGCGTTGCGTACAAAAATTGCCAAAGACGGTATGCGTAACAGTAATTGTGTTGCGATTGCCCCCACTGCAACGATTAGCAATATTATTGGCGTATCGGCTTGTATTGAACCTGCTTATCAAAACTTGTATGTCAAATCTAATTTATCGGGCGAGTTTACTGATGTAAACGAATTTATGGTACGTGATTTAAAGCGTTTAGATTTATGGGACGATGTAATGGTGGCCGATTTGAAATACTTTAAAGGCAGCCTTGCTAAAGTAGACCGCGTGCCTGTTGAATTACGTGCTTTATATTCAACGGCGTATGAAATTGACCCCAGCTGGATTATTGAAGCGGCAGCCCGCCGCCAAAAATGGATAGACCAAGCACAATCGCTAAACTTATATTTTGCCCAAGCCAGCGGTAAAAAATTAGATGATACCTACAAATTAGCATGGTTACGCGGTTTAAAAACGACGTATTATTTACGTACTTTGGGGGCAACTGATGCTGAAATGTCTACAGGGCGTGGCGGTGAACTCAATGCGGTATCTAACAATGTTAATAAAGGCAATGTGATGGCTACCAGTGCCACGGCGGGGTTTGGAGCGCAAGCGGTAATGCCTGATGCCGAAGGGGCAGTCTGTATGACCCGCCCTGGTGATGTCGGCTTTGAAGAATGCGAGGCGTGCCAGTGATGGATTCTAGTCCTACTTTTTTAGCTTTACAAACAGAGGCTCTTTTTACTAATCAGTTACTGGGATCAGGTATTAATCAAATTCGTAAAGCAAATTACGGAAACAAAGGAATGTATTTTCAAGCGTTTAATAGTTTATCAATAGGCTTAGAAAGAATTGGTAAACTATGTTTAATTTTAGATTTTTACCTTAAAAATAATAATAAATTTCCAGAAAAACAACATCTTAAAAAATATGGTCATAAATTAGTAGAAATTAATAAAAAAATAGATTCATTCATAATTGAATACAATCTAAAATCTAGCTTATATTTAAATGAAATACAGACTCCTATTGAAAAAAATATATTAAATATATTAGATGATTTTGCTATGGGTGATAGATATTCTAATATTGATCATTTAACTAATACGACACAAAAAAATGATCCAATATCTAATTGGTGTATTAATATAGATGATAATTTATTTAAAATATATATATCAAAAGATAAACAAGAAAAACTTGCTACCTTAGCATATATATATTCAGAAATATATTTTAATTCAGTTGTGTTATTTTCATCAGAAGATGGCAAATCAATAAATACATTTAAAGATATGAGTTTAGGAATGGGTAACTTTCAAGCAATCTCTGAGTATAGAAAATTATATGTATTAAAGATAATCAGACGTTGGGTATTAATATTAATTGAACTAAGCAATCAATGTAGACAATTTAATAATACAGATTTTCCTTTTTTTAAAAAAATATTTATTCTTTATATAAATAACGATAAATTTTTAAAAGGCAAAAAAGATTACTTAAAGCTTTAACAACTAGCCCATACAATATAAGTATTATGTGGGCTGTTTTATAATAAACTCTCAATACATCAAACAAATTTAAACATCAGGAAACCAGTCTTTCATGAGTATTTCCTCTACCGTATAAGGGCATTCAGGAGGAAACTTGTTTAAATTTATGCCTGTTTCAGATGCTGCAAGCTCACGGGCATAAGCGTAAGCATCGCCTAAATCGTCAGCAGGCAAAGCCCTCAAACTTGGATTGTCTTTAATTAGTTTTGCTATAGCCAACCTAGCATTAACAATACTAACCCGCCAACTTTTACTTTTAATGTTGTTTTGATAATCCCATTTTAGTAAGTGCATAATCAAATTAACTTGATGGTTATAAATCCCTCGTTGCTCACTGCGTCCCATATCTTCTATTTCTTCAATCAAATGTGTCAGGTCTATTTCATCAAAACGTTTTTCTTTCAAAAGTCTTGCATTCTCTTGAGACCAAAGGTATAAGTCTTTGCTATACGCTTCATTTAATGTCATTGTTTGCATTTAAATACTCCGATACGCCTTTAAGTTTTGCATCAGTTCAGTTTTTAGCTTATTTAACGACACTTAAAACAAAACTTAAAATGAAACTTAAATCAAAAAATTAAGTCTATATAAGCCTATATTCTATATAAGCCTATATTTTAAAGCTTCAACAATCTAGCCCGTTCTTCTTCTGTGGGTGCATGGCTACGCGTGGCATAAAAATTTTGAATGATAGACAAGACTTCATCGGCACTGTCAGTGATGTGCATTAAATCCATGTCCTTTTCACCGATTAGCTTTCGTCCAGCCAGCATAGTATTACACCATGTCCAAAAACCGTGCCAAAATTCACTGCCCACTAAAATAATTGGCGTATGACGGCTTTTTCCTGTTTGAATTAAGGTTAATACTTCCGTTAATTCGTCTAAAGTCCCAAACCCGCCTGGCATCACTACAAAGGCATTGCTATATTTTACAAAGGTTACTTTTCTAGCAAAAAAATGCCGAAATTTAAGTGCAATGTTTTGAAATGGATTGCCGTGTTGCTCGTGTGGCAGCTCAATATTTAAACCGACGCTGGGCGATGCCCCTGCAAATGCTCCTTCATTGGCTGCTTGCATAATCCCTGGACCACCGCCACTAATCACTGCATAACCCGCATCACTTAATTGTCTAGCAATATCAATGGCAAGTTGATAATCGGGGTTATCTTTAGGCGTTCTGGCTGAACCAAAAATACTTACCGCTGGACGAACACTCGCCATTTGCTCGGTGGCTTCAACAAACTCTGCCATAATTCCAAGTAACTGCCAGCTTTCACGTGATTTTCTAGCGGTACTTTGATATTCATCAGTGGTAGCTTGTAAACTAGGGGGTAATGATTTCATAATAAAATATCCAATCGTCGTTAAAATTATAGGGTAGTCAGTCTTAGTAGCCAAGATTAAAGGAATAAAATACTATGCCCACATCGCTATGGCATATTCGCCAAACAAGCCCATATTGGACCAGTGCATCAGGGCTAGCACAATTAGCTTGGGAACAAAAAATTTTAAATACATTTAGTGAAAATGTATTTGGGTATTATGCCGTAACTTTGGAGTTAAATGCCCTTCATTTATTAGAGCACAGTTCTATTCCCCATATTTTACGTATGGACAGTGCCTCTCAAGAGAAAATATGCCGTTCATTATCACCTAATCAAAAAAATCCAGTCAATATTTTAGTAGATTTACACCATTGGCCTTTTGATGATGATTCATTGGATTATATTGTTTTACCACACGTGCTTGAATTTTCAGATAATCCGCATAGCATTTTAAGAGAAGCACACCGATGTTTAAGGGCGGGTGGGTATTTATCAATTACTGCATTTAATCCACATAGCTTTTTAGGACTACAAGCGGGACATATTAAACTAGGACACCGCCATCAATGGCTAACTAGACGGTGTTTACTAGATTGGATGCAACTATTGAATTTATATCCAGACCGTGGTGCTTTTGGGCAATGGCGGCCTATGACGCAACACTTTAAACTATTTAATCGTTTAGCGTGGCTAGACAAAGCAGGCGAACGTTGGTGGCCACAGGGTGCAAATATATTTGCATTACGTGTTGTCAAGCGTGTTGTCACTGATACACGTCAAGTAGTTATACGGCAACATTCATTATTAGACCATTTACTACAGCCTGCTGCTATTACTGCTGCTAATACTGATAAACCTATAACAATTAATAATTAACAATTAATATATTTAATACATTTAATACTTTTAATACATAAAATTAATACATAATAGTTAATGACTAACTTAACGCTTATAACTCAAAACTTAGTTTTTCAAAACTTAGTTTTTCAAAATTAAGTTTTTTAAAATTATATTTTTTAAAATTATATTTTTATGACAACAACTCACATTAATTTACCCCACGTCATCGCATACACCGACGGAGCCTGTAGTGGCAATCCAGGTCAAGGTGGCTGGGGTGTTTGGCTTTCAAATGATACCGGTCATAGCAAAGAGTTATGCGGTGGTGAGGCTCATACGACTAACAATCGTATGGAATTAATGGCCGTGATTCAAGCTTTAAATGCTTTAAAACACCCGTGTAGCATTGACGTCTATACCGATTCGCAATATGTACAAAAAGGCCTAACCGAATGGTTACCCGCTTGGAAAGCCAGAGGCTGGAAGACTGCGGCTAAACAAGCTGTTAAAAATGAAGATTTGTGGAAAAACTTAGACTACGCACAACAACGGCACGTATTACGGCTACATTGGGTAAAAGGCCATGCAGGCAATATAGGCAATGAACTCGCTGATAAATTAGCACGCCAAGGCATTGGTATGCTTTGAATTAAAGTTAAACTTTGAATTAAAGTTAAATTAAATACTTTTTAAATTCTTTTTAAATACTTAAGAAGCAAATATTTAAGAAGCACTTAGGAAGTATTTAAAGCATATTTAAGGGGTATTTGAAGAATATTTGAGTTTAATACTCAAGTAAATATAACATAACTTACATAAATGATGTTATATAGTATAAAATATTGGTTAAGGCAAGCCTCCTCGCAGAGCAAGTCGTGGCAACGGGTCAGGTGGGAAACCAAGCAGCTCACCACGATGCGATCGTGCCGAGACCAAGGCTTGCCCCTTTTACTAATCCCCACAATTCGCCCATGACTTATCAAGTCCTTGCCCGCAAATGGCGCCCACAAGGCTTTTCAGAATTAGTTGGTCAACAGCATGTTGTTAAAGCCTTAAGCCACGCACTAACCAGCCAGCGGTTACATCACGCCTACCTATTTACGGGTACTCGCGGTGTCGGAAAAACAACTTTATCACGTATTTTAGCTAAATCTTTAAATTGCGAAACAGGCATCACGGCCACGCCCTGTGGTCAATGCAGCAGTTGTCTTGACATTGATGCAGGTGTATTTACTGATTATATTGAAATGGATGCGGCCAGCCATCGTGGCGTTGATGATATGTCTGCTTTATTAGACCGTGCTGCGTATGCTCCTGTACGGGGACGCTATAAAATCTATATGATTGACGAAGTTCACATGTTGTCTAACACCGCGTTTAACGCAATGTTAAAAACATTAGAAGAGCCGCCCGAATATTTAAAGTTTATTTTAGCCACGACTGACCCACAAAAAATTCCAGTAACTGTATTGTCGCGTTGCTTACAGTTTATTTTGAAACCCATGACGGTTATACAAATTAGTGATTACTTAGCAAGCGTTTTACTGGCTGAAAAAATTCCCACAGAACCATTGGCTTTAAGTGCTATTGCTAAAGCAGGACAAGGCAGTATGCGCGATGCACTGTCTATTTTAGACCAAGCCATTGCTTATGGTTCAGGACAAGTACTGGCTGAAGCAGTGCATCAAATGTTAGGTGTTGCGGACACGTCAGGTATTTATACCTTAATGCACCAACTAGCAACCCGTAATATGTCTATGGTTTTATCACAAGCACAATTGTTATTAGATGCTGGCGTACCGACTGCAAATATTTTAGATGAAATAGCCAATATTGCCAGTCGATTGGCTATTTATGAACAATCTTCGCAAAAATCAAATGGGCAACCCATCATAGACCCTGCTTTAGCAAGTTTATTAAGTCAATTTACTCCCGAGCATCTACACCTTATTTATGGCATTGCTACAAAAGCACAAACAGATATTGCTTATGCCCCCAATGATTACGCTGCCTTAGCTATGCCTTTGCTGCGAATGCAAATATTTGCTCCGCATAGTACACCTTCAAAGCCCAATACACAGACGCTATCCTCTCCTGTAAACCTTCCTCCTTTGTCTTTATTAGCCGCTGATTCAATAAAAAAAAATCAACCTGATGCTGTTATAAGCGTTAATTCCCAAATCACAACACCCCACCAGCCAGCAGTAGCCACAGATAAAATTATCAGTAAATTTATACTCAACACACCCGAACAGTGGCCAGCGATTGCTAATAGTTTACCTTTAACCGCATTGGCACGCATGACCGCCCGTGAAAGTGCTTGTAGCCGTATTGATGGGCTTAATATTTATTTGATATTATCATCAAAACAAATGGCTGACGCTGCAATCGTTGCCCGTGTACAAGAAGCTTTACGCACAGTATCAAACTTAGCCTATATATTGCATGTGAATGTTGTTGAGATTGCGAATCAAGCCAATACAATTTTAAGGCATACCGCCGCTGCCCATGCAGCAACAGAACACACTAAACGACAAACCGAAGCCGAACAAGCCTTTAATCAAGACCCGTTGGTTAAACAGTTAATTGCATTGGGCGGGCATATTTTACCGGGTTCAATCGTTTCATTAGATTCATCATCTAGCTTATAGTTATACCAAGGAATTAATTTATGAACCCATTTAATACGGTTGCTTCGTACACTTTGTTTCGAAAAGAGATACTACGTTTTTGGAAAGTTGCCTTTCAAACAGTTGCTGCACCTATTTTAACTGCTGTACTGTATTTAATGATTTTTGCCCATGTATTAGAAAATCGTGTGGAGGTTTATCCTAATATAGGCTATACCGCCTTTCTTATTCCCGGTTTAATTATGATGAGTATTTTACAAAACGCCTTTGCCAATGCTTCATCTAGCTTAATTCAAAGTAAAGTGATGGGTAATATGGTGTTTATGCTGTTGCCACCTTTAGCACATTGGGAGTTTTTTATCGCTTATGTGGGGGCATCAATGGTACGTGGTTTGGCAGTTGGGGTTGGAGTTGGGATATGTACTTTATTTTTTAGCCAATTGCCCCTATACAATATTTTGTGGGTACTCACTTTTGCCCTACTTAGCAGTGCTATCATGGGTTGCCTGGGCGTTATCGCAGGATTATGGGCTGAAAAATTTGACCAAATGGCTGTGTTTCAAAACTTTATTATTATGCCTGCTACATTTTTGTCAGGTGTATTTTATAGCATCAATAGTCTACCTGCCTTTTGGCAAACTATTTCACATGCTAACCCTTTGTTTTACTTAATTGATGGATTTCGTTTTGGATTTTTTGGTATTAGCGACATTAAGCCGTGGCTTAGTCTAAGTGCAGGACTGGTTGCTTTAATGGTGTGTAGTGGTGTTGCTTTACGTATGTTAAGCACCAGTTATAAACTGCGTTCTTAACACAACACAAACCCATAAACGGCTTACTGAAATCATTTTATGTCATTTTATGGTTTCACCACTACCGATAATTCATGTTTTTATTTTTAATCTATGTTTTGCTTTTTTCAAATGTTTGCATATACGCAATAAGCGTGTGTACGGCCTCAATTGGCGTTGGGTTATACAAAGACGCACGCATACCGCCGACTATTTTATGACCTTTTAATTGTAGCAATCCTGCATCTTGAGCACCTGCTAAAAAAGCGTCATTTAAAGACTCATCTGCCAAATAAAATGGAATATTCATACGGCTACGGCAAGTGACATCAATGCGGTTTTCATAAAAATGGCTATTGTCAATAGCTTGATATAAACAAGCTGCTTTGGCATCATTTTGTTGTGCCAGTGCCACTAACCCGCCCTGTTCAACCATCCAATCAAAGACTAAACCTGCCATGTACAAAGCATAAGTAGGCGGCGTGTTGTACATACTGTCATTATCAGCGGCCAAACGGTAGCTAAAAGCACTAGGACACTGCTGCTGGGCTTGATTCAATAAATCATCACGCACAATGACTACAGTTAAGCCTGCTGGACCAATGTTTTTTTGAGCACTGGCATACACCACCCCATAACGCGAAATGTCCACTGGACGGCTAAATAAGTTGCTGCAAGCATCTACAACCTGAATCACATTGCCCGTGTTAGGCGGCGTAAAAAACTCCAAACCTTGAATAGTTTCATTATCACAATAATGCACATAAGCACTATTAGAGCGTATTTGCCAAGTGTCTACCGCAGGCATATAAGTACCTGCTGCTAGGTGCTGTGTTGGTGTAGTTAAAGGGTTTAAATTACTGGCTGCTATATGAATATCACCATATTTTTTAGCCTCTTTATAGGCTTTTTCACTCCAATTACCCGTAATCACATAATCGGCTTGCGAGTTATTGCCCAGCAAATTAAGTGGGACAATAGCCGTTTCACCGATACTACCACCTTGAAGAAATAAAATGCGATAATTAGTTGGCACGTTCAACAGTTTACGTATACTGTCGTGGGCGTGGTGGTAGATATCCATAAACAATTGACTGCGATGCGACATTTCCATCACACTCATACCTGTCCCACGGTAATCAAGCATCTCGCTGGCCGCACGTTCTAAAACAGATTGCGGCAATGCAGCAGGCCCCGGTGAAAAATTGTAAGGCCGTTTTTTAAAAGTATTAAGCATAAATAATCAACCCATCACAACAAAAAATAAAAATAAGAAGAAGGAAGTAGTTAGGTAAGTAATTAAGTAATTATTTTAAAGGTAATTTAATTACCATATTTAATCTTCATATTTAATCATTAACTTGTCTTCAAAACCTAATACACTTAAAGTGTATTTAATTTTTTCAAATTTATCAGAACTACTGGTATTTGTAAGGATAAAATAGTTATTTTGTAAATAGTTGTTTGGTAATTGTGCGTATTTTAAATTGCCGTAGTCATTAATATTTGATGATATTTTTAGCTTACGGCCTAAGTCTGTCTCAATAAATGATTCGGGTTGTAATTCAAATAGCTTTTGAATAATAGCAACATAAAATTCAGTCACAGTTTTAGATTCTATTTTTTGACCGCAAAACGTAGCGTATTCTAATTTTTTATGTTTTGGATCTTCAGCATCAAAAATATTAATCTCATCATTTTTTTCTTCAAGTGCAATATCAATATCAGGAATAGACCAAATGTTTATGAAGCGTTTTGTAATAATGCTGGCTCGTTCTTTAATTGCAGCTTGATTCCATTGTGTTTTTTCTTTTAAGCCTCTGTTTAACCAAAGTCGGCTAAATGTGTAACCTTGTTCTTTACCATCAATATTCATTTCTTTTTTATCAAGAAAAGGTTTGTTGCTCAATTTTCCATTGTTGCCTGAAAAAGTTAAATTCCCAATGGTATTAAGATAACAATCCTTAATTAAATTGTATTCTTCTATACCTAGCTCAATTTTCCATTGTGGGTCAGGATTTTGTGGAAAAATGTGTTCAATCGTAATATCAGTATTGCCTTCAATAATCACTAATTCCTTGTTTTGAAAATTTTCAAGCCGTTCAAATAAATAAGTACGGTTTTTAGGTTTAATGTTATAAACATCTTTCTCTTCAAGTGCTTTTATTATTTCATTATTTTTTGGAAAACGCTGTACGCCTGGTTTTTGTAACAAGTACTTTTGAATTGAAGATAAGTAGTTATTAGGTTCTACTTTGTCATATAAGCCCATAAATATTTTATTGAGTGCATTGGTCGGCAAACCCACAATAAAACGCCTAAACACAAAAGATTGAACCGTGGATAACACTAAAATAAAAGTATTTTTATCAATCGTTTGAATTGCAAAATCTTCATACACTTTGATTAAAAAAGGAAATGCAACATTTATTTCTAATCTATTCATATACTCAAGCTGTATACGTATATGTTTATCTGATTCATTTTTTGGATTAAGTAATTTATTGTAATGCTTGACTAAAGATTTTAATTCCCTCAAAACATATTCTAATTGTTCAATGTTAGAAGTCGGATTTTTCTTTTTAAATTCAACATATACCTTGTCTTTATTTGGAATTTCTTTATTTTTAAGCGTTAAGTAATCACGAATAAATTCTGATATTTTTGTTTGATTAGTCATTTCATCTGTTGCATATTTTTCAATGACTTGCCAATATTGCTTATAAATTCGTTCTTGATCTTCAGGTTTTAAGCCCATCAAAATATAGTTTCTGATTAAATCGGCTTGAGACAACTCAAGCCCTGTTGAATTTAAACTTTCAAAAATTCTTTGCGGATTGTCTTTTTCTCTATCTAACGCAATGTCTACAAACATTAATTTTGAAAGTCCGCGTTGAACAATTTCAAAATTATTTATATTAATAACCGACTTAAAATAAGTAAAATTCTCAATAATTCTAGAATAGCTTTTAAACGTTTCGCCATCAAACGAATTTAATATATGTTGAAGTGCTGCTTTATTATTTTCAGTGAGTTTTAATTTTATTTTTTGTTCTTCAGGCAAAAACTTATTAATCAAATACGTCTCACTGATTTCAGCCGCTAATGCTTCGTTGTTTATTTTTTTTGCAAGTTGATAAAGTGCAATATACATTAAAGTGATAGTGGTTAGCCGTTGCTGCCCATCAATAATAGTCAATTCACTTAAACCTGATGCACTATAAATACCATCGTGAACATAGACGATACTACCAATAAAATGTGCATTAATTTGCTCATCTTGCCCCACTTCAATCACATCGTAAAACAATTGTTTGCATTGCGACACTGTCCAATCATAATTTCTTTGATAAACTGGAATAGTAAACGCAATTTTATTTTTTGCTAAAAACTCATTGACTTTAGTTTCATTTGCTTTCATAAATTATTTATTATTAATGTTTATTATTAATTGTTATTGATTGTTATTATTTTTTTAATTCACAATAGAAATAATTAGTTAATGCAATTTGTTTGGCAATCGCACGAATTACAGGGACTGCTACAGAATTTCCAAATTGTTTATAGGCTTGGTTATCACTCAATGGCAGCTTGAAACTATCTGGAAATCCTTGTAAACGGGCGGCTTCACGCGGTGTTAGTTTTCTTGGATTTTTGTTAGCTTGTTCAATTAAAATTTCAGAACCATCTTTATAATATCTTGCTGAAATAGTACTGGTATAACTGGAATCACTATTAAATAATGAATATCCAAAGCCATTACCATTGGCTTTATGTGCTAATTTACGCCGCTGATGCCCAGCCCATAATTTATCAGACAGAGTGTATTTTGAATCAATAAGTTTTGGTTCTAAAATATCAGATACCTTTGTTGAATTATCTATTGATTGTGGAAAATAAAACTGTTCATTGTGTTGATAATACGTATTTAAAAAAGATACAATAAAAATCCGCTCTCTATTTTGTGGTACACCAAAATGTTTAGCATTCAAGATTTGATGATAACTTGAATAACCTAAATCAGACAAAGAATCAATCACAATTTGAAAGGTTTTACCCTTATCGTGTCCTTTAAATCCTTTAACATTTTCAAGTAATAATACTTTAGGTTTATGTTGTTTAATAATGCGACATATATCAAAGAACAATGTTCCGCGTGTGTCTTCAAAGCCTTTTTTATATCCAGCATTCGAAAAAGGCTGACACGGAAATCCTGCTAATAACAAGTCAAAATTTGGAATATTTATTTCGTTAATTTGAGTAATATCACCTGCGGGTAAATGCCCGTAATTTTGTAAATATGTTTGTTGTGCATGCTTATCCCATTCTGAAGTAAACACACACTGAGCCCCTAATTCAGTAAAAGGTAAACGTATACCACCAATACCCGCAAATAAGTCAATGAAACGCCATTCCTTTAAATGAAGCATATTCTTATCTTCTATACTATCAGCATCAAAAATCGTATCAAATAATTTATTTTGCTTCACATTAACCACTTCTTTTATTCAAAAATATTTAAATAGATATTACAACTTATCTATACCTATACTTATATTTATACTTATTTTATATTCACTGATACTTATACTTATTTATAGTATAAAAAATACTCACGGACTGCCCGAACAATTAATATATGTTCAGCAACGTGTATTCTTTCTTTTAAATCATCTAAAGTATCTCCTGCAATACACGGCACTATTTCTGTTGCAATCACTTTACCTGCATCAACCTCTTCAATGACTTCATGAATCATACACCCTGTATGCGTAATATGACCCGCTTTCCAAGCAGCATAAGCGTCGTCAATACCATGCGCGCCTGCAAACTGCCCTGGCAATGCAGGGTGTAAGTTAATCACAGGCGGAATAATATGGTTTAAAAAATCAGCGCTAAAAATGTGCATCCAGCCTGCCAAAACAATTAAATCGGCATTAAATGCGTTTAATATTGAGGCTAATTCCGTATCATAAGCCCTACGTAAATCAGGTGTAATGTATTCTTTACCGCCACAAAAAGCATTTAAATTAAATATATTTGTTGCGATACCCGCATTATTGGCATGCTTTAAGCCACCCGCATTGGTACGGTTACTCAGTACCGCAATAATTTCAGTATTGCCTAACTGCCCCACGGCTTGGGCATCAATTAAAGCTTTTAAATTGCTACCACTGCCTGAAATGAGTACAACAATTTTATATAAACGGGGGTGTAAGGCAGGCATACCTTTCGCGGAGATTGACTGCCCTGTCATGTTATAAACCTACAATATTAACCGCTGACATATCAGCCAAACGAGGCGATACTTGACCCACCGTATAAATAAACCCCTCACCTAAAGCCGTATGAGCCTTGACAATATCAGTTTGTGGTACAGCAATTAACATACCAATACCCATATTAAACACTTGCATTTGTTCAGTACGACTCACTTGACCAATACGGGCGATTAATTCAAAAATCAAAGGCACTGCCCATGAACCAAAATTAATGTGTGCCGTTAAACCTTCAGGCAACACACGGGGTACATTTTCTGTTACACCACCTCCAGTGATATGTACCATACCGTGAATCGCTACACCCGCTGCTAACAACTGTTTATAAGGCTGCAAATAAGCTACATGAACCGCCAACAATAAATCACCCAATGAATGGTGGATTTGTGCTTGTTGTGCAGGCGTTAAATCAGTATAAGTGGGTATCTTCCCCTGTGCCATTAATTCTTGAACAGGAATAGTCCAATCTAAATCTTTTAATACATAACGTGCCAAACTGTAACCATTGGTATGTAAACCACTTGAAGGCAAAGCTAATAAGACATCACCTGCTTTAATTTTACTGCCATCAAGGGCATTAGCCTTATCAACTACACCCACAATCGTACCCGCAACGTCCCAGTGTCCTTCGTGGTAAACACCAGGCATTTCAGCTGTTTCACCGCCCAATAATACACAGCCCAATGTTTTACAAGCAATGGCCATACCGCCCACAATCTCGGCAACTTTTGTTGCATCTAGTTTAGCAGCGGCAACATAATCCATAAAAAATAAAGGCTCACCGCCTTGTACCAAAATATCATTCACACTGTGATTAACTAAGTCAGCCCCCACTGTATTCCAGCGTTGCATCGCACTAGCAATCATCGTTTTAGTACCCACACCATCAGTTGAAGCAACCAAGACAGGTTGTGCCATATTTTTCAAGCTAGACACATCAATCATGCCACCAAATGCACCAATCCCCGCTAATACGGCAGGCGTATAAGTGGCTTTAACCGCTGCTTTCATTAGTTCTACAGCGCGGTCTCCTTCGGCAATACTGACACCTGCGGCGGCATATTTAGATTCAGATTCATTTGAAGTTGTTATTTGATTCATTGTTATTGCTGCCCTTGAGTTAAAGAAATATCTGTGCGGTATTGCGCACCTTGAAAAGAAATTTGATTGACAACCGTATAGGCTGAATCACGTGCATTCGCAACGGTATCGCCCCATGCGGTCACTGATAAAACACGCCCACCTGCGGTCAATAGTTGGTCATTTTTAAGCAGTGTACCTGCTTGAAATATCGCGACATTGTTAGGCAATTGTGCGGGTAAATTAATTGTATTGCCTGCCAATGGGGCATCAGGATAACCACTGGCTGCCATAACTACGGTTAAACACGCATAGTTATGCCAATGAATTGTACGGCGGTCTAATGTCCCTGCCACACAGGCTTGCATAATAGACAATAGATCATCATTTAATAAACCCATTAATACTTGAGTTTCGGGGTCACCAAACCGCGTATTAAACTCTAAAACGCCTATTTTATGTTCACCGTTGGGTAAAGTATCGATCATTAATCCCGCATAAATGACCCCACAATAGTCAATTTGTTGTTGTTTAAGTTGTGCTAAAAATGGTTCAAATACTTGTTGGTCTATTTGCGTTAATAAATCAGGCGTAATGTCTAATACAGGCGAAAATGCCCCCATTCCACCCGTATTAGGGCCTAAATCGCCGGTTAATAAACGTTTATGGTCGCGGGCTGCGGGCATACGAGAGACTGTTTTACCATCACAAAAAGCCAATATAGAAATCTCTCGTCCTGATAATAAGGCTTCAATTACGACGCTTGCCCCTGCCAAGCCATACGCTTGGTCACGCATAATATGGGCTAAAGCTATTTCAGCTTGTAATAAATCAAAACAAACGGCCACACCCTTTCCAGCAGCTAAACCATCGGCTTTTACCACACAAGCCCCTTGCTGATTAAATGGTTTAGTCCGTATAAATTCAAGTGCTTTATCGTAATCCGCGAATACCGCAAACGGTGCAGTTGGGATACCTGCATCTTGCATAAAATATTTAGCAAAAGCTTTGGAACTTTCTAATTGAGCTGCTTTTTTATTAGGACCGAATGCGGCAATGCCTATGGTTTTCAAAACATCAACAATGCCTGTTTCTAAAGCGGCTTCAGGGCCAATCACTGCAAAAGTAATGCCGTGAGTTTGTGCGGCTTGTGTCAAGGCAAACACATCATCTACTTTAATAGATAATTGCGTTACGCGAGGCATATTTAAATAAGCCCCATTACCCGGTGCAATGAATACCTGTGAAACGTGCGAGCTTTGTAATAGTTTCCATACCAAAGCGTGTTCACGTGCGCCATTACCAACAACCAATACGGTATGTGTTTTTATAGTGAGTGTATTCATTAATGTATATTAATATGTGTAATGTGTAATGTGTAATGTGTAATGTGTAATTGTAATATATTAATTATAATATATATTAACCAATATGTTTAATGTATTTGATGTATTAATATTACTTATTTTTTATTTACTCATTTAGTCAGATACAGGCAACCAATTTTTATTAAGTATCTCTTCTATAGTATAGGGGCATACTATTGGGAAATTTTTAATATCAAAACCTGTCTCATTAGATGCAAGTTCACGCGCATCTTCATAGGCATCGTTTAAGTTTTTTAAAGGTGTGCTTTGCAAACTAGGCGTATTTTTAATCAAACGAGATATACATACACGGGCATTAAGGATACTAGTTTTCCAACTATGGCTTTGAATATTACTTTGATAATCCCACTTTAATAAGTGCATAATCAAATTAACTTGATGACTATATATTGCATGTTGTTGGCTGCGTCCCATATCTTCTATTTCCTCAATTAAATGCTCTATATCTATTTCATTTAAACGCCCTTGCTTTAGTAGATTAATATGTTCTTGTCCCCACAAATATAAATCTTGTTCATACATATCATATAACTTAGTATTGACTGATATATTTGATATATTTGATGCGTGTGTTATATTTGACATATACACTCCTTATTTATTATTACTTATTACTTATTACTTATTACTTATTTATTATTTATTATAATATACACATACATATACACTATATTATTTGCTTAATTTGCAACGCATAATAAAACTACCGCCCTAGTTTCAATCCCTTCTTCACGGCCTAGCCAACCTAATTTTTCATTTGTTTTAGCTTTAACATTGACTTGCGAAGATGTAATATTTAAACAGCGTGCAATATTGTTTTGCATAGCAGGAATATAAGCTGCCATTTTTGGAGCTTGTGCAACAATAGTGGCATCAACATTATTTACACGCCAACCCACTTTTGAAACCATTTGATAAGCACGGCTTAACAACAACTGGCTATCTGCACCCGCATACTGCGTATCAGTATCTGGAAATAAACGACCAATATCTCCCATACCCGCCGCCCCTAACAAGGCATCTGTAATGGCATGTAACAAAGCATCAGCATCGCTATGACCTTGTAATCCTTTGGGGTGTGGCACAGTAACGCCCCCTAAAATCAAAGGACGCCCAACTACTAAAGCGTGTACGTCCATACCTTCACCGATAGCTATTTTAGAGTGAGTTGTTGGTGTATTCATACGTAAAATAGCAGCCATTAATGCTGCGTCCTCAAAATGAGTAACTTTAAAATTATGGATATGCCCTACAACAAGCGTAGGTTGATGCCCTAGCCGTTCAATTGCACTGGCTTCATCAGTTACAGTATAGTGTGCAGCTTGGGCTGCAGTTAAAGCAGATGATAAAGCTTTTAAGCCAAAACATTGTGGGGTTTGTGCTTGCCATAAATTTTGACGCAAAACTGTTTCAATGATTGAATGATTTATATTATTTATATTATTTATATGATTTTGAGTTAATTGTGTTGTCGCACGTTTTAATGTATCTACTACGGGCGTTGCCAATATTGCACCAATTTTGTTATTAAGTAATGCTTGCTTTAAGGCATTTAATTGTGCCAAAGCAATGGCTGGACGCGCTGCATCGTGAACCCATATCCAAGTATTATCATCAAACCCTTGTTTGATTAATAATTTTAAGCCATTATTTACTGTGGCGGCACGGGTTTCACCACCGACAAAACTAAGTACTAATCTATCAGAATACTGATTTAAAAAAGCAGATAAATAGTGGGCTGCATCAGTATCATCGGGTGATACAACGACCAAAATTTGTACGAAATCAGAAAAATTTAACAACGCTTGTACCGTATGCTCTAGCATTGTTTTTTTATTTAAATGTGTATATTGCTTAGGACGCTGATTAACAGTATTTATGTTAAACCGTTGTCCTATACCTGCAGCAGGGACTAAGGCAATGTGCATGATTTATCACAATCATTAAATAAGAAAATATAAAGGTAAATATTAAACGGTATTTGTTAAAAAATAATTTAATTTTGGTATTGCTACTTAAAAATAGTTATTGTGTTTTTTATCTTAGGCAAGCTTTATTTTGCTAAGAAAATATTATAAATATACGACTTAACCATATTAAAGTAGCAATGCCTTAATTTTTAGGGTGATTATTTTGAACTAACAATGTCTTTTTAGGTTGAAAGGATCTTTTAAAGGATTGTTTTATAAAACGATAAACACTAATTAAATAGCCAGAACAGCCATATACTACAAAACCACCAAATAATACTAAAGGTGGATTACTAGAAATTAATACAAAAATCAATGCAACCAGTCCTAAAGACCAGACCGGTAAACTTTTTCTTAAAGTCAATGATTTACCGCTCCAAAAGGGAACATTGCTCACCATGCTGACACCTGCATAGATAGTTAAGATAAAAGCAACCCAAACTGTTTCTAACCTATAT
Organism: Pseudomonadota bacterium; assembly: GCA_041170585.1. Lineage (GTDB taxonomy): Bacteria > Pseudomonadota > Gammaproteobacteria > Burkholderiales > Burkholderiaceae_C > JBDLSY01. The sequence goes on along the minus strand of JBEDNN010000023.1, from coordinate 6,175 downwards.
TCTTGTAAAGATACCCGTAAATCTACGACTAACCATACAAAACCCGCCAATAAAGCCCCCGAAGCAGGGCTAGGTAAACCCTGAAAAAAGCGTTTATCAACCACTTTAATATTGGTATTAAACCGTGCTAAACGAATAGCAGCCCCCGCTACATAAATAAATGCAGCTAACCAACCCCACTTACCTAAGCTTTTTAGTTGCCACTCATACATAATCAAAGCGGGTGCAACACCAAATGACACCATATCGGCCAAACTATCAAATTGCTCGCCAAAAGACGACTGCGTATTGGTTAAACGAGCAATTCTACCGTCCATTCCATCTAATACTAAGCTGGCAAAGATCGCAATTGCAGCATATTCAAAATTGTTATTCATCGCTTGCACAATAGCATAAAATGCACTGAATAAAGCTGCTAAAGTAAACGTATTAGGAATTAAGTAAATTCCTGGGTGCGGCATTCGTGGTAAATTAACTATTTCATGGTCATCATCTATATCTAATACACCGTCTATATCGGTGGTATCATTGATAATATTATCAACAGAATCGGTATTATTTTTAGAATTCACCATAGTATTAGTATTAATGCTTTGTTAATTTTAAATTATATTAATATATATATACTAATATACTAATATACTAATATACTAATATACTAATATATCAATATATTGATATAACAATACACTGATATATTACTATAACATGTATACTATAGCAGTGTAGCTAAAATTGAACTATTATTACTCACTATATCGCCAACTGCTACACGTGGGCGAGCAGTTAAAGGTAAATAGACATCAACGCGTGAACCAAAACGAATAAAACCATAGCGGTCTCCTTTATTTAAGGTATCGCCGACTGTAGTGTAATTTAAAATACGGCGAGCGACTAAACCTGCAATTTGTACAAAAGTTACATTAACATCATCAGCACGGTTAATGGTGATACCACAACGCTCATTCATTTCAGAGGCTTTGTCTAAATCAGCATTTAAAAAACTACCTGCATGGTATTCTCTATTAATAATAGTACCTGTTGTCGGTGCTTTATTTGAATGCACATTAAACACATTCATAAATACACTGATTTTTAAAGCAGGTATTTTAAGTAAAGGATCTATTGCTTCTCCAACAACGACAATGCGGCCATCAGCAGGTGATGTAATATCTTTATCGCCCCCAGCTGGAAGACGAATTGGGTCACGAAAAAACTGCACTACAAATAGTAAAAGTACCCACCCCAACAAACTAATCGCAGGGATATAGTAATGGATCAACAAAGCTATCGCTAAAGCAATTGCAATAATTAAGCGACCTTCTTTAGCAATAATCGGGTATTGCGTTCGCATTTTTTGCTGTGCTTTACTTAAATTAGGTACGGCAGTTAATTCAGATGAGTTCATAAGATGAAGGTAATGGATACAATTATTTATAATAAATAAATAGACAGTGTAGATAACAATGAGCAGTCATATTTTTATAAACGGCGTTAATGTTTATATGAGTAATATAGACAGTATAAAAACAGTGTAAAAAGCCTCGTTCAGAGGCTGTTTTAAAAGCTTAATTATTTAACACGTGAACGGTATTCATGTGTGCGGGTATCAATTTCAATTTTATCACCCGTTTCTACAAATGCTGGCACTTGAATAATATAATCTGTCGGGGCAATAGTTGCTGGCTTTAATACTTTGCCCGATGTATCACCCCGTACAGCAGGTTCAGTGTAAGCGACTTCACGCACTAACATAGTGGGTAACTCTACAGAAATAGCACGGCCATCATAAAAAGTAACTTCAGCGGGCATTTCAGCATCTAAATAAAATAAAGCATCGCCCATAGAATCTTTTTCAACTTCGTACTGGTTATAGTCTGCATCAGCCCAAACATACAACGGGTCTGCAAAATAAGAATAGGTGACTTCTTTGCGGTCTAATTGTAATACATCAAATTTTTCATCGGCTTTATACACTGATTCTGTACCTGAACCTGACAATAAATTTTTTAACTTCATTTTAACCACTGAAGCATTACGCCCTGATTTACTGTATTCGGTTTTCAATATGACCATTGGGTCTGTGTTAATCATAATCACGTTACCAACGCGTAACTCTTGAGCAGTCTTTAAAGCCATAAAATTCTTTCAATGTTTCAAAAATAAAATAGGTATGTTATGTATTTAGTAATTAAACACCGTTTTAATTGGTATTTTTTATTAATAAATTATCACTCTTAAATAATTTATAATTTTAATTGATTTTTTCAACATAAATATATTGCCCATCATTAAATAATGATGCAATACGCATTTACTAAATAATTTCTAAATATTTACTAAATATTTATTAACTACTGGCTAAGTACTTTAAAGCTATATTGCTACTAATGCTACTAATTATTATGAATTTATGGATTATTACTGACATAATTAATAATAGTATGGATTAAATTAGGTACATTATTACAACAATAATTACCAAATTGTTGATGATTTAAAGTTTTGTCGCATTCAACGGTGTGTTTAATAGCCGATTGTTGTGCTGCCTGTAAAAAGTTTTTAAATACGTTAATTATCTCATTTACTATTATTTTATCAGAGACACTAAACACCGCATTAGCTGCATACATCGCTTCAACCCACACACTGTCTAAGCCAACCGCTTGTTGTACGGTGTCAAGATACGCATTTAACTTGCTGCTTTTTGCGTATATATCAGTCTGCGGATATAACTGCCATAACATTGGTAAACCGCTAAACATAGCCGTCATCGCACTGTCTTCACCACGCACCCACACAATATCGCAAGTGTTTAAAACAATATCAAACTCGGTTTGTGATAAAAAAGGTAAGCACTCATATTGATGTAAAGGCTCATCATATACCGCTTGATACACTATTTTACTGGCAGCAGTGTGTGGTAACACCCATTTAATCAAACAATTCATTTGCTTGGCATACTGTTTAACTGCCGCAATCCATACGTATAAAGGCGGTAAATCATAAGCAAAACAAAATATTTGTAACTGATTAGAGTGATTGGGCTGATGCTTTTTTAAATGCGTCGTAATACTAAGGTGGTTATTGTCTTTATAATTTTTATAGTTTTTATTGTCTTTATAATTTTTATAGACTTTATAGTTTTTATAATTTGTATTTTTCTTACTAATTTTATTAATTAATAGTCCGCCTGTACGCTGATTAAAGCCTGGATTACAAAAATATTGTTTTAAGCCTAAACGGGGGTGAATAGATTCTAAAGCATGTGTTGTTTCTACCCATTTTTCTGCACTCAAATACTCTAAATGTAAATATTTAGGCGGTTTTTGTAAAGCAAGCATTGACTGTAAATATGCTTCACTCAATGTACAACCAAAACCACAAATTACAATAGATGCTGGTGTGGCTGTTGTGTGTTTATCCCATTCGTAAAATATTAAATATTTAGAAGGCATTGGCTCTAATCGCCTTAATAATTGTAAATCATCACACCATAAACGCACAGATAATCCATAATGACTAACTAATTGTTTTGCTAAACGTAAACATACGCCTGCATCACCTAAATTATCAATTACACAACAAAATATATCACACGTATACGGTGTTATATTGGGTACTATCTGTATATTAATTGGCTTTAAAATCATAAAATGAACCTTTCTTTATCTATTTCTCCACCTGCACTGCCTCCCGTTGTATTGCCCTTAAAATCTGAAGATATCACTATATTAGATGGCTTTTGTGATAGCTTATGGTTATTACACGGCTTATCTAAGGCAACACTCTCGGCTTATCGTGGCGACTTAGAGTTATTGTCAAGATATTTAGATGCTTACGGGGCAGGCACATTACTATTAGAAACTACACAAGCACATTTGGCCGATTATTATGCCAAAAATTACCAGACAGGTATAAAAAATGCTACCGCACGGCGTCATTTTAGTAGCCATAAACGTTTTTTTAAATGGTTAGTCAGTACAGGGCAACGCACAGACAATCCTCAAATCAATTTATCTTCAGTTAAATATTACCGTACCAGTCCTAATACCCTTACAGAGCAACAAGTAGAAGATTTATTGGAAATTCCAGATTTAACCCTAGCTTTAGGACAACGTGATAAGGCTATGCTAGAGTTAATGTACGCCAGCGGTTTACGGGTTAGCGAATTAGTGGGTTTACGAGTTTTTGAAATTAGCTTACCTGACAATGCTTTGCGTGTAACAGGTAAAGGCAACAAAGAGCGGCTTGTACCTTTTGGAATACCTGCTTCTGATGCGTTAAGTATTTATTTAAGCCAAGGGCGGCTTGAGTTATTAGCAGGCCGTGTCAGTGATGATTTATTCGTTACACAACGCGGCGGTGAAGCTATGACACGGCAAATGTTTTGGAAAATGATTAAATTTTATGCACTGCGTGTCGGTATTCCTAGTCCATTAATTTCGCCACACACTATTCGCCATGCTTTTGCTACGCATTTACTCAACCATGGGGCAGATTTACGAACCGTACAATTGTTATTAGGGCATGCAGACATTAGTACTACACAAATTTATACCCATATTGCCAATCAACGTTTACAAACTTTAGTCTTTGACAACCATATTCGGCATGATAAAAATTTAGACCACACAGGTACATTGCCAAATACTTGATTTATTTTTTTACTTTTCACTTTTATTTTTTTTATTTTTTATTTTTTAAGCCTTATTTTTTAAGCTTTATTTTTTAAGCCTTATTTTTTAAGCCTTCTTTTTATTTTTTAGGCCTTATTTTTATGTTAAAAACAATCAAACCGTGGACAGCCATTATTCCTTTACGGGCGGGTTCAAAAGGCTTACCCAATAAAAATATTTTACCTTTAAATGGGCAGTGTTTATATTTATATGCAGTCAATGCAGCATTAGCCGCAGGGGCATCACGTATTGTAATTACTACTGATATTGCTGAAGTATTAAACGCCCCCTCTATTAATACCGTGGATTGCATTGTTCGCCCACAGCATTTATGCGGTGACACGGTAGATATGGCAACTGTGTTGTTACATTTGATTCAAACTGAAGGCTTAAGCGGTACACTAGTATTACTACAGGCGACTTCACCCTTACGAACAGCTGCACATATTCAGGCAGGACTCACATTATTTAACACTCAAAATTACGATTTAGTTATGGGTGTTACGCCTGCTGAACGCAGTATTTTAAAATGGGGATTGTTACAAAACAGTCAATTTATACCACTATCAAATCCAGAGTATTGTTTTAGTAACCGCCAACAATTGCCAGAAGTAGTACGCCCAAATGGTGCATTGTATCTGTTTGATGCAGCTTGGTTTATAAATAATGGTGGGTTTACTGGTAGCAACCTTACCCGAATAGGGGCATTAAATATGGACGAAAATGACAGTTTAGACATAGACAATGCTGCTGATTTTGCCGCTTGTGCGACAGTATTGTTAGATAAACAATAATAGCCAACCATTGATATTTATCATAAACTTTTATATTTTTATTTTTTTATGTTTTAAATACGTAAAATTATATAAAACCATACAACAACCTACACTTACTTAGGAAGACATTATGACTGACCAAGAATTAAAAGATTTAGTAGCTAGCCTTGCAATAGCACAAGCTAAAACCGATCTAGGTTTTGAAAAGTTGCAAGCAGCACAAGCTAAAACTGATGCACAGATGGCTAAAACCGATGCACAGATGGCTAAAACCGATGCACAGATGGCCAAAACCGATGCTAAATTAGACAAGCTAACGACTTTGTGTGGTGGAATTGCCAGTAATCAAGGATCAGTCGCTGAAGAATTCTTTTTTAATAGTTTGGTGAGTAAACCGTTTTTAGGCGATATTAAGTTTGACCGAATTACGCCGCAATTAGTTGTTGGACGCAAAGGCAAACAAAGTGAATATGACATTGTGATGGTCAATGGTACTAGTGTCGGTATTGTAGAGGTTAAATATAAAGCCCATATAAATGACCTTGACCAAGTCCATGCCCAAATTGTACGGTTTAAACGCGACTGCCCCGAATTTAAACATTATGTTATTTATGGCGGCATTGCTGCTTTAAGTGTACCGAAAGATGTCAGTAAAGCCGCAAAAGCACAAGGTTTATTTGTACTTAAACGCAAAGGCGAACAACTCAATATTCAAACAGA
>JBEDNN010000022.1:0-18446 GCA_041170585.1 Pseudomonadota bacterium | reverse complement strand
TTGTTATGGTTGCTGTGTTTGACTTCAAGGTTGCCCACGCCGCAACACATATCCCACACAATATATTTTTGCTGCCAATTTTTACCTAACGTTTGGGCTAATAAATCATAAGCTTTGTCTACAACTTTAAGCGGCGTGTAATACGCCCCCTTAAAATTGCGTTCATCAAGCGGCAACAAACTGTCGCGTCGTGCTAGTAAATATTCGCGGTGTTCAACTTCAGGCGGGCGGTGATACATCGCCCAAAACCGCCGATAACCTTCGCTACTAGATAACCTCATGGGCTTGTCGTGCAGCATAAATAAAGGTTTACCGTCTTCATACGCCAAACTTGCACTTAAATCTGTCATCACTTTGCAATTGCCATCGTGCATAATATCGGCAAAAAATACCAACGCATAATTGACTTCAGACAAACCGATAACTTCTCGCCCCACCATATCAACCCATTTATCAAAGACTTGTTTTAAGTTATCAGGCGTAATAAACGTGCGAACGAATGCCCCACTTTTAATAGCTGTTTTAACCGCAGCAATAAACTCAATTTCATCAGTGGCAATGCTATAAACCACAAAATGTGCTTCAATATAAGGGGCAATTTGGCTGGCAATGGTCTTAGTTACTTGTGAAGCGGACTTTGGCCATTTGATACTGTCATCAGACAATAAGATTAGCGCGTGTTTAGTGGGCATCAACGCGGCTTTTTCACGGTCAATGACGGCTAAAAACGGTGGAATATCTTCGCCTCTTTTATGGGCATCACGCACATAAAATAATAGCTGTGCAAACATTAATGCGGGCGGGGTAGGACTTTCTTTGGCTTCAAACCAAATCTCGTCGGTACGAATATCAATTAAACCTTTGGATAAAGCGGTTAGGCCTAAAGCTTTAATATAAGCGTCTTTAACATCTTCTTCGCTGTGGCAAGTTTGTAGAGCAAGGGTGAGGGTCATTGTTGTAGATAGAATAATATGCGATAAAAAATCTTAAAACGCTTTCATACCTTCAGTTTGTACAAGTAAATGTTCGCCTTTTTGCTGCAACACAAATAAACCTTGTGCTTCAGCCGCCTTGATAACATCAGATGGTACGCTTAAAGCAGCAATTCCACCATAAATAGTATGGTCCTTAAATTCAGGACAATCACACTTAAACCGTTTAATTTTGGTATGTACTTTCTCAAGGTCGTTAATATGGGCTTTGTATTTAACTTCTACAATGCCCACACTAGTACCATTGACCATCACAATGTCATATTCACTTTGCTTGCCTTTGCGTCCCGCAATTAAATTTGGCATCAAATAGTCAAAGTGAATATCGCCTAAAGCAGGCTTGTGTTTAAGGGTATTGTAAAAAAATTCTTCAGCAATTGAACCTTGATTATTAGCAAGATTGCCTAATCTTGTATCAAGTTTTTTTTGTGATTCACGTAATTCAGCAAAACCATCAGCATTCTCTTTTTTAATAGCCTCTGTATCTATAGCAAGTTTTTCTATGAATAGTCTTAAGTCAAATAGTTCATTGTGTACTGTTTGATTTGAAATACTGGCTATAAGCTTGTCTTTTTTATCGTTTGTATATTTATTATTAGTCATAATTTAGGCACTCCCCCCAAATTACCTTGATTATAAGCAGAGACAAGGGAGCGGTCGTTTCTAACTACATCACTAGGCAACTCGTCTAAACGATAGGCAAAGCTTTCGTTTTCTTCCTTAGCCACCAATATAGAACGGTATTTACCCAATATATTTAATACGCCATCGTCATGAGTAGAGATTAATAACTGTGCATTTTTTGGATTGTGTTCAGGATTAATAAACAAATCTATTAATTTAGGCAGTATATGTGGGTGCAAGTGGACATCAAACTCATCAAGAATTAAAACACCGCCGTGTTCTAACACTGAAAAATACAAAGGTAAATATTGGTAAAGCCATTTAGTCCCTTGCGATTCAAAACTTTCTGTAATAGTTATTTCTTTATTGTTGTAATTATAAATAAATAACGGAAAGTAATATTTTTTATTATCTTGATCTATTATGTGTTTAATCATTATGTCTGAAACGCCTGTACCACAACTAGCAATAAAATTGGATATATATTTTAATGTAGCTGGCTTTTCACTTAATATTTCAGATATTGTTCTAATATCAGTACGATTAATATCTAATCCATAATGTATAACGTTAGAATCTATATTTATAAAAAAATTATAAAAAATGGACAAATCTTTAAAGCCGTATTGATGTGCTGTAGAGATAATGGACGTATTAGGTCTAATCACTTTAATACTGCTTAAATTTTTGAGTGATTCGCGCTTATGAATGTGAACTAAATTGTTGTTAGTGCGTTTAATCAATGGGGTTTTACGCTTATTTTTTTCAAATAGTTTTTCGCTAAATACTTGATACTTATCACAGACCAATTCATAAAAATAAGTTGTATCCTCTATTTTAAATTCAACATAAAACTCTGATGGTTTAGGGTTATTAAAATGGCTAACCACAGGGATTTCTGAATTAGGATCACTTTTAAAAGAGTGTGCTATAAAATGGCTAAAGAAAAATAAAGCTTTTAAAACATTGGTTTTACCTGAAGCATTCGCACCCTTCACCACCAAAGCGGTTGAAAAATCTTTTCCATTAGAGATACTTTTAGGGCAGTTATCATCTAATTTATATGAAATAATTGCACCTTCTTTAAAAGAAAAGAAATTTTTAAATCCAAATTCAAGTAACATATAATCCCCTTTTTTATTTGTTATTTAAATTTTACGTCAAAAGTGGTTAAAAAATAGATTAACTATTGTTTTAAAGTCATTTAATGGCTTTTATTTTGTGAGGTCATTAACTACACGAATGCGTATACATTTACACATTTACATAACAATTTGTACTGATTAAAACGTTATAAACTATAGATTTTACGTAAAATAAGTGTTGGTTTTAAATACGCATTTAATTTGTAAGGTTGTCGTTGTATGTATCAGTTTATTTTTTTATACCGTTTAGCGGTTCAGGCCTTACGCACTGTTCCATTACGTTTGATGTTGTTAGCACAAGCTTTAGCGATTGCTGCACAACTATCGGTTTTATTGACAGCCGATCAATACCAACAGTTATTTAATCAAGAAGCTGCCGCACTGCTTGGAGGCGATATTGTTGTGAGTGCTGACCGCGAACCTAGTTTAACTGTATTACGTACTGCACAATCTTTAGGTTTAACTGTTGCTAAAACAACTTTATTTAATAGTGTTGCATTGTCATTAAGTACTGTGAATCCACAGCAAACTTTGGTATCGGCTAAAGCAGTTGATGCTTCCTATCCCTTACGCGGTAAAGTCAGTTTATCAAAAGTATTAGCCGTACAAAATAATAGCCCTAAAATCGGTCAAGTATGGGTTGATGCAGATTTATTAACGCGTTTAAACCTTGTTTTAGGAGATAAACTGCAATTAGGCGAGCAACAGTTTATCATCGCCGCCGTGATTGACAATGAGCCAGACCGTGGTGTGCAGTTTATTAATGTTGCACCAAGAGTTTTATTTGCACAAGCAGATTTAGTTAAAACTAAATTATTAGGGGTGGGTAGCCGAGTTAATTACCGTTGGCAAATGACGGGCAGCCTATCAGCACAAGCACAATTTAAACAGTGGTTAATACTTAACCCTGTATTAGGGCTTCGCTTAGAAACTTTAGATGAGGGTCGCCCAGAAATGCGGACTACTTTAGACCGTGCCAGTCGGTTATTAGGCTTAATCGCTATTTTAACTACTTTAATTGCGGCCTGTGGTTTAAGTTTAGTGGCACATATTTGGAGTCAAGAGCAAGCTAAAACAGTTGCTTTACTGCGTACTTTGGGGGCTTCGCGTTACCATGCCGCTTGGCGGTTATTAGGACAGGTAGCAGCAATCAGTGTATTAGGTTTATGTTTAGGCTATGTATTAGGCTATGCTTTACACCGTGTTTTAGCGTATTACCTATTGATGGCACGGGGTTTAATTTTACCTACAGCAGGCTATTTACCTTATTTGCAAGCACTGTGTTTGTTAATAATATTATTATTGAGTTGCGTATGGATACCCGTTAATCGCTTATTAAATACCCGACCTATTCAAATTTTACGTGAGCAATCTACGGCAACAAGCACTAATAGTACGACTAATACGATTAATAATACGACTAATAATACGATTAATCAGAGTATTATCAAAAGCATATTAAATAAAGTATTAAATAAATTAACTAAACTAATACCTTATTTAGTGGCTTTAGTCGGAATATCAATGATTTTAATGTGGGTAGCAGGCGATATAAAGCAAGGTTTATTGGTACTGATAGGTTTATTATCAGTCATCACTATTTTATTAATATTTGTTTATAGTCTAATAAAACTAGCTGTAAATTTTGGACGAAAACACGCAATATGGACAATACGTATGGCATCGCGTGGGATATTACGCAATCAAACTTTAACTTTAGTACAAGCAACTAGCTTAACTCTAGCTTTGCTGGGTTTATTAATGCTCACCAGTTTACAACGCGACGTCTTATCTGCTTGGCAAAATGTATTGCCAGCCAATGCACCCAATCACTTTATATTAAATATTCAACCTGATCAAGCCGATGCTGTTAAAAAATATTTACTAGATTTAGGCATTGCTGATGTCCGTTTGCAACCTATGATAAGGGCAAGGTTAATAAATATTAATAAGCAGCCTATCAATGCTGAACAGTATACTGACCAGCGGGCTAAAAATTTATTAAACCGCGAGTTTAATATGTCTTATACTACGCAATTACCGAAAGGTAATACTGTTTTAGCAGGGCGTTGGCATGGCGATATAACCCAGCAGTTTAATAATAGCCGTACACTGACTAATCAAATATCTATGGAAGAAGGTATTTTAAAATCCTTAAATTTAAAGTTGGGTGATGTACTAACCTTTGACGTAGCAGGACAAAATATTACTTATACTTTGACATCAGTACGTAAGTTGCGTTGGGAGAGTTTAAATGTTAATTTTTTTGCCATTGCATCACCAAATAGTACACCGACACCCGCCAGTGATTTACCGCAAACGTACATTTCAGCAGTGTTTGTACCTGCTAATTTAGGTGATAGTATTTTAAGTATGGTACGTACTTTTTTAAATTTAACGGTATTAGATGTGGGGGCTATATCAGCACAAGCGACTGGTGTACTCAATAAAGTGGCACGTGCTTTGACGTTATTACTCACTTTAAGTGGGATAGCAGGTATCGTTGTGGTGAGTATTATTGCTTATGCTAGCCGTTTGGCACGACAAAAAGAGACTGTATTATTGCGTGTACTGGGTGCAAGTGCTGCACAAGTCAGAGCTGCACAATTATTAGAGCAAGCTTTAGTGGGAGGCATAGCAGGCTTTATAGCAGGTATAGGCAGTTATGCTTTGGTACAGGCTTTAGCCGAGTGGGTCTTAAATTTACCGATTAATATTGGGTTTTGGCCTATTGGTACGGGTATATTGCTGGGTATATCAGCCAATATACTAGGTTACTTTGCGTTGGAAGCACGGCAGCGTTCGGGTACTTTGAATCAGCAAACGCGTACTTTAGGGGTATAAAGTCATTAAATTGTGTATTATCACTATAGTATAGTAAAGTATTAATGCCTAAAAGATGTACAGTATCATAATGCTTTACATGATACTGTACATGATATTTTACATAATACTGTAAATAATATTATATAGTGCTTTAATAATTAAGTACTTAGATAAAACCTTTAAAAGGTTAATAGTTATACTATAGTAGTAAGGTTTAAACTTACTCCTGTGATTTCACGGCAGGTGGTATAAGTAAACTGGCTACTATAGAAATAAACAGTACACCAAATACTATTAAAAGCATCCAGACAATGGGTAGTTTATAGTAATCCATCATTAGCATTTTTACCCCTACTAAGGTAACAATCACTGCTAAACCATAGCCTAACAGATGAAAACGGTCAGACACATCAGCCAGTAAGAAATACATCGCCCGCAAACCAAGAATGGCAAAGGTATTGGCAGTAAATACAATAAATGGGTCCCCAGTAATTGAAAAAATAGCAGGAATACTATCTACCGAAAAAATCAAATCACTGACTTCTACTAAAATAAGCACTAAAAATAAAGGGGTTAAGACCCGTTTACCATTTTCCATAATTGAAAAGCTTTCACCATGTAACTTATTGGTTACAGGCAAATATTTTTTTAACCAACCCAACAGTGGGTTTGATTCTATATTGCTGGTTTTGCCAGTAAAAACAAACATTTTAATGCCCGTAAATACTAAAAATGCACCGAATACATAAAATATCCAAGTAAACTGCTGAATCATAATCGCACCTAGGTAAATTAACACAGCACGCATTAAAATTGCACCGATTACACCCCATAATAAAACACGTTTTTGAAATTCTGCGGGTATTGAAAAATAAGTAAAAATGGTAATCCAAACAAATACATTTTCAATGGCCAGTCCTTTTTCAATTAAGTACCCTGTTGCAAACTCAAGGGTTTTACGGTTAGCAATTTCTGGACCATATTGTCCATTGAGATGCCACCATAGCCACGCCCCAAATGTCCCTGCTGCACACAGCCAAACTACTGACCAACAGGCAGCTTCTTTTGTAGATACTTTATGGCTGCCTTGTGCGCGTAGCAGCAAAAAGTCTACTAGCAGTAAAACAATGACTAGAAAGCTAAAGCCCGCATATAAAATAGGCGTTCCTGTGTGTGTAATATCATTCATAAATATAATTCTTTAGAGAGATTGTTGATGGGTATTTAGGTATAAATAAAGATTTTTTATTACTTATCTTTTTTTCCCTAAACGATAGGGTTATAAATATAGGGCATTGCTACTTTAATATGGTTAAGTCGTATATTTATAATAATTTCTTAGCAAAAATAAGGCTTATTTTAGATAAAAAATACAAAAACTGTTTTTAAGTAGCAATACCAAATATAGTTATATATATAATTATAAATATAGCTATAAATATAATTATAAATATATTTACCTTATTAATGCGATTATTAATATAGTTAATAATATATTAAACAATATATTAAATACAATTCGCTTTGTATTTCACGACAAAATGATGAGTGGTTAATTTATAAAAATATTACCATTCATTAATAGCTTTGCCAGTCAATGCTTTTTTAATACTCTCATTCATTCGCAGGGCAGCGAATGCTTCGGTTACATGATTAAGCGTTTGAACAGCCTGTTCAATATCAGTGGCTGATTGTTTGATAGCCATGGTCGCTTCTAAGCCATTTATTGCTGATTGAATCACATTTAAATCAGTTGTATTTAATAAATGTGCATCGCTTTCTAGGGCTTTTTGGGTAGCTGCTACTAAGCGATTGCCGTCTACGATAGCAATACGTAATGCACGTTCTAACATATCACTTTGAGCCGTTGCAAAGCCATCTTGTAACATACTAGTAATGAGTTCATCTTTTAAACCGTAACTGGGTTTAATATGTACAGTTGCTTCTACGCCGCTGCTTGTTTCTAAAGCCGATACTTTTAATAAGCCGTCAGTATCTACTGTAAAAGTAACACGAACTCTGGCACCCCCTGCTGGCATCGGTGGAATTCCACGCAACTCAAAACGAGCCAATGAACGACAATCTTCTACAGTATCGCGTTCGCCTTGTAAGACATGTATTGCTAAAGCAGTTTGACCATCTTGATAAGTAGTAAAATCTTGGGCGTAAGCACAAGGTAAAGTACTGTTACGTGGAATAATACGCTCTACTACGCCCCCCATCATTTCTAAACCCAATGACAGTGGGGTAACATCTAAAAGCAATAGTGGGCTATCTCCCCCCATTGTGTAACCAGCCAGTTGATGTGCTTGTATAGCAGCCCCTAAAGCAACGATTTCATCAGGATTTAAACCCGTAAAAGGGGGTTTTTTGAGTAAACGTTCTAAGGCGGCTAATACTGCGGGCATTCGTGTTGAGCCACCGACGGTTATTAATTCATTAACATCATCAACTGTGCAATGTGCATCTTTTAACACTTGTCCAGTCAATTCTAATGTGCGGTTAATAAGCGATTGCGTACTTTGTTGAAATAATTTTTTAGTGATGTTAATAGTTTTACCTATTAAATTAATATCAACAGCCGTTGCATTAGACAATGTATGTTTAGCTGATTTAGCCGCTATTAATATGGTTTGTCGTTGTAGTGCATTAAAAGTATCTAATGTTGGCAGTCCTGCTTGTTTTAAAGCAGCTTGTGCCAATGCAACATCAAAGTCATCACCACCCAAAGCGGCATCGCCACCCGTTGCAATCACTTCAAATACGCCAGCACTCATACGCAATAGCGATATATCAAATGTACCACCTCCTAAATCATAAACCAAGTATAAACCTTCGGCTGCTTGGTCTAAACCATAGGCAATCGCGGCAGCGGTAGGTTCATTAATTAAACGCAGTACACTTAAACCTGCTAATTGTGCAGCATCTTTAGTAGCTTGACGCTGGGCATCATCAAAATAAGCGGGTACGGTAATCACTGCACCATAAATATCATCATCAAAAGTATCTTCAGCCCGTTGTCGCAATAAGGCTAAAATTTCGGCAGACACTTCAACGGGTGACTTATTGCCTTGCAAGGTACATACATGAGCCATACCATTCACATCAGTAATAGTGTATGGTAGGTGTTGAATATTAGTAATATCACTACTGACACGCCCCATTAAGCGTTTAACAGAGCTAATGACTGTGATGTCATCGGTTGTTTGTAGTACTGATTCAGCGGCTAAACCATAAATACAGCCGCCTTTTTTTGGATAGCCTACTATACTAGGCAATAAATTTTGCCCTTGTTCATCGGGTAAGCATTCTGCATTTGATGAACGAACGGCCGCAACTAAGCTGTGTGTAGTACCTAAATCAATACCAATGGCAATCCGTCTAGCGTGTGGGTCGGGTGCTTGATTGGGTTCAGAAATCTGTAAAAGTGCCATAAATGAGAGTTGTTATAAATTATAAAGTTTAGGGTAATACATTTAAAATATTCAGAATATATACAATATATATTATTTATAATATTGAATATTTATAATATTGAATATTTATAATATCTATAATATCTACAATATTGTAAAAAATTATGTTTATTATGTTTAAGCAAATATATAAACCAATATTAAACTGACTTAAATTTGTTTAAATTTGTTTAATTAATTTATCAATAAACAACCAAGATAAAACTGATGTTACGGCGGTATTAGTATCGTTATCAACGTCTAAAGCAGCTTGAATACTATTTTCATAATCATCTGCTTGAGCTAATAATTCACTTTTAATGCGTTGCTTGTCTGTATAATTACAGGCATTTTCTAAGGCTTCACGCCATTCTATTTGTTGCATTAAAAATGCAGCGGGCATCGCGGTATTATTTTCAGTATTAATATTAATGCCGCGTAAATGACACAAATATTCTGCCCGTTTTAGCGGATTTTTTAAACGCTGATAGGCTTCATTGATACGCATAGACCACTGCATAGCTAAACGTTGTTCGTTAGCACTGTTGTGTATAAAGCGGTCAGGGTGAGTCTTGGCCATGATTATTTTCCACTGCGTATGTAACACAGTCAAATCTATGGCGTATTGTTGTGGGACAGAGAGCAGGGTAAAGTCGTCAGAAGCAAGGTTCATATTTTTTATCATACACGAAACGATTCACCACAACCGCAGCGGTCACGTTCATTAGGGTTATTAAATTTAAACCCTTCGTTTAAACCTTCACGTACAAAATCTAATTGCGTGCCGTCTACATAGGGCATTGATTTTGGATCAACCATAACTTTAATGCCCTCTACATCAAATACAACATCTTCGGGCAATGTATCATCAACAAATTCTAATTTATAAGCCAAACCTGAACACCCCGTAGTTTTAACACCCAAGCGTACACCAATACCTTTACCACGCTTAGACAATGAGCGGTTAATATGTTTGACAGCAGCAACAGATAAGGTAACAGACATAATATAAAGGTATTGGATATTGAGGTGTGTATGAGGGGGTTTTAAAATAAAAAATTAAACAGTCACAGCGACTTGTTTTGCCTTGTAATTGTCTATTGCCGCTTTGATAGCATCTTCAGCCAAAATAGAGCAGTGAATTTTTACAGGGGGTAGGGCTAACTCTTGGGCGATTAAAGTATTTTTAATCTCTAATGCTTGGTCTAAAGTTTTTCCTTTAACCCATTCAGTGACTAACGATGATGAAGCAATCGCTGAACCGCAACCATACGTTTTAAATTTAGCGTCCTCAATTAAGCCTGTTGTCGGATTAACTTTGATTTGTAATTTCATGACATCACCGCAGGCAGGGGCACCCACCATACCTGTTCCTACATCGTCATCGCTTTTATCAAAGCCGCCTACATTGCGTGGATTTTCGTAATGGTCTAATAATTTATCGCTGTATGCCATGATAATGTCCTTGTTTAATTATTAATTTTATTGAGTATTTATATTGAGTATTTATATTATTGAGTACTTGTATTACCTATACTATCTGTATTATTTATATTATCTGTATTATTTATATTTATTTATATAAATTTAGCTTTAATGTGCTGCCCACTGCACAGTATTTAAATCAATGCCTTCTTTAAACATTTCCCACAAAGGTGATAATTCACGCAGTTTACCGACTTTAGTCTGCATTAATTGAATGGCATAATCAATATCTGCTTCAGTAGTGAACCGCCCAATGGTAAAGCGAATTGAACTGTGTGCTAATTCATCGTTACGCCCTAAAGCACGTAAAACATAGCTCGGCTCTAAGCTGGCTGACGTACAAGCACTGCCACTAGAAACTGCTAAACCCTTAACTGCCATAATTAGCGATTCACCTTCTACATAGTTAAAACTCATATTGAGGTTATGTGGTACACGGTGTGTTAAGTCGCCATTAATATAAGTTTCTTCCATACCTTGTAAGCCTTTTAGCAAGCGATCACGCAAGGCAATAATACGGGGTAACTCAACAGCCATATCTTCTTTGGCTAAACGAAACGATTCACCCATACCCACAATTTGATGGGTTGCCAGTGTGCCGGAACGCATACCACGTTCATGACCACCACCGTGCATTTGTGATTCTAGGCGAATCCGTGGTTTACGGCGAACATACAGAGCCCCTATTCCTTTAGGACCATAAGTTTTGTGGGCAGTAAAAGTGACTAAATCGGCTTGCACTTCAGCTAAATTAATCGCTAATTTACCCGTAGCCTGTGCGGCATCACAATGAAATACAATGCCTTTACTGCGTGTTAAAGCCGATAAAGCCGCAATATCTTGTACAACACCGATTTCATTATTCACCCACATAATTGACACAATAATGGTATCAGGGCGAATAGCCGCAGCTAGTTGTTCAACGGTAATTAAACCATTGTCTTGTGGTTGTAGATAGCTTACTTCAAATCCTTGACGTTCTAACTCACGGCACGTATCCAACACGGCTTTGTGTTCTGTCTTAACAGTAATTAAGTGCTTACCTTTGTCTTTATAAAATTGTGCTGCACCTTTTAAGGCTAAGTTATTGCCTTCAGTCGCCCCTGAAGTCCAAACAATTTCTCGTGGGTCGGCACCGACTAAATCGGCTACATGCTGACGTGCAATTTCTACAGCTGATTCTGCACTCCAACCGTATGCGTGGCTACGGCTGGCAGGGTTACCAAATTGATTGGTTAGCCATGGCAACATTGCATCAACAACACGTGGGTCAATAGGTGTAGTTGATGAATAGTCCATATACACTGGCATACTCGGTTGGTCTAAACTACTAGCAGGTAAAGTATAGTGAATGGTTGACATAGTAAGACACGCTTTAGTTAATTAATTTTGATAGATATATTTTTTATTTGCAATGATTAATGGGTTAATATTCGTTAATTTACGATAGTTGATTTGTGAAATGTGATTATTTGATGCGTTGGTATAGTTTTTTTGGTTTGGGTTTCTTGTAACACTAAACTATTTAAACTAATACTGTGTAAATAATTTAACATCGTACTATTTAAGGATTCCCACAGATGATGGGTCATACATTGCCCAGCTCTTCCATTAGTGCCTGTATCACACGTTGATTTACTGCCACAATGAGTAGCGTCTAGTGGTTCATCTACCGCCAAAACAATATCGGCTACTGTGATATTATTTATATCGCGGCTTAGTTGATAGCCACCACCTGGACCTCTTACACTTAAAACCAGTGTTTTTCGTCTTAATTTAGCAAATAGTTGTTCTAAGTAAGACAATGAAATATTTTGTCTATGGCTAATGCCCGCTAGTGTGACTGTTTTTGCACCATTTTGTTGGCACAAAGCCAAATCAATCATAGCAGTTACTGCAAAGCGACCTTTAGTAGTTAAACGCATAAGTAAAGTAAACCAATTAGCAGTTAATTAACAATTAATTTAAGAAAAAATATAAAAAAATATAAAAAAAATATAAAAAATGAAGCAGATAAAATACCCATGTAATTTAGTCAAATTTTACCCTAAATTTACTTTAAACCAGAGTGATTAAAATTAATTACATTGTTTTTAAATGGATTGCGTTGCAAAGACAAGTGATGTAACCAAACAATTAAGTTATGCTTAAAAAAGGCTTAACGTAGATTTTAAAGTGTGCAGTTCTTTAATACTATCTTCAAAAAAGTAGTTTTGAGATTTTTGAATATTTTTTAAATCTTTATTACTGTTCTTATTGTTTTGAATTAAATTATCCTGAACTACACAGTTACCATGAACTAAAATGGGTAAATGTTTAATACAGTGATTTTGGGCAATAGTCATAGCGTCATATTGCACTTTAGTTGGACGTGTCAGCACAAAATCAGCGACGGCTTGTTGCAACTGTAAACTACGAGGATGACCAATACCTAAACGCATACGCCAAAAATTAGCAGACCCTAATTGGGCTTGAATATCTTTTAAACCGTTATGACCACCATTGCCGCCACCTTGTTTGACACGTATTTCACCAGGTAATAAATCTAATTCATCATGAATCACCAATAAACTTTCGGGTAAAAAACGATGGAAACGCATAAAAGGCACAACCGCATGACCACTGCGATTCATAAACGTTTGCGGTTTTATAAGCCATATTGGTGTGTTAGCCAATGAAATTTTACACAGTTCAGCATGGTAATTTTTATCTGTTTGCCAGCGTCCAGCATACATTTTTGCTAATTCGTCTAATAAAATAAACCCAGCATTGTGTCTAGTGCGTTCGTACTCTTGGCCAGGGTTGCCTAAGCCAGCGATAATTTGAATGGGGAAAAAAGTATGCATTAAAAATAATAGTGTAAACAATAAATAATAAATAATAAATAATAAATAATAAATAATAAAGGCATTGCTACTTTAATATGGTTAAGTCGTATATTTATAATATTTTCTTAGCAAAAATAAGGCTTATTTTAGATAAAAAATACAAAAACTATTTTTAAGTAGCAATACCATAATAAATAATATGATTTACCTTATTAACAAAAAAAGTAAATGACGGCTAAAATTAAGTTATTCCGTATTTTACAGTTAGACTTTCATAAAAAAATCTTAAAAAATATCCACCTAAAAATACTTACTTAAAAATAGCTACTTATGACATTAAATATATTAAATATATTAAATTTTTTTAAAAAACTACTAGCGACTCGTCTTAATACGACTCAAGCCGATATTAAAAAAACGACTGTAGCCATTCAAGTACCACTGATAATTGAGCCTCTATCACAATCTACTTTGGTTTATAAAGCCTTATTTAAAACATTTATTGGTATATTAAGCCCTAAAACTTGGTTTTTAAGTCTAATACCTTTATTAATAGCCGTGGTTTTATGGGTAGGGTTGTGGTTTTTTTTGTGGGATACCACGGTTTTGATATTAGACAATGCTGTTTCAAGTATGGAGTTGCCTCTATGGCTACCTGAGTGGCTGCCCACAAAAGCTGTTTGGATTTCTTTAGTTATATTGTTATTGAGTTTGCCTTTAATAATGATGACTGCATTGCTATTAGTTAATATTTTAGGCACGCAAACCGTAGCACAACGTGTGGCTAAACAATACAATGTTCCTCTTATAAAATATTCTGCATTAGAAAGCAGTGCCAATACAATCACTAGTATTTGGCATAGTATTTGGGTTTTAAGCGTCTTAGGTGTTTTATGGATATTAAGTTTGCCTACATGGTTTGTGGCAGGTTTAGGTTTAATCATACAATTGTTATTATTGGCGTGGGCAAATACACGTCTATTTTCGCGTGATGTTTTACTCGATTTTGCTGATAAACCTACCCGTGATGCAGTGATTAAAATACACCGAAATACTTTATTTGGGCTAGGTCTTATTACTAGTATTCCTGCTTTTTTGCCCTCAATATTATGGTTGTCAGGCGGAATATTTATTGTGTTTTTGCCATTAGCAGCGTTTTTAGCAGTATGGGTATCTATTATGGTTTTTTTAGCAGCCAGTTTATTATTTAGCTACTATTTAATTCCCGCCTTGTTACATTATCAACGTGAACAATTGGCTTTAAAAGTAAAGTTAGATGCAAAAATAAACGGTGAAATTGTTGAAGCTAAAATCACTGAGCGTAACGATACAGTAAATACGATAGATAGTTTAACGCTTAAGTAGGTTGCGAATTTAGGATTAATTTAAGATTCTTACTAAAAAATAAAATAAAATAAATAAAATAAATAAAGTAAATAAAGTAAATAAAATATGTTATCTTGGTTAGATAATACAGATTAAATCTAAATTGAATTTAAATTGCTTATTTACTAATAATAAGCTATAATTTTGATTCTTCGGAGTGTGGCGCAGCCTGGTAGCGCACCTGGTTTGGGACCAGGGGGTCCAAGGTTCGAATCCTTGTACTCCGACCAATTTATTTTATTTAAATACACCTAGCTTGAACTCGATTTATAATCTGCCCGTAGCTCAACTGGATAGAGCACCAGCCTTCTAAGCTGGGGGTTGTGAGTTCGATTCTCGCCGGGCAGGCCAAGATAGTTTTTAGTGGTGGCTGTAGCTCAGTTGGTAGAGCCTCGGATTGTGATTCCGGTGGTCGTGGGTTCGAGCCCCATCAGCCACCCCACTAAATTAATGTTTTATGTAATATAAAATAATTTAATCTAACATTTCACAAAATGTTAATATTAATATCAAATATTAAAATATTAAAAATTCTAAACCACTGAACATGCTTTGTTCACAAAAAACAGTGCCTATTCACCACCAAAAATATATTGAATTTAAAGGCAGCTGGCGCTTTCATATATTTTTATTAATATACCGACTTGCTTGGTACTGTTTGCTACCCTTTGCAATCATTTATCTATTTAATAAAAGTAAAAAAGAACCGCGTTATCGTAAAAACATAGCTGAACGCTTTGGTCTTTTTTCATCAAAAACACCCGTTGATTCATCAACTATATGGATTCATGCTGCGTCTATGGGGGAGCTTAAAGCAATAACCCCTTTAATTCAAACATTGCTTGAACAACAGCACCATTTATTGATTACTACACTTACACCTGCAGGTAAACAAACTGCCGAGCAGTATTTTTTACAAGCAATACAATCTAAACAACTTTATTTAAGTTACGCACCCCTTGAGTTGGCAACAGTTGTTAAACGTTTTATTAAGCATTATCACCCACGATGTGCGTTAATGGTGGAGATTGACAGTTGGCCAGTTTTACTGACAACGTTAAAAAAAAATAAGATTCCTTTAGGGTTTATCAATGCCCAATATCCAAAAAAAAGTTTTGAACGGGATATTCGTTGGGCGGGCGTAAGACGCGAACTCTTTAAAGTATATGACTTAATTGCCTGTAAATCTGAAACACATGCTAAGCGTTTTATTTTATCTGGACAACAAAATGTTCACATTGTTGGAGAGATTCGTTTTGATTTACCTATTCCTGCCACACAAATTAATCAAGCCAATTTGTTTAAAGCTTTAATTGATAAGCAACGTCCTATTATTACTTTGGCAAGCATTGTGGCTGCTGAAGAAGATTTGTTTGTCCGTGTAATCAATAATGTCAGTCAATATTGTATTGTACAACAAATGCCTAAGCCTTTTTGGATTATTGTTCCCAGAAGTCCTCAACGGTTTCAGTCCTTTCACTATAAATTAAATGCCGTAAACATACATCTTCGTTCACATATTTTAGATACTCATTTATCAATAGCAAAAAATATTATGGAGCTAGATTCAAGTATTGACGGGTTATTGGGTGACTCTTTAGGTGAGATGTATTTTTATCTACAGCCTGCACACTGTGTAATCGTTGGGGCATCTTTTGTTCCCTTAGGATCACACAATATCATTGAACCCATTGCATTAAAAAAACCTGTCATTGTAGGCAATAGCATTTGGGGAATTGAATACCCTGTTGTAGAAGCTTTGGCTGCTGGTGTACTTCAACAATGTGTCGATGAAGCTTCTCTAGTTAATGCTTTAATTACGCAATGTATTGCTTATCAACAGATGACAAAAGATATAAAAACTATAAAAAATATAAAAAATATAAAAAGTAAAGATATAAAAGATACATTATTAACTTCAACAGAGGCTTACGAATCTTTTTATGCTGACCATACTGGTTCAACAGTTAAGCATTTACACGTATTACAACAGTGGTTGAATAGTATATGACCCGTGTACAACAGTGCCTATTTTGCTGCTATTTATTGTTGATGCACTTATTGTCGCCGTTATGGCACTATATTTTAAACCGTAGACTACACCGTGGTAAAGAAACGCTGCAAAGTATTGCACAAAAATGTAGTGCCGTACTCCCGCCACGTCCGCAAGCACCGATTATTTGGGGACATGCTGTCGGGGTCGGTGAAGTATTGGCTTTAGCAGGGTTATTTGCAACATTAGCCGAACGTTTACCAAAACATCATTTTTTAATTACATCTAGTGCCAATACTTCAGGTCAAGTCCTTAATAAAGGACAGATTCCACCACGTTGTACCCATCAATTTGCACCATTAGATACGCCTAAAGCCATTAAATTATTTTTAACGCATTGGCAACCTACATTGGCAATAGTGTGTGAATTAGACTTATGGCCTGGTTTAATTTATTTAACACACCGCTCTCATATTTCAATGTATTTGATTAATGCGCGTTTGTCTCATAGTACTTTACACCGTAAAAAACGCTTTAAATATTGTTATCAAACTATTTTAAGTTGTTTTGATACTATTTATTGTCAAAATAATGATACTTATGCTGGATTTATAACTTTAGGTATTTCATCAACTCATCTACAGGTTAATGGCTCTATTAAAGCACTTGCACACCCTTTAACAGTTGATACAACTGAATTTGCACAATTAAATACACGGCTTAACCAACGGCCATGTTGGCTGATGGCATCTAGCCATGAAGGGGAAGAAAAAATTGCTTTAGCAGCCCATACTTTAATTTGTCAGACAATTCCGAATGCTTTGCTATTAATTGCCCCGCGTTATCCTAAACGGGGTGATGCTTTAGCACACGAATACCATTTAAATACAGTACAACGCAGCAAAGGGTATTTTTTCTCTGACAATGATGCTGTATATTTGTGTGATACGATTGGTGAGTTGGGCTTATGGTACTCTTTAAGTCAAATTGCTTTAATTGGTGGTTCTATAGCCAAGGTAGGCGGACACAACCCTTATGAAGCCTTATTATTAAATTGTGCAGTATTGCAAGGAATACACACTGATAATTTTAAAGAAGTGTATGAGGACTTAATACAGCGTGGTTTAGCACAAATTGTTTACGATGCTAACGATATTTCAGATGCAGTTATCACTGCATTTAGTTTGCCTAAGCAGAATGATAATAATAAAAATTTAAATACTGCTTTAAATACAGTATTTGAACCTATGTTAAATAAGCTGGTGATTGCTGCGAATAGCAGGTTAGGATATTAAGCAATGGTGATGTACTGTATGTATTTACTTTATTTGCGTTTTAAAAACACTTTAAAGTAAACACATACAAAATACAAAAATTACAAAAAACTAGCGTTTAGGCACAGTTACTGTGGTTGATACATCTATTTTATTGTCAGATGCATCGGTTACGGTATAGTTGATTTTGTATTGTTTAGCCACAGTGGCATCAGCCGCAAAAGTAATAGTACTTGGATAAGCCCCCGTAACAATATTATTCGGCGTATTTACAGTGTAAGCCCCCGCATTAAATGGCGAGGTATTTTTCGTTGCCGTTGTCATATCTTGTGCTGACTTAAACACAATTTCAGGCAGTGGGTCGTAATTGTCTTTGGCCGTTACCTTTACATTAACGTTATAAAATCCAATTTTAGTTGGGTGTTTTACAAGCGTTGC
>JBEDNN010000021.1:0-3791 GCA_041170585.1 Pseudomonadota bacterium | reverse complement strand
GGCAATGCTTTCATCATTTTTTATCGCTCTATATAAATTATAAATATCTGTTTTATAAGAGATAATTTTTAATGGTTTTTTGCTTTTTAATAGGTACTCGTCCATTAAAGCAAGGATATCTTTTTCTAAATCTTCACCTTCAGTAATACACAAAATATATTCAGGGCGTTCCATAAAATTACTCATTGAAAGAATTGGCACGAAATAGTTTTTCTAAATTATGTGCCTGTCGTAAATCTTTATCTGTCAATTGATGCAAGGGTTTAATTTGATTGTTTTTTAAAATATAGGCACAATCAGGACGAATTAAATCATTGGACAATAAAAAAGTATTGTGTGTCGTTAAAAATACCTGTACATTTTTTTCTTTCAATTTTTCAACAATAAAAGCAGACAGTTCATAGTGATAAGAAGCATCAAATTCATCTATAAACAATACAGTTACCTTTCCTTGTTCAATTTGTTGCCACCAATAATAAAACAAGATTAATGCAACAGTGCCTGTTGAGGCAATATCGGCAATGGGTACAACTGTATCATTTAATTTAAAGCCAATAGTGGGTTCTGTGCCTGCTTGGGTAATAGCCAGTTGTACATTGATACCCGCTTCATTTAAAAAATTTTCAAGGTTTTCAATATTATTATTGTCAATAATATTTTTATAAATATTACTAGAACCACTCATTGAGCCTATGTAACCGATAGATGCAAATATGTTTTTAAACAATAAAAAACCTTTAATACACTGCATAAACGTCTTAAAACGTTCATTGTCTTTTGTAGCACTTAAATTAGTATTTCTTTCAATATATTTTAAAGCCGACAATTCTGGATTATCAATATTTTTTTGTAATGTTTCTGTACCTTCTAAATGAGTAACTATAGGCTCATTAACGGTATAGTCAATGACTAATTGACCATCAATACGTAGTTGTTCGGTTTGTAATAGCCTATTAGCATTTTTAGTATAACTATATTGAATATCAACATTGTCAATAAAAAATACGTATTCAAACGTTGCTACAGACTCATCAGACAAATAGTTTAAAAAATTACCACGTGGTAATTGTTTTGTATTAAAGTCAGTTAAATGCTCAACAATATCAAACATTGCCCAGCCAAGGTTGCTTTTTCCGCTGGCATTTTTACCATAAATTAAGGCAGTTTTTACAATATTGTCTTTTACACAGTCGGTATTAAATTCGTAATTTTTAATACTGCTTAAATCAAACTCTAGTTTTTTTTCAAAAATAGTGGTGTTGGTAACAGTAATTTTTTTTAACATAATGAATAAGCCACGTTGAATTAAATTAAAATAAATAATTTAATGAATTGAATTAAGATTTTAAACGATATGCCGTATTTTTTCTACGGCAAGCTATTAAATAATTTAATTTCAGATTTTATTAAGGTTTTAAAATGATTGAACCCAACAATGTGCCGATAAAAATTCGTGCGGTCAATGACCCTAAAACAGGGTTTACAGAAGTCAGAATTTTAATGACACACCCCATGGATACAGGACGGCTTAACAATGCAACAGGGCAATTGATTCCTGCTTGGCATATTACGAAAGTATCAATAAAACTGGAAAATACTGTGATAATGTCTGCACAGTTTGGCAGTGCAGTATCAAAAAATCCTTATCTGTATTTTAAAATTAAAGGCGGCATTAAAAATGATTTATTGACTGTAAGCTGGACAGATAACCACAATAAAACCCGTCAGGATACAGCTAAAATAATATAAAAGCACTGCTAAGTATATTTATTAAAGTCATTGCTATAATATAAAATACTTTAAATACGGTAAAAATAAATAATAAAGGCGATACGCGATGACTCAATTTGTATTTGTAACAGGCGGTGTCGTATCAGGCTTAGGCAAAGGCATTGCAGCCGCTTCTTTGGGGGCAATTTTAGAGTCGCGTGGTTTACAAGTAACGTTGATGAAGTTAGACCCTTATTTAAATGTTGATCCTGGTACGATGAACCCTTATGAACACGGTGAAGTGTTTGTAACAGAAGATGGGGCAGAAACAGATTTAGATTTAGGGCATTATGAACGGTTTATCAGTGCAAAAATGACGCGGTATAACAGCTTTTCTAGTGGTCAAGTGTACGAAAGTGTGTTAGCTAAAGAGCGAAAAGGCGATTATTTAGGCAAAACAGTTCAAGTGATTCCTCACGTTACGAATGAAATTCAAGCCTTTATTCGCCGTGGTGTAAAGGCTGCACCCATCACACCCGATGTCGCGATTATTGAAATTGGTGGCACGATTGGTGACATTGAAAGTTTGCCATTTTTAGAAGCAGTCCGACAATTTTCCTTACAAGAAGGACGGGGTTCTTGTTGCTTTATTCATTTGGTATTGGTACCTTACTTGGCTTTTTCAGGTGAAATAAAAACTAAACCTACGCAACACTCGCTACAAAAATTGCGTGAAATTGGTATCCAAGCCGACATTGTGTTGTGTCGTAGTGATAAACCTGTGCCTGATGAGGAGCGAAATAAAATCTCTTTGTTTAGCAATGTCCCTGCCAAAGCCGTCGTGTCAGTGTGGGACGTAGACAATATTTACAAAATTCCCCGTATGTTGTATGAACAGCAGGTTGATGGTACTGTGTGTGATGTTTTAAGATTAACCGCTAAACCTGCCAATATCAGTGTGTGGGATAACTTAGTTGCGACCGAAATCGCTGCACAGTCGCGTATTGTAACCATCGGTATGGTTGGAAAATATGTAGATGGTACTGCCGCAGAAAGCTATAAAAGCGTGGTTGAAGCCTTACGTCACGGTGGTATTCATAATCAATGTACCGTTAAAATTGATTACATTGATGCTGAATTATTGGAAAAAAACGATATTAATAGCTTAAAAGACAACTTAAAACATTTAGATGCGATTTTAGTGCCTGGTGGTTTTGGCTCACGCGGCACAGAAGGAAAAATTCGTGCTATTCAATATGCTAGAGAACAAAAAGTACCTTATTTAGGTATTTGCTTGGGTATGCAATTGGCAACGATTGAATTTGCCCGCCACGTCTGTGGTATGACTAATGCAACCAGTACAGAATTTGACCCCGCAACGATTACACCCATCATTACTTTGATTGAGCAGTGGCAAGATACTAATGGTAAAACAGAATTGCGTACCGTGAATACAGGTTTAGGTGGCACAATGCGTAAAGGCAGTCAGCGTTGCCCTGTGCAACCAAGTACTTTGGTTTACAAAATTTATGGCGACAGTGTTAATGAACGCCATCGCCACCGTTTTGAGGTGAATCCGCAGTTGGTCGGTCAATTAGAAGCCAAAGGGTATATTGTCAGTGCACGGACACCCAGCGAACTATTGCCTGAAATGATGGAGTACTCGCAAACCGTTCATCCGTGGTTTGTAGGAGTACAATTTCACCCTGAATTTACCAGTACACCACAAGCAGGACACCCCTTGTTTAAAGCATTTATTGCCGCTGCGTTGACTTTAAAAACCTAGTTAATAAAGTCATTAATCTATTTTAAATAAATCAGCCGCACTTAAACCTGTTAATTCCATAATCATAGCGTCGTCTAAACCTTTTGCTTTCATAGACTTGGCAATGTCTAATGACTTTTGAACCGCTCCCTCTGCCTTGCCTTCTGCCTTGCCCCTCTCCAGCCCGATTATTTCGCCCTCTGCCTTGCCTTTTTCTTCAGCGTCGTTGAGCATCGTGTGGTGTGTTCGCCACTTGTCCGTGTACTGGTCGTATGACTCTTTTTCTGCCACATTAAACGCTGATTCCTGCATTTGC
>JBEDNN010000020.1:0-24327 GCA_041170585.1 Pseudomonadota bacterium | reverse complement strand
CAATAATAGTTTATTTTTATTAGGTTTGTTTGATAATGATTACGAGGGTAACAAACAAAAAGAACTTTTATTAAAAGAAAATTTTAAACAAATTCAAAATTTTCATTTCCAAAAAATATTTAAAAAAGATAACTTTTCAAAAGAAGAGTTTATTAACAATCATTTTCTTATGTTGCCCATTCCAAATAATAGAATTGAGTTATCAACTTACTACGAAGAGAATGGATTTATAGAATATATGTTTGAAGATGAAGTACTTGAAAATAAATTAAATGTTGAGTTAATTGAAGAAAAAGGAAGAACTCATAAAATTATTAAAACCGAAATAAAAAAAGACAAAAATAATAAACAAGTTGTCAATTCAGAAAAACAAAAGGTTATAAAAAATATCTCAAACCTATCAAAAGAAGACTTCAAACACTTTATTCCTTTGTTTGAAAAAATCGCAGAAATAATTGGTTATCAACTTCCAGCAGTAAGTTTTGATAATTAAATACGATATTACTACTTAGCAAGAGCATTAAAAAGTTGTAATACAAAATATAAATACCTAAAAATATTGAATATTTAAAATATTTTAAATATTTTAAATATAATGTTTACTATTTTTAACTCCAAAGGAATCCTTATGTCTAAACCCGCAATGCGTGTGGCTGTTACTGGTGCCGCAGGTCAAATTGGTTATGCTTTACTGTTTCGTATCGCCAGTGGCGAAATGCTAGGTAAAGACCAGCCCGTCATTTTACAATTGCTTGAAATAGCTGACGAAAAAGCACAAAATGCTTTACGGGGTGTTATGATGGAATTGCAAGATTGTGCGTTTCCATTATTAGAATCAATGAGTGCACACAGTGACCCTTTAACTGCATTTAAAGACATTGATGTGGCTATTTTAGTCGGTGCTCGTCCACGTGGCCCAGGTATGGAACGCGCTGATTTATTAGCGGCCAATGCACAAATCTTTACAGTGCAAGGTAAAGCTTTAAATGCTGTAGCAAAACGTACAGTAAAAGTGCTGGTTGTGGGTAACCCTGCAAATACCAATGCGTATATTGCTATGAAATCAGCACCTGATTTACCACGTGAAAATTTCACGGCTATGTTGCGTTTAGACCATAACCGTGCTTTAAGCCAAGTGGCGGCTAAAGCCAATGTTGCCGTAGCTGCTATTGAAAAAATGGCGGTTTGGGGTAACCATTCACCCAGTATGTATGCCGATTATCGCTTTGCCACTGTACAAGGCAATAGTGTCAAAGATATGATTAATGATGCGGATTGGAATGCAAACACGTTTTTACCTGTAGTCGGTAAACGCGGTGCAGCCATTATTGAAGCACGCGGCTTGTCATCGGCTGCGTCTGCTGCCAATGCTGCGATTGATCACATTCATGATTGGGTATTGGGTACAAACGGACAATGGGTGACTATGGGTGTACCGAGTAATGGTGAATATGGTATTCCTAAAGACACTATGTTTGGTTTCCCAGTGATTTGTAAAAATGGTGAATATCAAATTGTAAAAGACTTACCAATTGATGCGTTTAGTCAAGAGCGTATTAATATTACTTTGGCTGAATTAGAAGGCGAAAAATCAGGTGTTGCACATTTACTATAAATGGCACTGCTGATTTAATCAAAAAAGCCGCTTATTTCTTCTTTAAGTAAGCGGCTTTGCTTTTTATATTATTTATGCCATACCAGGTGTTACTGTGTTAAACCCACTGTCTACATACGTGATTTCACCTGTAACTCCGCTGGATAAATCACTTAATAAGAATGCTGCAACATTGCCTACTTGTTCAGTCGTAACATTGCGACGCAAGGGTGCGTGTGTTTCAACAAAATTTAAAATATTAGCAAAATCTTTAATACCACTGGCAGCCAGCGTCTTAATTGGCCCTGCTGAAATACCGTTTACCCGTATTCCCTTAGGGCCTAAACCTGATGCTAAATAACGTACACTGGCTTCTAGACTGGCTTTGGCTAAACCCATCGTATTGTAATTAGGCACTACTTTTTCTGCACCTAAGTAGGTTAAAGTTAATAAAGCAGCCGTCTGACTTAGCATTGGCAGTGCGGATTTTGCCATAGCAGCAAAGCTGTATGATGAAATATCATGTGCAACTCTAAAGCTTTCGCGCGATAAACCCTCTAAAAATTCACCCGCAATGGCTTCACGCGGTGCAAATGCAATCGCATGTACCAAACCGTCAAATTGAGTCCAACTTTGACTTAAATCAGTAAATAAAGTGTTGATTTGTTCATCACTACTGACATCACAATCAAATACCAATGTGCTGTTAAATTCAGCGGCTAGTTCACTGACACGGCTTTTAAAGCGTTCTCCTACATAAGTGAAGGCTAATTCTGCACCTTGAGCATGACATACTTTAGCAATGCCGTAAGCAATACTACGGTTAGAAATAACGCCAGTGATAAGGATTTTTTTATTTTTTAGGAACATAGTAATTTAACTTTAATAATAAAATAAATAAATAGATAAGTAAATAAATAAATAGATAGATAAAATAGATAGATAAGATAAATAAATAGATAGATAGATAGCGAGGTAAATATACAGTTTACTCTACTCGTGTAATCGGACCAGTGCCTGACCAACGTTCTAAACTTAGGTATAACACAGGCGTAATTAGCAACGTAATTGCTTGTGAAAACAATAAACCACCCACAACAGCCAACCCTAATGGCTGACGCAGTTCTGCACCCGCCCCTAACCCTAAAGCCAGTGGCAATGCTCCCATTAAAGCCGCCAAAGTTGTCATCATAATCGGTCTAAATCGTAATAAACACGCCGATCGAATTGCCTCTAAGGCACTTAATCCTGCGTGTCTTTGTGCATCTAATGCAAAATCAATGATCATAATAGCATTTTTTTTGACAATTCCAATTAACATCACTATGCCAATAGTGGCGATAATGGTCAAATCTTGTTTAAATAACATCAACGTTAATAACGCCCCTATTGCTGCTGAAGGTAGCCCAGCGAGAATAGTAATAGGGTGAATAAAGCTTTCATACAATACACCTAACAAAACATAAATAACCAATAAAGCGGCAATGATTAAAATAATCTGATTATTTTGTGAACTTTGAAAAACAGCCGCTTCGCCCGCATAACTGGCAACTATTGAAGCGGGCATCGCTAATTGTTTGCTTAGTTCATCAATGCGTGTTGTCGCATCACCTAACGAAATACCCGGTGGTAAATTAAATGACAACGTAATAGCTTGTAATTGACCGACATGGTTAATTGCACTGACACCTACATCGCGTGTAATCGTCACAAAATTAGACAAAGGTATTAAAGCACCTGTTCCTCCAGCTGCAATATTACTGCGAACATATAAATTTGATAAAGCAGATTCATCTTGCTTTTGGTCTGGTTGCACTTGCATAATCACCGAATAATTGTCTGTAGGCAAGTACATCGTTGAAACACTACGCTCGCCAAATGCGTTAAACAAAGCGGTACGAATAGCATCATTTCTTACGCCCAACACATTTGCACGCTCTTGATTAATCGTTATTTTGGCCTGTAAGCTACGCATTTGTGAATCCGTACTCACATCAGAAAATAAGGGCTTATTGTCTTTACCTACAGCACTGTCTAAGCTACTTTTTAAGCGATTAGACCATTCATTGAGTTCGGAAGGATTTAAACTTTGTAATACATATTGATATTGTGCTTTACTAGAGCGTCCACCTGCTTGGAAATTTTGTACTGGACGCATAATGACTTTGATGCCTGCGATTTTTTTTAATTTACCACGTAATTGTTCTACAACCATTTTCATCGGCGGGCGTATACTACGGTCTTTTAAAGCAACAAATAAACGGCCCGTGTTTTGTACACCTGTACCACCATTTGAAGAAGTAACGGCCAATACATGGCTATCTTGCCTAAACACAACCGCAACTTGCTCTTGTAAACGCAACATATCACGGTATGAAATATCTTCGGCAGCTTCTGTACTCACTTGAATTTGCCCTAAATCTTCTTCAGGAAAAAAGCCTTTAGGAATTATTTTAAATAAATACAGTGTTGCTATCAGTGTTGCTACAGTAATGAGTAATACTGTTTTCTGATAAGCCAAGGCATAATTTAATGCTGATGCATAAATAGACAATGATTGATTAAACCATTGTTCAAAATAATGAGTAATACCCCGCATATTTATAAAATACTTAAACTTAGGTTTAGGTTTAGAGTGCGTATTTATGGTATTAGGAGGGGCATAACGTAAATATTGTGCCGCTAACATAGGGACTAAAGTTAATGATACAAAAGCCGAAACAATAATGGCAAATCCAACTACAACAGCAAATTCATGAAACAATAAACCTATTAAACCAGGCATAAAAAAAATTGGAATAAAAACGGCAATTAAAGAAGTAGAAATAGAAATAATAGTGAAACCCACTTCTCGCGAACCTTGTAAAGCGGCTTTAAAAGGTGAAACGCCTTTTTCTAAATGCCGCATAATATTTTCTAATACAACGATAGCATCATCAACCACTAAGCCAACAGCCAGCGTTAAACCTAATAGTGAAATGTTATCCAAACTATAAGATGCCCCCCATAGCAGTGCAATCGCACCTAGCAATGAAATAGGCAGTGATAACACAGGAATCAGTGTGGCAACGAAATGTCTTAAAAATAGAAAAATAACTAATATAACTAAAATAATAGTACCAATTAATGTTAAAGCAACGTCATGCAGTGACTCTCGGACGGATAGCGAACGGTCATTAATCGGCGTAATATCTACCGATTTAGGGATTTGTTTTTTAAGCTCAGGCAACAATGCCATCACTTTATCAACCACCTCCACTGTATTTGCACCTGCTTGGCGTTGAACAGCAAGAGCAATAGAAGGCTCACCATTAAAAGTGGCAAAACGGGTTACCACATCAACACTGTCTTCTACAACCGCTACATCTTTTAGGCGTATGGGGTTTCCAGCACGGTTATTAATAATTAACTCTGCAAACTCACTGGCTTGCGTGAGTTGTTGGGTCGCGGTCAAAATTAAAGTTTGTTTGGCATTTTCTAATACCCCGACAGGGGTATTTACATTAACCGCTTTTAAAGCCGTAGCCAGTTCATCTAAAGTAATATTTCTAGAAAATAACGCTTGTGGTGATACTTTAATACGTACGGCATATCTTTTTGCACCCAAAATATTGACTTGTGCAATACCATTTAATGAAGCGATTTTTGGACTGATTAAATGCTCGGCATAACCTTGTAATTCAGCGGGTGATAATGAAGGTGAAGTTAAGGCAATCAGTAAAATAGGGGCATCAGCTGGATTAGTTTTTCGATAAGAAGGTAATTCAGTCACCTCTGCTGGCAAGCTACGTTGTGCTCTAAGCAAAGCGGCTTGTACGTCAATCGCAGCGGCATCAATATCTCGTTGCTCATCAAATTCTAAAGTAATATTACTTGAACCCAAGCTACTACTAGAACTCATATTTTTTAAGCCAGAAATACTTTGAAACTGTTTTTCTAAAGGCAGTGCGACTGAATTTGCCATGGCTTCAGGACTAGCGCCTGCCATATTTGCAGACACATTAATAATGGCTGTATCAAAACTAGGCAATGCGGCAATCGGAATATCGCGTAAGCCCAGTATACCTAACCCAATAATTGCCACATTTAATAAAATCGTCATCACAGGACGACGAATAAATAGTTCAGATAAATTCATTCAAACTCACAAGCTATAAATTACAAATTACAAATAATTATTAATTATTAATTTTAAAACCAACTCAATATTTACTTAATATTTACTTAATATTTACTTAATATTTGTTTATTTAGTATTTTTCGGTAATGTTCAAATAGCACTGATACAAAAAATTTAATACTTAAAAAGCAACCAGTAAAAATCAACAGGCTACTGCACCAGTATAAATATTATAAAAGTTATAATTTAACATTACCTATTTTTCAATTAATAAACCTTTTAATTTGGTAGTGGTTAAAGTGGGGATTAACATTTGCACAAAAGTATAAACAAAATTATGAAAAATAACGCCCCGTCGTAAACCAACCCGTGTCCAATGTGTGCCAAAAAAATCGCCTAAAGGTTCAGCATATAAATGGGGTTCTAAAGCAGTGTTATAAGCAATACTAGACATAATCCCTACACCTAAACCTAATGAAACATAGGTTTTGATGACATCAGCATCAATCGCTTCTAGTACTACATTGGGTTGAATGCCTGCATTTTGAAACGCGTGGTCAATTTGACTGCGTCCAGCAAATGCCGTTTCATACATAATTAAAGGATGCCTTGCTAAAGTAACCAGACTAATTGGCTGGCGAAACACTGGGTGGTCAGGTGCAGCAATAGCAACGTGATGCCAACTGTAAATCGGCAAGGTAATAATAGAATCATAACGCGTCAATGCTTCAGTCGCTACTACACAATCAGCAGCACCACTTTCTACCCATTGTGCGATTTGTTGCGGTGTTCCCTGTAAAATTGCCAACCTGACTTTTGGATACAACTGACGAAACTTTGCGACAATAGGCGGTAAAAAATAACGTGCCTGCGTGTGTGTTGTGGCTATGGTTAAACGCCCTGATTCATCATCACCTAAATTTTCACCTAATTTTGACAAGGTATCTATTTCACTTAATATGCGTTCAGATGACTGTAACACCTGTTTTCCAGGCACTGTCAAGCCTAACATACGTTTACCCCTTCGTTCAAATACTTGAAAACCAAGTTCATTTTCTAATTCTGCCAATGCTTTTGATAAGCTGGGTTGTGTCGTGGACATAACATCAGCGGCACGGGTTAAGCTGTAGCCTTGACGAACGGTCTCACGTACCGCACGAAGTTGTTGCAAATTCATAATAGTGATACTTATTAATAATAATGCTGATTGTTAATGAAACCATAAAATACTTGACAGTGTTAATTAAGTCCTGATACCTCACTGCCCTAGCCGAACAATTAGGCAGCGGTAAAAATATCCTTATAAAAAACATTTTTATAAAAATATCTTTAATGACCCGCTTTACCTTGATTAGCCACTGCAGCCAACGCGACTGCAATGTCATCTGTATTGCCTAAATAACTGCGTGATAAAGGGTTTAAATTAGCATCAAAGTGATAGACAATTGGTTGTGCCGTTGGAATATTGACTTCGGTAATTTGATCTTCTGGCAAACGTTCAAGCAGCTGAATTAAAGCACGTAAACTGTTGCCATGGGCTGCAATTAAAATACGTTTACCTGCTTTTAAAGCGGGAGCAATCGATTCGTTCCATAGGGGTTCAATACGCTCAACGGTATCTTTAAGGCATTCAGTCCGAGGCAGTTCATGGGGTTTTAATTTACTATAACGTGGGTCACCTACCCCTGTACCAATATCCCCTTCTGGTAAAGGCGGTGGCGGCACATCATAGCTACGTCGCCATACTTTGACTTGAGCATCGCCATATTTTTCGGCAGTTTCTGCTTTGTTCAAGCCTGACAATGCACCGTAATGGCGTTCATTTAAACGCCAAGTATGGACAACAGGTAACCATAAGCGGTCTAATTCATCAAGTGTAGTGATTAAGGTACGATTAGCCCTTTTTAGCATACTGGTATAGCATAAGTCAAAATCATAACCTGCTGTTTTTAATAATTGTCCAGCGTATTTTGCTTCTTCAACGCCTTTGGCAGTTAAGTCTACATCAACCCAGCCAGTAAAGCGGTTCTCAAGATTCCATTGGCTTTCACCGTGACGCATCATAATGAGTTCATAACTGTGTACAGATAAATCGTCTAGTTTTGATGAAGAATAGGTCATATAAAATTAGTGTAAGTTAAAGATAATATAAAAACAGTATAAAAATAATATGAGATTTAAACATTAAAAAAACAGGTAACATAGTATTTTTTATGTTTTATTATGTTTTATTATGTTTTATTTACAAAGCCAATTATAATTTTCTTGTGAAAGCGTTGAGCAAAAATGCTTTTTTTGTTTTTCTGTTAGGTCTGGTTTCTCAATGCCGTCCATGCGCAAAAAGATTTCGTGTGTGCTGGGGTGTTGTACGGTTTGTTTAAGCACTTTTTTATATAGCTTAATTGCTTGTGGGCAAGTTTGAACTATTCCGCGACGTAAACTTACCGCCCTTTCAGAGTTTTGTCCAATTATCTCACGCGTTAAATGAGCGCAAGTATCACCATACTTAATAAACGCTTTTTCATTTGGATTGGCTCTATTTTGTGCCAAACTAATATTGGTTAATGTTAATAATATAGGCAATATAATAATATTTATTCGTGGATTCATAATATTTTTTAAAAGATTAAAAATAATATACAAGTGAAATTAAAAGTAAAAAAATTATTTAAAATATAGCGAATTAAATAATAGTATCAATACTAGCATTTAAACAATCGGCTAAACTATATTTTATGGTGTATTTATATTTTATTTGTACTTATTTAAATAAGTACCCCATTTTATTTTAACAAAGCAAAACGTATAACACATGAATCAGCTATGAATTTTATTCTCCCTAACCTTCCGTATATCATCATATTTCTTTTATCTAGCGGTATGTTAATATACCCCGTAATAGAACAATTTCGTATAGGCGAAGCAACTGACGTCAATGGTGCAGTAGCATTAATGAACCGTGAACAAGCTATACTGTTAGATGTTCGTGATGCCGATAGTTACGCCAAAGGCAGTGTTGCCCAAGCTAAACACGTACCCGCCGATACATTGCCAAGCCGTGCAGCTGATTTTGCCAAACAGACCTGTATTGTATTGATGGATGCTAATGGTAAAAATACTATCAAAGCAGCAGCTACTTTACGCACAGCAGGCGCAACCCGAGTAGTAGTATTAAATGGTGGTTATGAAGCTTGGATAGCTGCTGGTTTACCTATTAAAAAAAATTCTATATCAACTTAATTTTAACACCTATTTTATGAACACTGTACAGATGTATACAACAGCAGTATGTCCTTATTGCATTCGTGCTAAACAATTGTTACGCGCCCGTGGAGTAACTGATATTGAAGAAATTAGAATTGATTTAGACAGTACGCAACGTGAACTAATGATGACACGTACAAAACGGCGTACCGTACCACAAATTTATATTGGTGATACGCACGTAGGTGGGTGCGATGATTTAATAGCTTTAGATACCAGTGGTAAATTATTACCACTATTAAATATATTAAGTAAATAATTATTTATAATCTATATTGTTCAATTAACCTATTTGATGTATTTGATGTATTTGATGTATTTGATGTATTTTTATTTTTTATAAAATATACTGCCAGCTTTTATTTATTTTTACTTACTTAATTTAATTTAACTTATGACAACTGAACAATCTGACATCAGCAATCAAAACGCTGCCCCTTCGTTTAATTTAACGCGTTGCTATTTAAAAGATGCTTCTCTAGAAATGCCGAATGCACCACAAATATTTTTAGACCAAGGACACCCCGATAGCGAAATGAGCCTTAATGTTGAACAACAAGACTTGGAAGGTGGATTTTATGAAGTTGCCGTACAACTCACTTTGACAACAAAAGTAGCCGATAAAGTTTTATTTTTAGTAGAGGCAAAACAAGCAGGTATTTTTGCTTTAGAAAATGTACCTGCTGAAGATTTAAACCCTTTATTAGAAATTATCTGTGCAGGTATGGTTTATAGTTATTTACGGCCTAATGTAGCCGATTTAATCACCCGTGCAGGCTTACCCCCAGTATTTTTAAATGAAGTTGATTTTCAAAGTTTTTACCAGTCGCGTATAGACGATATTAATCAAGCAGTAGAAGAATCAAAACAAGTAACACAACAATAAATAAATAAATGACCGCTGCTATACCGCAAAACTTTACTCGTTATGTTGTAATGGGTGCAGGGGCTTGGGGAACAGCGGTCGCTATTCATTTAGCACGCTACAACCATTCAGTTGCTTTACTGTGTCGCAGTGAACACAACGCACAAGTGCTTAACCGTCTACGTGAAAATAAAGAGTACTTACCTGGTTATCCCTTATCAAGTACTTTACAGGTTACTCATGATATGGGTTGCCTAAGCAATGCTATTGTTTTAATCGCTGTACCTGTTGCTGGTTTAGCTGATGCGCTGCGACAAGCACAACATCACAATGCTCAAGCAGCAATAGGGCTTTGTAAAGGTTTAGAAGCCAACACGGGACGCTTACCCCATGAACTAGCATCATATTTGCACATTACTTTACCAATAGGCGTATTAAGTGGACCTTCGTTCGCACAAGAAGTAGCTCAAGGGTTACCAACGGCATTGACGATAGCAACAGACCATGAATGGTTACGTCTAAATATACAAACTGCACTACATCATGGCACAATGCGTGTTTACACCAGCACTGATGTAATAGGTGTGGAAATTGCAGGTGCAGTTAAGAATATTATTGCTTTAGCTTGTGGTATCAGTGACGGTTTGAATTTAGGTTTAAATGCCAGAGCAGCATTAATTACGCGTGGCTTGGCAGAAACGACTCGTTTAACACTGGCGCTTGGCGGAAAAATGGACACCTTAATGGGTTTAACAGGTGTAGGTGATTTGGTTTTAACATGCACAGGCAATTTATCGCGTAATCGCAGCTATGGTACCTTGTTAGCTCAAGGGTATTCGCCCACTATGATTGAAGCTCAGTTAGGTCATGTGGCTGAAGGTGCACGTTGTGTTGCTGCTGTAGCAAAAAGAGCAATGCAATTAGGTGTTGATATGCCCATCACAGATATTGTTGCACGGTTGGTAACAGAAGAGTTATCACCGCAATCTGCTTTATCTATATTGTTAGCACGTGAAGCAAAATCAGAGTAATATTATTTAAATAATAAAAAAGCGGCTACTGATTAACAGTAAACCGCTTTTATTTTCATTAAAAAATTAACTATTTAAAATATTAAAACGTTTAAACTAAATATATATTTGGTATTGCTACTTAAAAATAGTTATTGTGTTTTTTATCTTACGCAAGCTTTATTTTGCTAAGAAAATTTTAGAAATATATACTTTAACCATATTAAAGTAGCAATGCCATATATTTAACTAAATGTATATTTAGTATATTTATTAATTCAAAGTTTAAGCTACTTCACTAACTACTGTAACCGTATTTTCTACTACTACATCGGTGTGTAAAACGACTTTTACTGAATGATCGCCTAATAACTTGAGTGGGCCGTTTGGCATACGCACTTGTGATTTATGAACCGTAAACCCTTGTTTAATCAAGGCTTCAGAAATATCATGGTTAGTAATTGAACCGAATAACCGCCCATCAACACCGCTTTTAGATGCAATTTGTACAGTTAAACCGTTTAGACGTTCAGCAACCGCCATTGCTGCGGCTAGCTTGTCGCTTTGTGCTGCTTCTAATTCGGCACGCCGTACTTCAAAATCAGCTAAAGATGATTTAGTCGCACGCTTTGCTTTACCTTGCGGAATTAAAAAGTTACGTGCATAACCGTCTTTAACGCGAACTACTTCGCCTAAAATGCCAAGGTTCACAACTTTTTCGAGCAGAATGATTTGCATGGTGTGCTCCTAATTATTGGTGAGAATCGGTGTAAGGTAACAAAGCTAACTGACGTGCACGCTTGATGCATTCGGTCACTTGACGTTGATATTTGGCTTTAGTTCCTGTTAAACGTGCAGGAATAATTTTACCTTGCTCCGTAATAAACTCACGAAGAGTGTCAATGTCTTTATAGTCGATTTGTTCTACACCTGCTACTGTGAAGCGGCAAAAGCGACGGCGTTTAAACAATGTATCTTGTTTAGGACGTTTGTTTTTTGGATCAAATTTACGTTTTGGAAAAGCCATGATTATTAATTACCTTTTAATACATGAATATGTTAGTGTTTTAGTACATCTATTTTTGATATACCTATTATTTATCAA
This sequence comes from Pseudomonadota bacterium, assembly GCA_041170585.1. Taxonomy (GTDB): domain Bacteria; phylum Pseudomonadota; class Gammaproteobacteria; order Burkholderiales; family Burkholderiaceae_C; genus JBDLSY01. Next base: position 12,369 of record JBEDNN010000020.1, on the reverse strand, counting down.
TGGTATTAAATGAATCTGCCAGTACCAAAATATGAAATGTTAGCCTTTGAGTACGGTAATGAGCGGGTGCCCAAAAGCCTTCAAAAGTGTAAACATCACCTATATTTAGCATATCTGCAGTCAATGCAATAGTGTCTAATGCAGTCGCTTCTATACTAAACTGAATGGTTCTAAGCGAGTTTGCTTGCTGTACTTGACTAGTATGTTCCAAGTTTAAGGTTATCACTGCTACCCCAGCAGGGGTATAGCGAAGCACTGACTTTTGCAGCAGTACAGCAGACAATGTAGCATAATTGATGCCTACATTGGTTTTGTCTGTAATATCAAGCACTGTACAAGACCTACTCAAATGAATTATTTAATACCATTGACTTAGTTACGCTGATTCAGCTTGTACTCTGCGAAAATCTTCGCGATCACCGCGCTCATTAGCGATGATAATGACAGACGGTTCTGTGTGGGCTTTTTTCATTGCAACCATCATGTGACGCAGTACAGCATCATTGAAGCGTAAAGCATGCTCAATTTCACCTAATGTTGTTTGGGCAATTTCTATGTTTAAACATAGATAATGTGCTTTAGTCAATTTATTAATAGGGTAAGCCAATGCACGGCGACCCCAATCTTCATAACGGTGAATTTTTCCACCGCTTTGTTCAACCATTGATTTATACCGCTCAACCATTGCGGGTACTTGCTCGCTTTGGTCGGGGTGGATGATCAGTACGAGTTCGTAGTGACGCATTCAGACTCCTTAAATAGTGACTTGAGAATAGCATAGCAAAATTACTACACCAGCTTTCAACACAATTAATACATATTTTATATATAATTTTTATATATAATTTTTGTATGTAGTATATGTTGTAAAGCAAGAATTTACTATTGTACTACACACTGACTAGATAATAATATTTTGAGTACTATTTAGTAATAAGCGATGTTAGCCTAAGCAACACCAACCAAGCTACGTGCAAATTGAGTCGCATTAAAAGGCTGCAAATCTTGTAAATTTTCACCGATTCCAATAAAACGAACAGGAACAGGACAATTACTCGCAAGTGCCGCCAACATACCGCCCTTGGCTGTACCGTCTAGCTTGGTAACAATTAAGCCTGTTAATCCTACGGCCTCGTGAAATGCTTTAGCTTGTGCAACGGCATTTTGTCCTGTATTACCGTCTAATATTAACCATATACCATACGGAGTATCCATCATTGCTTTAGTAGTAATACGACGAATTTTCTTTAACTCTTCCATTAAATGGGCTTGAGTCGGTAAACGTCCCGCAGTATCGGCAAGCAACACATCAATGTTGCGTGCTTTGGCGGCGGCAACTGCATCAAATATAATTGCAGATGGGTCATTGCCTTTTTGTTGCAGCATAGATACGCCATTGCGTTCACCCCAAACCGCTAATTGTTCACGTGCTGCTGCCCGAAAGGTGTCGCCAGCTGCCAGTAAAACTGTCGCTTTTTCTTTGGTAAACCAATAAGCCAATTTACCAATACTCGTTGTTTTACCCGCCCCGTTTACACCGACAATTAATAATACAGATGGCTTAAAATCACGCCAATTCCAAACTGTTTGTAGCGGTTGTAAATAAGTTGCTAAAACAACTGCAAGACATTCTCGGACTTTATCAGCTGTATCTGCTTTAGTGCGGTTGACTTCTAAGCGTAAGGCTTTTAATAAAGCCGTGGTAGCTGGCATTCCACAATCGGCTTGTAATAAAGCCGTTTCTAGCTCTTCGTATAAGTGGTCATCTACTACAGCACCCACACCTAACACAACGGCTAACTGACTACTAGTACGTGACAAGCCTTGTTTTAAACGTGATAACCAAGAGCTTTTAGCCCCCGATTCATCGGCTTCAATAGTATTGACCGTAGATTGAATCGGTATATCTGATGTTGTATCTGATATTAATGGTTCAGTTACAGTTGATTTAATTGATTTAGTTTTTTTGGAGAATTTTAGAATATTAAGCATATATTTATTTTACAATAATTGATGCCTAAATTAATTCAACTTAAACATCAAATTCGTATTATTGCGGGACAATACCGTCGCCGTTTGTTACCCGTGATAAAAACACCTGATTATTGTCAATTGCGACCGACACCAAACCGTGTACGACAAACCTTATTTAATTGGTTAGATCATTTTATTAATGATTGGCAGCACGTGCGTGTAGTTGATGCGTTTGCAGGCACTGGGGCATTGGGATTAGAAGCAGCTTCACGCGGGGCTAAGCAAGTCATATTGTGTGAGTCTTATAAACCCGCCGCACACAACTTACAACACATAGTAACAATGCTAGAAGCTACCCACTGCACTGTTAATGTTGGCGATGCACTAGCGATGCTAGCACACCTACCACCTTCAAGCATTGATGTGTTATTACTAGACCCACCTTTTTACAATGAATTATTAAACAAAGTTCAAGAATTACTGCCACGGGTATTGGCTCATCACGCATTAGTCTACATTGAGAGTGAAGTAGCCTTGTCTTGGGCAAATTACACTGTATTACGACATACAAAAATGGGTTTAGTTCATGCACACCTATTACAATTTACACCCAACACACCCAATATTTGAATGACTAAGTACTGGCTATTAAGCGTTGGCTGGAATACGCAACAATTGGCCTGGATAAATTTTATCAGGGTGACTTAACATCGGTTTATTGGCTTCAAAAATAGCCATATATTTGTTGGGTGTATCATAAAATTCTTTAGACACTTTAGACAAATTATCGCCTGATTTAACCGTATAAAACTTTGACTCGTCTGAAGGTGCTGCGACTGTTAAATTATCAACGACATTTGCAACGCCTTGGACATTGCCACAACATAGTAAAACTTTTTCTTTAGTCGCTTGGTCAGGCACTGTACCAGAAATATGTACTTCAGCCGTTGAAGGATTAAAGGTAATATTTAAGTCGGTGATACCTAAGTTCATTGTATGAATATAATTTGTAATGGCTGTTGATGCAGCATCACTCACGCGTTGAATGTTTTCTGGATTAGAGTCTACTGCAACTTCTGCAGCTTGTGCTTCACCCACACCAAATAATTTTTGACCCGCATCTTTGATAAAACTAAGCATGCCCATGTGTATGACTCCTAATAATAAATAAAAATAAAATATATTGAAAGATTAAATTAAGTCAGTCATCGTAAGAATAGTAAATTAATTAAACTGATTAACTAAGCCATTTATAATGTAGGTATATGTTGTAATTTTATATGTTGTAATTTTATTACAATACAAAGCGTACACTTATTTTTAATAATTAACATTTTTATACTTATTTATACTTATTAATTTATTAATTTATTAATTTATTAATTTATTAATTCATTGCACTTACTTATTAACTGACACCTATATTTTATATGACTTTCAACTTAAGGCTTATTTCAAAACGTAACATTGTATTGATGTTGGGAATATTAATATTAGACCAAGCGACTAAACAGTGGATTGTGTTAAATTTTAAAGAATTTGATAGCCTGACCATTACACCGTTTTTTAATATTGTGCGGGTACATAACCCAGGTGCTGCTTTTAGTTTTTTAGCCAATGCGGGCGGCTGGCAACATTATTTTTTTATTGGCTTGGCTGTATTAGTCTGCACTTATTTGCTACGGGAAATGGGTAACGCTGCTAATAATAAACGCTTACGCTTGAGTTATAGTTTAGTGATATGTGGTGCATTAGGCAATGTCATAGACCGCATACGTTTTAAATATGTTGTAGATTTTTTAGATTTTCACCTTGGAACTGCTCATTGGCCAGCGTTTAATGTGGCAGACAGTGCCATTTGTATAGGGGCTGTTTTAATGATTTGGAATGAACTCATTAAAGTAAAAACAGTCATATAAATATGAACATAAATACAAATATAACCCTATATTTTTTAAACTGGTTTTTTAAATTGTTTTTTTTAAATTGTTTTTAATTTAATTTAAATTGTTTTTTAATTATTTTTAATAAAGTTTAATATTATGACAGCAATACAAGAACTGGCTGGAAAGCATTTGATTTTAGGCATTACAGGTGGTATAGCGGCCTATAAAGCGGCTGATTTATGTCGCCGTTTACAAGATACAGGGGCAACAGTACAAGTGGTAATGACACCAGCGGCATGTCAATTTATTACGCCACTAACTTTACAAGCACTAAGTGGGCGGCGGGTTATGGTTGATGCGTGGGAGAAAAATGACCCCATCATTACCAATGCTATGCCGCATATTGAATCCAGTCGTTGTGCAGATGCTATTATTATTGCGCCTGCTACGGCTGATTTTATGGCAAAATTAGTACACGGGTTTGGTAACGATGTCTTGTCTAATTTATGCTTGGCACGTAATTGCCAAACCGTTCCCTTATTAGTTGCCCCCGCCATGAATGTAGAAATGTGGAATAACCCTGCAACTGTTCGTAACATTGCTCAATTACAAACAGATGGTGTTGCTATATTAGGCCCAGCACAAGGATTACAAGCCTGCGGTGAAACTGGCATAGGCCGCTTATTAGAAGTTGCTGATATTGTGCGTGAAGTAATTGCACACTTTCAACCTAAATTATTACAAGGTAAGCGTGTTTTGATAACGGCAGGAGCTACTTTTGAAGCCATAGACCCTGTACGCGGTATCACTAATATATCCAGTGGGAAAATGGGTTATGCACTTGCTCAAGCGGCGTGGGAAGCAGGTGCGCAAGTCTTATTAGTCAGTGGTATCAGTAGTTTACCTATACCCTACGGGGTTAAACGCATTCATGCACAAACGGCTTATGACATGCAAACAATGGTTGAAACACATGCTGTGCATCAAGACATTTTTTTTAGTGTGGCGGCTGTGGCTGATTGGCGGGTAGCGACTGTTTCTGAACAAAAAATAAAAAAAATAGCGGATAAAACAACTTATACTCTTGAGATGGTACAAAACCCTGATATTTTGATGGCTATAGCTGCTTCAGAACGTGCTCAATCAGGCAAACTCTATTGTGTTGGATTTTCTGCTGAAACTGAACAATTTGATACTAACGCACAAGCTAAACGGCTTAAAAAAGGTGTGCCTTTATTGGTAGGCAATGATGCCCGCCAAGCTATGAAGAGTGATGACAATGCGCTTACTTTGTATGATAAATGTGGAATCACTCGTTTGCCGTTACAGCCTAAACTATTGGCTGCACGTGCTTTAATTGCGGCAGTAGCACAACGATTAACCCAATAAACATCTATCAATAAACATCTATCTTTATTCACCCCACAGGAGCGAATAAAGTGAATAAATTAGTATTAATTTTGGTGTTGATTTTAAATTTTAAATTTTAAATTTAAACTATTTTTGCCAACGCATTCCATGTTTGAATGACTGTATCGGGGTTTAATGAGATACTACTAATGCCTTGTGCCATTAACCATTGTGCTAAATCTAAGTGATCTGAAGGGCCTTGACCACAAATACCTACATATTTGTCGGCAGCTTTACAGGCTTTAATTGCCCGTTCAAGCAGCAACATCACCGCTGGGTCACGCTCATCAAATCCCGCAGCGACTAAACCAGAGTCTCGGTCTAAACCTAATGTTAGCTGGGTTAAATCATTGCTACCGATACTAAAACCATCAAAATACTCTAAAAATTGTTCTGCCAATAAAGCGTTACTGGGTAATTCACACATCATAATAATACGTAAACCATTTTCACCACGCTTTAAGCCTTGTTGGGCAAGTAATTCAATGACAGCATCAGCTTCTTTGACAGTACGTACAAACGGAATCATTAATTCTACATTGGTTAAACCCATATCTTGACGAACACGACGCATTGCTTCACATTCTAAAGCAAAACAAGGTGCAAAATCAGGACTAATATAACGACTAGCCCCACGAAAACCTAACATTGGATTTTCTTCTTCAGGCTCATAGCGTGAACCACCGATTAATTTACGGTACTCGTTACTTTTGAAATCAGATAAGCGAACAATCACAGGTTTAGGCCAAAACGCAGCAGCAATAGTCGCCACACCTTCAGCGACTTTATCTATAAAAAATGCTTTGGGCGAACTGTGTCCACGGGCTATACTTTCAACCGCTTTTTTTAATGCTGCATCAACATGAGGATAATCTAAAATCGCTTTTGGGTGAATTCCAATATTGTTATTAATAATAAATTCTAAACGAGCCAAACCAACACCTGCATTTGGCAGCTGACAAAAATCAAAAGCAAGTTGAGGATTACCCACATTCATCATTATTTTTGTAGCAATTGTAGGCAGTTCACCCCGTTGAATATGCTCAATTTCGGTGTCTAATAGACCGTCATACACTTTTCCTTCATCGCCTTCCGCACAACTGACTGTGACTAAAGTACCTTCTTGTAAAAGTGTAGTCGCTTGCCCACAACCAACTACAGCAGGAATCCCTAATTCACGCGCAATAATGGCTGCATGGCAGGTGCGGCCACCGCGATTAGTCACAATTGCACTAGCACGTTTCATCACAGGTTCCCAATTAGGGTCGGTCATATCAGCGACTAACACATCACCTGCTTGTACTAAATGCATTTCATTGGGGCTTGAAACAATTCTAACCCGCCCAGATCCAATTTTTTGCCCAATCGCTCGCCCTGTAATTAATGTCGGTATTGTTTCTGTTTTGTCTTTTAGGCTATAACGCTCAATCGTAGTGTTGCCTATTTTCTGGCTTTGCACTGTTTCTGGACGGGCTTGCAAAATATACAGTTTACCGTCTAAACCATCTTTACCCCATTCAATATCCATTGCACAGCCATAATGTTTTTCAATCGTTACGGCATAGTGTGCTAACTCGGTTACTTCAGCATCAGTTAAACTATAGCGATTACGTAATTGTATGGGCACATCAACGGTTTTAATACGCCCTTTCTCTGCCACTTGATTGTCGGGTGTAAACACCATTTGAATTAATTTGCTGCCGATATTACGCCGAATAATCGCATTTTTTCCTGCCGCTAACATAGGCTTATGCACATAAAACTCATCTGGATTCACTGCACCTTGTACAACGGTTTCACCTAAACCATAGCTACTAGTAATAAATACTACAGAATCTAAACCACTTTCTGTATCTATAGTAAACATTACGCCTGCCGAACCACTGTCACTGCGTACCATACGTTGTATACCAACAGACAAAGCCACATCAGCATGGACAAAGCCTTTGTGTACACGGTAAGCAATTGCACGGTCATTGTATAAACTAGCAAATACATGCTTGATACGGTCTAATACTTCATCAATTCCTACTACGTTTAAGTAACTTTCTTGCTGCCCTGCAAAGCTAGCATCGGGCAAGTCTTCAGCGGTTGCCGAAGAACGCACGGCAACACTAATATTTTTTCCTGCCGCCATTTGGATAAATGCTGCTTTAATATCGGCTTCTAAATCGGCTTGTAAGGGCGAATCAAGAATCCATTGACGAATAGTTGCCCCTACTTTAGCCAAAGCTTGTGTATCATCTGGATTTAACACGGCTAATATTTGGTTAATTTTATCCGTTAGATGATTGACGCTTAAAAAAGTTCTAAATGCTGTCGCGGTGGTTGCAAACCCACCAGGTACACGTACACCCGCTTGTGATAATTGTGAAATCAACTCCCCCAATGATGAATTTTTACCGCCTACAGTCTCTACATCAGTCGCTCGTAAATGTTCAAAAAATGCTACGTTAGCCGTGTGTAAGTTAAGTTGATTCATATAAAATCCAAAAAATTTTAAATTAAAAATGAGGTAATGTTAAATCTTAATTATTAAATTTCTTGTATCAGTGCTATTTGAACATTACCAAAAATGACAATAAAAAAGTTTAAACGGTTACCATTGTAATATGCTCAATCGCCCAAGCAGCCGCACTTAAGCCCATACTAGCTGTCATGTGCATCATACTGCCGTAACCCGCACAATTTAAACCATGTAACGCATTGACAACACAAACATCAGCCTCAATAATCGGTTTAGCAACGGCTTGTGCAACATATACACAGGGAACATTCATTGATTTTAATTTATTTTTTTTATCTGTTAATTTTATCGGAGCTGCTGTAAAACCATGTTTTTTGCGTAAACGGCTACGTAAACTGGCTAATAAGGGGTCGTGAGTTACTTTGGACAAATCAGCGATGGCCAGTAAACTTAAATCTGTTTTACCGCCTGCTGCACCACACACGATTAAAGCTTGTTGGCGACTTTGGCACAACACCACTAAAGCTACTTTTGCAAGGACTTGGTCAATACAATCTAATACGATATTGGCATCTATAGGTACTAATGCCGCAACATTTTCGGGTGTAATCCAATCATCAACGGTATTAACTTGACAATCAGGGGCATAAGCAGCAATACGGCTTGCCATTACTGTTATTTTATCGGCGCCTAAAGTTGAATCTTGGGCATGAATTTGACGGTTAATATTGCTTTCAGCAATGACATCTAAATCAATTAAAGTTAAGCGACCAACACCCGAACGAGCCAAACACTCTGCTGCCCAGCTGCCAACACCGCCTAACCCAATCACGGCTACATGAGCGGATTGTAATTGAGTTAAGCCTGCACTGCCCAATAAACGAGTCGTGCCATTAAACCGTTTTAAGCGGTTGTCATTCAAGGACTGAACCAGCAAAGGGGTATGAGTCGGCATATCCTGTTTAAATCAGTCAGTGATGGGCTTTAATAATGGCGGAGAGACGGGGATTCGAACCCCGGTTAGGTTTGACCCTAAACACGCTTTCCAGGCGTGCGACTTAAACCACTCATCCATCTCTCCATAATGTTCTAGGCTATCTTCAAATAGCATTATAAACGAAGTATGGCATAGTTAATGGTTTCAAAGAAAAGCTATGTAGATAAATTATGCAGGTAAATATTTTTTTATAGATTCAGGAAAATAACGCAAAAGAGACTGTCTAAGGCTTTGCCAAAAAGCGGATAACAACAATAGCATTGAACCAATAAGAACCCCTGATACAGCCAAGCTAAAACTCACCATACCATAGACTTTAAATAATTCTGTGAGTGCGTATAAAACATAAGCTAACGAAGAAACCATCAAAGCCCGTCGATCTATCATTATGGAAATAATCGCCAATAGTATATAAAGACTAACCACCACCAATGCCATAAAAATACCGCTTGTTCCATCAAAAACGCCCAACATAGAAAAAATAGAGTGAACAATTAACGGGGCAGCCAATAAATGAAGCCAAAAAGCAATGTCTGACTTTTGAGTTTTTCTCTGTACATCTTGAGAATCCCAGTACATAGCCAATAAAAATGATACGAAACCGCCTATGAAAAACAATGCGTCAGACCATTGTTTGATATTCGGAAACTGCGACGTAAATATCGCAATGATACATCCAACAATTGCCCCGACTGCAACCGCAACGGTAATTGGAACTGCAAACCGCAGCCAATGAAGACGTGACGCTAGTGCAGTTGATAAACCAATAGTAAGTAATGCTAATGTACTTGGGTTACTTAGATTAATATTTACTTCATGAAACAAAGAAGCGACAAAAAAACCAACACCACTCATAAAAGTTGCAAGTAAAACTATGGCAGGCAATGCCATTTTTCTTTGACGTACAAAAACTTCAGCTAAACCCCAAGAAGTGGCTATTACAGCCAGTGATCCAAAAAATTTGCCCCCTAACCAAACCATAGAAATTAATAGTAAAAGACAAGCAATCACTACAAAAATATCATTGAACCCCGTTACTAAGCGAAATTGCTCTTCACTGCCTGATACTGTAGTGTGTTCTTTTAAGGTGAAAGCACGAAATTGCGATACGGAGTCATCGGTGAATATACCTGCTATCTACTGCCGCAGATAGTTCTTTATCTGAATACATAAAAATATCCTTAAAGGTAAAAATAAATACAGTATGAGGCTAACCGACACTGCTTGTCTTTTTACACAAGTCTAGCAGTTCTTGTATAGTTGTTTATTTTAGGCTATTGACATGAAACTAAAATATATTGTGAACCAGTCTTCTAAGTAATACATCTAATTAGTATGCGGTTTGGGCATTAAATGATTAAGTTGTTAGCTTTGTATTACACAACATATATTATATATAAAACTTTAAGCAAATTTTAATTTTTTACTTTGAATACTATAATAATAGTTATTTCTGTATCAAATTTATTTTTTATTTCTGTATTAAAACTTAATAAACTGACAGCCATTCGGTACCAATAAATAGGCTATCAATAACTTTATTTATATTAAGTTTTATTATTAATTAAGTTTTATCTATATTTATATTTACCTTTATCTTTATCTTTACATTTGCCTTTATAAAAATGAAAAATAACACTAAGACTACTTCTAATACTAAAAGTACGGCTAAACCTGTAAGTAAGGCTAAACCTGTGAGTAAGGCTATCAGCAGTGTTGTACAAGTCCCACCACCAGCTATTAATATCAACGAGATTAATAGTATAGAAAAAGATTATGATACTGTTCCCTATGATAGCCATGCTTTTGCACACACGCACCCGCAACATTTACGTAGTATTGCTAAATTATTTGGTCTTAATGCCCCCGAATTATCAACAGCCAGAGTCTTAGAGTTAGGGTGTGCATCAGGGGGGAATTTACTATCAATGGCTTATCGCTATCCACAAACGCAGTTTGTTGGAATTGATTTATCTAGTAAGCAAATTGAACAGGGGCAGGCTAATATAGCTGCTTTAGGGCTTAATAACCTACAGTTACAGCACCGCTGTATTAGTGATTTAAATGCTGCTGATGGTTTATTTGACTATATTATTTGTCACGGAGTCTATTCTTGGGTTCCACCCGAGATACAACATGCAATATTGTCAGCGTGTCAAAATAGATTAAGCCCAACGGGTATTGCTTATGTCAGTTATAACACCTATCCAGGATGGAAAGCAAAAGAAATGGTTCGTGATGCCATGTTATACCGTGCTAAAAAAGGTGATACTCCTGAAGCAGCCTTGTCAATGGCCAAAGGAATGGTAGATTTTTTAGCCAATAGTGCCGCCGAAGGGTCTGTTTTAAAGCAGCAGATGTTAGAACAGAAACAACAAATGAATAGTTTTAACGACTCATACTTACAGCACGATTTTTTAGAGCGGTTTAATCAGCCTTGTTATTTTGAAACATTTATAAACGAAGCACGTAGCCATCAACTAGAGTATTTAAGTGAATCTGAAATCAGTACTATTTATCTTAGTAATTTAGGGGGCAACTTGCCGCAAGATTTATTTAATGAATGTGGTCATGATCAAATTGCGATTGAACAATATATGGATTATTTACGCAACCGTACTTTTAGACAAACTTTATTAGTTCACCGTGACCAGCAATCATTGATTAACTACAATACGCCAGCTTCTGTGTGGATGGAATGTCATTATCAGGCACACTATACTGCTCATACAACATTAGCCAATCATTTTGTTACGCCTAAAGGAACTTCATCATTACCAACGCCTTGGCATCAAGCAGTGGCGCAAGCCTTGACGGCTGCAAGCCCAGCTACTTTGTCGGCTCATCAGTTACTGTCAATAGCACAAGCGACTGATGCCAGTGTTACGCAAGATAATTTGGTTCAAATGTTAAGTCAGCAAACGCAAACTGGAACGATGCGTTTTAGGTGCGAACCTGTTGTCGCAGCGTCAAGTAGTACCGTATTACATCAAAATTCTAAGCCTTGTGCTGATGATTTTATTCGTGCGTGTAGCCGTGCTTTTAACCATAGTCCAAAGGCGGGTGAATTAACCAATGTATGGCACGAACACGTTAAATTTATAGGCTCTTATCCAGCAGTACTATTACAGTGCGGTGGTGAACACACCATTGATACTTTAGACAATCCTAATAACGTTAATCTTAATCTTGCCTATCAGCACGGATTAATGTTAAGTTGATTTGAGCCGAAAAATAGACTTTTTCAAAACTATATTTATAAAAAAAGCTTTGAGTTTAAAAGCAGCTTATTCAATAAATAATGCTTAGAATCAGGATTTTTAAGATTAAAGGATAAAGCAGGATTTAAAAATCTCTTAAATTCTGAAAATTTTGATTCAAGCTTTAAGTTTTAAAGCTTAATAAGTATACTTTTAATAGTTTTTGGTGATGTTAAAATATCACTGATACAAGAAATTTAACAGGAATTAAAGCGATGATAAAATTAACTTATTCATGCAAAACTTGCAACAGTGAAAATATTATTAAAAATGGTAAGAATAGAGCAGGTTCACAGACATATAAATGTAAAGATTGTTCAAATTATGGTGTTTTAGACAGTGTAAAACGCACTGCACACATAGACGACGGTATGA
>JBEDNN010000019.1:0-35786 GCA_041170585.1 Pseudomonadota bacterium | reverse complement strand
TAAATAATAAATAATAAATAATAAATAATAAATAATAAATAATAAATAATAAATAATAAATAATAAATAATAAATAATAAATAATAAATAATAAATAATAAATAATAAATAATAAATATTTTATAATTTAATAAAATGTAATGTCATATTTAAAACTATCAATTTTACCAACTACTTATAATCAATCTGCAATAACCGCTTTAACCTTATCGCGCTTATGGATGGGTATAGCTGTTATGAGTGCTTTATTGTGTCATGTACTACAAGGTTTAAATGGCTCTTTACTGATTAGTTTGATTAATTGTTTAGGCTTTATTGGTTGGCAGTATTATACTTTAAAGCACTTAAAAAATAATTTAAATAAACGTTTATCTTTTTTAGGTATCCATTATAAATACCTTATATCTATAATGGCTATTATATTTATAATTGGTTTATTTTATCACTATGGAACAGTATTTGGACGGGAGGTTGGTATTGCAGGTCTTAGTATATTAAGTGTATTTAAACTATGGGAATATCGTAATGCACGTGATGCTCAAATTATTTCAGGGCTATTATTTTTTTTATTACTAACTGTTTTTTTAAAACAAGAATCTGCTTGGGTATTATTGAGTGTCGTTGTCAGTGCTACTTTAATTTTAAGCGCATGGATATTTTTTAATATCTATATGGGTAATAACAATTCTATAATATCTATTCATAATAAACATAACCCAATTATTATTAGTTATACTCACTCATTAGTTGAAACATTAAAATTAGCCTTGTATGGCTTACCTTTGACTTTTTTATTATTTTTTGTTTTCCCGCGCATTTCAGGGCCTCTATGGGGTTTACCAAATGACGCAAACAGCTCAAAATTAGGTTTAAGCAGTACTTTAGAACCAGGAACATTTGCAAAATTAATGGCCAGCGAAGGAATAGCATTGCGTGCTAAATTTGATACTCAATTTCCGCACCCCAATAAAAAAGAAACTATTGCGGGTTTATACTGGCGTGGTTTAGTATTAAGTCAATTTGATGGGATAGTTTGGTCAGCTAAACATTGGAATGATACACAATTTTTACCCATTAACCACCCAAATACTTTAAACTATTTAAATAATAATATTACCCTTGCACGTTATCAAATCACAACTGAACCCCATCAACAAACATTTCGTGTATTATTAGATACCCCTGTTTATAGTAATCTACATACTAAAATCAGTCCTGACTTGACTGCCTCAAGTACTATATTATTGGAAAAAGAAACACTGCAAGCGATTAGTACTATACCAGTTATTAATAGTTCACCGATTATTAATGAATATAACTCTGCCTTTAAATTGAATACCCCGCAAGATTTAAATAATAACTTATTATTACCTATTAATAATAATCCGTTAAGCCGAATATATGCTGCACAAATACGTACTCAAATATCATCTAATTTAGCAGTAAATACATCAGCTAATGATCCAACACCTTATATTCAGGCAGTATTACTGTATTATAAAAATAATTTTAAATACTCTACAGAGCCACGTATACCCAAAGGACGTACTGAAGATGCGATTGATGGTTTTTTATTTGATACCCGTGAAGGCTATTGCGAACATTTTGCCGCAAGTTTTGTAGTGTTAATGCGTATGATTGGCTTGCCTGCCAGAATAGTCACGGGCTATCAAGGCGGTGAACTTAATCCTAAAGATGGCTGGATTGAGGTATATAACAATTCCGCCCATGCTTGGGCTGAAGTGTGGCATCCAACACAAGGCTGGTTGCGTATTGATCCAACTACAGCAGTAGCACCGTGGTTAGGTCAGTTTGGTGCAACAGAACGCCGCAATGTTGCCAATCAACCTGCGGGTGTAGTCGGTGATTTATTAAAAAATAGTCAAACGCTTTTGAAGCCTTTGCAACAGTGGGCACAGACCGCAACTCAATTATGGCAAGATTATGGCTTAAACTATGGTAAAAATAATCAGCAGACTTTGTTTAAAACACTGGGGGTTACACAAATAAATATGCAAATATTAAGCCAAATAATAGCGGTAGGTTTAAGTATTTGGGCATTAATTATGCTGATAATTTACCGCCAAAAACAGCGTTCTTTAACACCACACGGCAAAGCATTAAAACAATTTGACCAACAGTGTATCCGCCTTAATTATCCTCGTTTAAACAGTCAAACACCCCGTGCATGGTTTAATAAGCACGAAAAAAGTTTAAATAAGCATCAGCAAATACGATTAAAAAAGCTTGTACTCAATTATGAAGTACAGTATTTTTATCCTAAAAAAAATTAATAGGTTTAGTTATAGATTTATTATTTATATATATTTATATAATATTTTTATATTTTTATACTTTTATACTTTTATACTTTTATACTTTTATACTTTTATATTTTTATACTTTTATATTTTTATATTTTTATGATTTATAGGCAAATATGACCACTATTACTGTATTACCACACCCTGAACATGCACCGCTTGGTTTAACCATTCATAACGCAGATAACAATATGAGTCTATGTAAAAACTTACTTAAAGCAGGTATTGAGATTGAACATGCGTGCGAAATGGTGTGTGCTTGTACCACTTGTCATATTATCGTGCGTGAGGGCTTTGATAGTTTAAATAGTTTGGATGAAGATGAAGAAGATATGTTGGATAAAGCATGGGGCTTGTGTGGACAAAGCCGTCTGGCTTGTCAAGCAAAATTAGGCAATAAAGATATCGTCATAGAAATTCCAAAATACACCATTAACCACGCCAAAGAAGACTAAATTAAGTTACCTTCGGTTTTAGGAAAAATCAAACCAAAATGTACGTATGCTAAAGGGGTTGCGATTCTGCCACGGGGGGTGCGTTGCAAATAACCTTGTTGGATTAAATAAGGCTCAATCACATCTTCAATGGTTTCACGCTCTTCACTAATTGCTGCCGCTAAATTGTCTAAACCAACAGGCCCTCCGTTAAAACGGTGCAGTACAGCCTCCAATAACTTTCTATCCATTAAATCAAAGCCGACAGGATCAACATCTAACATTTTTAAAGCCAATTGTGCAATGGTTTGCGTAACTAAACCTGTACCTTTGACTTGTGCATAATCACGGACTCGGCGTAACAAACGATTCGCAATACGCGGCGTTCCACGGCTTCGATTCGCAATTTCTTGTGCGCCTTGAACATCAATGGGCGTTTGTAACAACTTAGCCGAACGCACGACAATTAAACTTAATTCTTCTGGCGTATAAAACTCTAAGCGACCTACGATACCAAATCGATCGCGCAACGGATTAGTCAGCATACCCGCTCGGGTGGTTGCTCCAACCAAAGTAAATGGTTGCAAATCAATTTTTACACTACGGGCAGCAGGCCCTTCACCAATCATAATATCAATTTGATAGTCTTCTAATGCAGGGTATAAAATCTCTTCAACTACAGGGCTTAAACGGTGTATTTCATCAATAAATAATATATCATTTTTTTCTAAATTGGTTAATAAAGCGGCTAAATCACCTGCCCGCTCTAATACAGGGCCACTGGTTTGACGCAAATTAACGCCCATTTCTCTAGCAATAATATGTGCTAATGTTGTTTTACCCAAGCCTGGTGGCCCAAACAATAATACGTGGTCTAATGCTTCAGCCCGTCCTCTGGCTGCACCTACAAAAATATCTAATTGCTCACGAATTTTTTCTTGTCCAACATAATCGTCCATTCGTTGTGGACGCAAAGCACGCTCAACAACTTCTTCATTAGGGCTATGACGCATTGCATCTGTCATACGTAACGCAGTTGGCACCACAGAATTTGCAGTTAGTTTATCAGTTTGAACAGCCATTGAATATTTTTATATTATGTATAATTAAACATCTATCATCAGTATTATAAATAAAATACATTATATACTACATTATATACTACATTATATACTACATTATATATAATATAATATTAATACAGTATTATTTACTATATTAATAACTGTGATATTTATAACTGCGATATTTATAATATTAGCCTTTTTAATTATAAAGGATTAGTCTGCTTAGACAATACGAATTGTGAACGAGAGTAACCTAAAGACTCTGCTTTTTTCAAAGCAGTCTCTAAACTAACTGGGTCTAATACGGGTGTACGAGACAAAATCCAGCCGTATTGTCTCTTAGGCTCACCAACCAATACCCAATCATAATTCGCACTTTTTTCACCCAAAGCCAATATCCAATAGTTACCATAAAATGGACGGAAAAAAGAAACTTTAAGTTTAGTGTTTTGACTACCTTGTATTACTTTAGCGACACCATTAGCTATTTCTATCGTCCCATCTTGCTTACGGCAACGGTTAATAACTTTTATACTATCGCCTGTCCATGTATCAGTAGTTATATAATTTGCCTGTGTATCTGCCACACACATTTTTTGAAACTGATTAGGTATCATTGATACCTCATACCAATTACCTAAATAACGGTTTAAATCAACTTGCGGCACTGTTTGCAGTGGTATTATTGGTGGTGATGAACAAGCACTTAAACTGATACAACTGAATACAACTAAATACTTTAAGTTTTTAGAGATATATTTGAATTCAGATAATAATTTCATTGATAATAATTTCATTGATAATAGTTTTATTAGTTTTAATATGTGTTATATTTAATACTATATATTATTAAAAATATAATTAATATATACTACATACTAGAATAACTAGGGCCTTCACCGCCTTGCGGTGTTACCCAAATAATATTTTGTGTCGGGTCTTTAATATCACAAGTCTTACAATGCAAACAATTTTGAGCATTAATTTGTAAGTAGTCTAGCCCCTCACTATTTTTAATATACTCATATACACCCGCAGGACAATAATGCTGCTCTAAACCTGAATACACAGGTAAATTAACCGTCAATGGTATACTTTGGTCTTTTAATATCAAATGTATCGGCTGATTTTCGTCATGATTAGTATTACTAATAAAAACACTAGATAACTTATCAAAACTAATCACACCATCAGGTTTAGGGTAATTAATTTTAGCACAATGGGCTGCTGGTTTAGTATATAAATGGTCGGCCTTATCACGGTGTTTAGTCCAAGGCGGTGATTGAATCCCTAAACGCGGCAATAACCAAAATTCAATACCTGTCATTAAAGCGCCCGCTACTGAACCATAATTAAACCACTGCTTCCAATTACGGGATTGTTGTAATTCAGTGTGTAACCAACTACTTTGAAAGGCCTCGGGATAAGCGATTAATTCATCATGACTACGGCCTAAAACAATGGCATCAAAAGCAGCTTGTGCCGCTAACATACCTGTTTTAAGGGCAGCATGGCTACCTTTAATACGGGCAGCATTCAAATACCCTGCATCACACCCTATTAAAGCCCCACCCAAAAAAACAGATTTCGGTAAACTTAATAAACCCCCTGTAGTAATACTTCTTGCCCCATAACTAAGCCGCTTACCACCTTCAAGATGACGACGAATACTCGGGTGTGTTTTCCAACGTTGCATTTCTTCAAAAGGTGCTAACCAAGGATTGGTGTAATTTAAGCCTACAACATAACCTAAAGCTACTTTATTGTCTTCCAAATGGTATAAAAATCCACCACCATAAGTCTCTTGATTCATTGGCCAACCAGCAGTATGAACAACTAAACCCGGCTGTGCTTGAGTGGCTGGCACTTCCCACACTTCTTTAATACCTAAAGCATAGCTTTGTGGGTCTTTGCCTGTATCTAAATTAAACCGCTGGATTAATTGTTTGCCTAAATGCCCCCGTGAACCTTCAGCAAACAAAGTATACTTAGCATACAACTCCATACCTAAAGCAAACTGTGCAGTCGGTTCGCCTGTGCGGCTTACACCCATATTGCCTGTAGCCACACCTTTAACTGCTCCAGTATCTGTATATAAAATTTCAGCCGCAGAAAATCCAGCAAACAAATCCACCCCTAAACTTTCGGCATGGCGAGCTAACCATTGGGTTACTGCACCTAAACTAATTACATAACACTGTGTATTATGAAAATTATCTGGCACTAAAAAATCAGGCACTTTATAACTGTCTTGTGCAGTTAATACCAATACTTCGTCACGGACTACGCTTTGATTTAAAGGTGCACCCATCACCTTCCAGTCAGGTATTAATTCAGTCAAAGCCCGAGTATCCATCACTGCACCACTCAATATATGTGCACCTGCTTCACTGCCTTTTTCTAATACACACACACTAATATCTTTGCCTGATTGAGTAGATAGCTGTTTTAAATGAATCGCTGCTGATAAGCCAGCAGGACCGCCACCTACAATGACTACATCATACTCCATACTCTCACGTTGTAATTGATTCATAATCGACCTTTATATTTATATTTGTATTTATATACTCAATAAATGAGCTAATCGTTGAATGGCTAAACCATACCCTTGCGTCCCTAGTCCAGCAATAACACCTGATGCAACACTACTAACATAGGAATGATGACGAAAAGCCTCTCGTTTATAGACATTGGATATATGTACTTCAATAATTGGAAACTCACATAAAATTAATGCATCTAATATTGCAATAGATGTGTGTGTAAAAGCAGCGGGATTAATGACTATACCCCGTGCTGTTTCACGTGCTTGATGAATCCAATCAATGAGTTCATACTCACGGTTGCTTTGATAAAACACAACTTCTAAATTATACTGTTGTGCAGTATCTTCACATATTTTTTTAATATCTTCTAAAGTATCTGTACCATAAATATGCGGCTCTCTTTTACCCAACATATTTAAATTAGGTCCATTTAATATATAAATTATATTATTATTTGTATTATTAATTATATTATTATTTGTATTATTCATATTTTTTATTAATATTATTATTGTTGTTATTATTTTTGTAATATATATTTACAATATATAATTATTTATTATTTATTAATATACATATACATATACATATACTTTATTAATATAAGTATTATTATAAATATAATTGACTAGTCTAATATAAAAGCCCCTAATACATTGCGGCCTTCATCTAATAATACATTATAAGTTCTAGCAGCGGCTGCCGTATTCATACACTCAATTCCAATTCCAAATTGGAATAATTTTACGCACCATTGTGCGGATAAAAAACGGTGTGTATTGCCGCTGCCTAAAATAATTAACTCTGGCTTTTGTACAATCCAGTCGTTAATATCTATTTCAGTTATCTGTTCTATAGACTGAATACACCATAGAATGACACCCTTATTTTTACTAATTTGTATACTGCTATTATAAGCAAGCCCTGCTACACTTAAGCTGTTTGGTGTTATATGATTAATAGTGCGGTCAATAGCAGGGTGTGCGTGTAGTTTCATAATAAAAATATCAAAAATAAGGCATAAATAGAAAGTTTACTGCAAGAATATATTTACACCTTAAAAAAACACCTCAAAAACAGTAAAATATACTACCAATACTACTTAATTGTCGCTTAATTGTCGCTTAATATTATTTAATATCACTTAAATATAATTTAAATACAACTTAAATAATTTATGAACTCAAATCTAACTGCTTTGTTAAAACCTATTAAAAAATCTGCCAAATTAGCCCATGTTTTATACGATGTCCGTGGCCCAATTGTCGATGCTGCCAAACAAATGGAAGACGAAGGACAAAAAATAATCAAATTAAATATTGGTAATTTAGCCCCTTTCGGATTCGAAGCCCCTGAAGAAATCCAACAGGATATGATTAGGAATTTAGCTATTTCTGCGGGCTACTCTGAAAGCAAAGGTATTTTTGCAGCCCGTAAAGCCGTGATGCACTATTCCCAGCAACAAGGTGTACTAGGGGTTAGTTTAGACGATATTTATTTAGGCAATGGTGCTAGTGATTTAATTATGATGGCAACCAACGCTTTAATTGACAACGGCGATGAACTACTTGTCCCTGCTCCCGATTACCCATTGTGGACAGCAGCAGCCAGCTTATCAGGCGGTAAACCCGTTCATTATTTATGCGATGAAGCCAATGGCTGGATGCCTGATTTAGCCGATATTCGTGCAAAAATAACGCCCAATACACGCGGTATCGTGATTATTAATCCCAATAATCCAACGGGTGCATTGTATGACCTGCCTATGCTAGAGGCATTAGTTAGCATTGCCCGAGAACACCAACTAGTGATTTTTGCAGACGAAGTCTATGACAAAGTGTTATATGACGATGAACAACACACCGCTATAGCCAGTTTGTCTACTGATGTTTTAACGCTGACTTTTAATTCTTTATCAAAAGCGTATCGGTCGTGCGGATACCGTGCTGGTTGGCTAGTGGTGTCAGGCAATAAAGCCAATGCCAGTGATTTTATTGAAGGTTTAAATATGCTTGCCAATATTAAGCTGGGCAGCAACGTTCCAGGGCAATGGGCTATTCAAACTGCGTTAGGCGGTTATCAATCTATTAAAGATTTAGTCGGTGAAGGCGGCCGTTTACGCCGTCAGCGTGATTTAGCGTATGAACTGATTACCGCTATTCCCGGTGTGAGCTGCGTCAAGCCTAAGGCAGCCTTGTATATGTTTCCACGTTTAGACCCTGCGATTTATCCGATTGTTGATGACCGTGATTTTTTTATGAAAGTATTACGAGAAACACGGGTTATGCTGGTTCAAGGCACTGGTTTTAACTGGATTAAGCCCGACCATTTTCGGATTGTTTTTTTACCGCATGACGATGATTTACGCATAGCCATTGCCCGTTTAGCACAATTTTTAGAAAATTATAGAAAACAACACGGGGCTTTATTTTAAAGTAATTACATTTAAAACTCCTAAAGTATTAATTTACACTTTAAATTTACACTTTAAATTTACACTTTATATTAATTTACACTTTATATTAATTTACACTTTATATTAACTTTACATTCTATGAAAAACATTCAAATTGGAATTATCGGTTTAGGCACTGTCGGAACTGGGGTATACAAGGTCTTAAAACGCAATCAAACTGAAATTGTACGCCGTGCAGGCTGTGATATTATTATCGGTATGGTCAGTCGGCGTGATACCGCTAAAGCACACGAAGTAGTCGATACACACACAATAGTTACCGATAATCCACAAGCAATTATTGATAATCCTGATATTGATATTGTGATTGAACTAATCGGTGGGTGTACCGTTGCAAAAGAGCTAGTACTAGCGGCGATTCGTGCAGGCAAACACGTCATAACCGCGAATAAAGCTTTATTGGCTATTCACGGTGAAGAAATCTTTGCAGCCGCCAAAGCAGCCAATAATGGTTTAGGCGTTATGATCGCTTATGAGGCAGCGGTTGCAGGCGGTATACCCATTATTAAAGCACTGCGAGAAGGTTTGAGTGCGAATCATATTGAATGGGTTGCTGGTATCATTAATGGTACAACTAATTTTATTTTAAGTGAAATGCGTGATAAAGGGCTTAGTTTTACCGATGTACTGAAACAAGCCCAAGCATTGGGTTATGCTGAAGCTGACCCTACTTTTGATATTGAAGGCATTGATGCTGCACACAAAGCCAGTTTATTAAGTGCCATTGCTTTTGGTACACAACCACAATTTTTAGCGATGCAAGCCAATAATGCCATTGAAGGCATTACGCAACTGACTGCCCAAGATATTATTTATGCTGAACAACTGGGTTATCGTATTAAATTATTAGGTATCAGTAAAAGAACTACGGCAGGTATAGAATTACGCGTTCACCCGACATTAATTCCTGCCCAGTGTTTAATTGCCAATGTTGAAGGGGCAATGAATGCCGTATTAGTCAAAGGTGATGCAGTCGGTGCAACACTGTATTACGGTAAAGGTGCAGGCAGTGAACCCACTGCCAGTGCAGTTATTGCCGATATTATTGATGTGGTGCGAGCTATGAACTCCCCCGCACATTCGCGTGTACCTGCTTTAGCGTTTCAAGACCACGCCTTAGATACGCTGCCGATTGTAGCTATGAATGCTATTGTAACCAGCTATTATTTACGTATTCCAGTATTAGATGCACCAGGTGTACTGGCAAAAATTGCGACTACCTTAGCCAATACTCATATTTCAATTGATGCGTTATTACAACGCGAAAGCCAACCTAATTTAAATATTAACCACGAAGAACACACGGATATTATTGTCTTAACTCATGAAGCCCGTGAAGGCGATATGTTAAAGGCACTGTCAAGTATCAGAGATTTTTCGTTTATGCGGGGTGAAATCGTGATGTTGCGTAAAGAGTCATTGACTTAATTAAATTTAATTATTGATTTTAAAACTAAAACTAACAACTAA
This sequence comes from Pseudomonadota bacterium, assembly GCA_041170585.1. Classification (GTDB taxonomy): domain Bacteria; phylum Pseudomonadota; class Gammaproteobacteria; order Burkholderiales; family Burkholderiaceae_C; genus JBDLSY01. The sequence continues at coordinate 25,466 of JBEDNN010000019.1, read as the reverse complement.
AACTAATTAATAATTAATAATTAATAATTAATAACTAAGTATTAAAACACGTACCTTTTTAATTAAACTCTTATGAAATATATTTCTACGCGTGGGTACAAGCACCCCAATAGTAACCCTACTTTTACTGATATTTTGCTAGAAGGATTAGCCCCAGATGGCGGTTTATACTTGCCTGAAACCTATCCACATATTGACTTAAATACGTTAAATAGTTTTGCAACACTCAATTATGCCGACCTAGCATTTGAAGTACTATCGCGTTTTGCAACCGACATCAACACTAATGATTTAAAAAACTTGTGCCATAAAACGTATACTGCCGATGTATACAAACACGCCCGCTCTGACGAAAATACCAAAGATATTACGCCTGTGCGTATTTTGGGTAATGAAGGCGGTACACAGTTGGCTTTATTGGGTTTGTCTAATGGCCCGACCCTAGCGTTTAAAGATATGGCCATGCAGTTTTTAGGCAATATGTTTGAATATGCCTTAAACAAAACAGGGCGAACCTTAAATATTTTAGGAGCAACTAGCGGTGATACAGGCAGTGCTGCCGAATATGCGATGCGAAATAAGCAAGGTATCAATGTGTTTATGTTATCGCCGCACGGCAAAATGAGTGCATTTCAACAAGCACAAATGTTTAGCTTACAAGATAAGAATATTTTTAATATTGCGATGACAGGCTGGTTTGATGATTGTCAAGATGTAGTCAAACAAGTGAGTGAAGATTTAGAGTTCAAGCGTCAATACCATATTGGTGCAGTCAATAGCATTAATTGGGGGCGTATTGTGGCACAAGTGGTGTATTACTTTAAAGGCTATTTAGGCACAATTGCTGCTACACATAAAACCATTGGCGATACTGTTGATGTCTGTGTGCCGTCAGGCAACTTTGGCAATATTTGTGCCGCCCATATCGCCCGTCAAATGGGCTTACCGCTGGGTAAACTGATTGCTGCTACCAATGAAAATAATGTATTAGACGAATTTTTTCGTACAGGCAAATACCGCGTGCGTAACAGTTCTGAAACTTTAGAAACCACCAGCCCCAGTATGGATATTAGTAAAGCGTCTAATTTTGAACGGTTTATCTTTGATTTAATAGGACGCGATGCTGATAAAACACGGGCTTTAATGCGTGATGTCGGACAACACGGTGGTTTTGATTTAAGCCAACGCCCTGAATTTGCACAAGTAGCCACACAATACGGTTTTTTAAGTGGTACATCAAACCATTCGCAGCGTATGGCAGTGATTAAAGACGTGGCTGGACGCTATGGCGTAGTGATTGACACCCATACCGCCGACGGCGTAAAAGTAGCCCGTGAACATTTGCGTAAAAATATACCGATGCTTGTTTTAGAAACAGCTTTGCCCATTAAATTTTCAAAAACTATTGAGCAAGCCTTACAAATGCCTACACCACGCCCACTTGGTTTTGAAGGCTTGGAGGCATTGCCAAAGCGATTTGATGTGATGGAAGCCAATGTAGATGCTATGAAAACCTATATTCAAGCCCGCGTCTCTTAAAGGTCTATATTCAATGAATTATCAACATATTAGAGAAGAAGAGCTAAAAAATAAAGTCGCTCAAGACTATTTTTGGCTATATGATTGCACAAAAATCATTGGCAACGTAGATTTTTGCGTGTGTATGCACACAGACTCAAACGAATCCATTGATACCGAATCTTTATTATGGGCTGAAGCCAAAAAAGGTTCATCAGACATTTATAAATCTATCGTTCAACTGATATTGACTATTGGAAAAGCAAGGACATTTGATACATTTTTGCCGCCTGCATTGTTGGGTGCATTTGATGGCGAAAAAATTGCGTTTATACCTTACAACAGTGTTCACGGTATATTTTATATAAACGATTTTAATTGGAATGTAACGCCTTCAAATCACGATACAAAAGAATTTAAACTCATTTATGAAACAGTCAAAACAGTCCTTGATAGCACCACTTTGTTGTTTAATTTTATTAATGACCATCGCGAGTTAAATCAATTTATTGAAACCAATTTTATCGCGGGTAAATTCGGCTTAACCAAAACTAAAATTGATAAAAATAACTTTATGACTATTTATAATAAATGGTTACATTCTGTTAAACCAACTATTGCTGTTAATTGGGAACTGGCTAAAAAAACAGGCATTATTGATGGTGATTTTTATTTGGCTGATTTATTGTCGCACGAAAATAATACGCTTAAAGAAAAATTGTTTGTATTGCTGAAACGCGACTACTATGAATTGGACCGTGAGATAGATGAAGCAGGCATATTTAGTAGTAAACGCTTAGAGTTTAATGACAAACAAGTAGCCCACACCCAATTTTGGAATAAGTACGACCGCCCACCCAAAGCAGTCTATTGGGATTACATTGTAGAACGCAGGGATTTACTTGTTCCGCAAGATATACGCGAAAGAACGGGCAGCTTTTTTACCCCGCAAATGTGGGTTGAGTTATCACAAAAATATTTAGCTGATGTCTTGGGCGAAGACTGGCAAGATGAGTATTATGTGTGGGATTGTGCGGCAGGTACGGGTAATTTGTTGGCAGGACTAACCAATAAATACAATGTATGGGCTTCTACTTTACAAAAGCAAGATGTGGATATTATGCGTGACCGCATTAAAAGCGGTGCAAATTTATTAGATAGCCACGTATTTCAATTTGATTTTTTAAATGATGATTTCAGTAAGTTACCAACACCTTTACAAGATATTATCAATAATCCTGAAAAACGTAAAAAATTGGTGATGTATATTAACCCGCCCTATGCAGAGGCTAGTAATAGAGATACTGTAACTGGAAAAGGACAGAATAAATCTAAAGTTGCAACTAAAACACTCATTTATGCTAAATATAGTGGATTAATTAGTACTGCTGCTAGAGAACTTTTTGCGCAGTTTTTAATAAGAATTTACCTTGAAATTGATGGCTGTACCATCGCAGAATTTTCAACTTTAAAAACTTTACAAGCACCGAATTTTTATAAATATCGCCAGTCCTTTAAACCAAAACTTGAGAAAATCTTCCTTTGTCCGGCAAAGTCTTTTGATAATGTTAAAGGGGCTTTTCCAATTGGATTTAAAATTTGGAGCAATGCTGTAAAAATAGATTTTGAATCTATCATTGCAAAAGTTTATGATGTAAATGGACATTTAAGTAGTGATAAAAAAATACACGCTTACAATGAAAGACAATTTATAATTCATTGGCTTCGTAACTTTTACGATAAAAAATCTGAACGCATCGCTTATCTTAGAATGATAGGTACTGATTTTCAAAATAGCCAAGGCGTTTTTATTACAAACTCACCCTCAAAAAATGATATTTTTAAAAGCCTTACCAACCTAGTTACCTCAAAAAATATCATACCAATGTCTATTTATTTAACAATGAGGCACTGTATAAAAGCCACTTGGTTAAACGACCGAGACCAATTTTTATATCCAAATGATGGTTGGAAAACTGATACCGAGTTTCAAAATAATTGTTTGGCTTTTACTTTGTTTCATAGTCAAAATAAAATTACCTCTAAAGTCGGCACAAACCATTGGATACCGTTTACTGAACAAGCCGTCAATGCCCCAGAGAAATTTGAAAGTAATTTTATGAGCCAGTTCATCAACGGTAAACTCAAACCCGATGAAAATACTAAACTGTTTGAAGATATTCAGTTGTATCAATGTGGCAAAGCCCTTCAATTTTCACCACAAGCCACGGCAGTATTTGATGCAGGGCGTGAGTTATGGAAATATTACCACCAACACGCATTGCCCTCTTTCGGAGAAGTGTCCGAAAGACGGGCTGATTACACTGTTAATGCATCACTTTACGACATCAGAGAGTATTTTCAAGGCAGAGACAAAGCAGACAAAATGAACAGTAAAAGTTCAGATGAAACCTATATAAAACTAATTAACCAATTACGCGAGACACTGAAACAATTAGCCAAACACATAGAACCGAAAGTCTATGAATATGGGTTTTTGAAAGTTTAAAAATGTTTGTTATTAAGTCATTTTTAAAGCTATCCTAATTATTTGATAATTGAATTAAGATAATTAAATTAGGATTCATTTTTGTAGCACAACATCGCATAATTAATCCAAGGACGAGAACCCCAGCGTGCAACATGGCTCATTGGGTTGTAGTCCATACCGCGTATAGATTCAACTCTTAATCCCGCAGTTCTCGCCATACTTGCTAATTCAGCGGGCGTAATAAATTTTTTATAATCATGCGTTCCTTTAGGCAATAACCCCAATATATATTCGGCTCCGACAATGGCAGCAGCATAAGCCAAAGGATTACGGTTTAAAGTACTAAAAAAAATAGGGGCGTTTGGTTTAGCTAGCTCTGCACAGGCTGCAATGACACTAGCAGGTTCAGGCACGTGTTCTAACATTTCTAAACAGGTTACGGCATCACAACTGTTAGGTCGGCTTTGTGCCAAAGATTCTGCTGTACTCAATAAATATTCTAAACGTGGCACACCGATATTAACTTCTAAAGCGTGTAAACGTGCAACTTTTAAAGGCTTATCCGCCATATCAATACCTGTAACGCGGGTTTGGTCATCACCTCGGCGTGCTAAACCTTCACTGACTAAACCACCACCGCAGCCCACATCTACTATTATTTTACCTTTTAAGCTACCTGCCCCACCCAAGACATCTTCAATCCAGTCTAAACGCAAGGGATTAATATCATGCAAGGCACGAAAGTGGCCTACTGGATCCCACCATTGATGAGCCAGTGCAGAAAATTTTTCTGTTTCTTGATGATCAACGTTGTTTAACGATACAGAATGTTGCTTAGCAGTCATAATTTTATCTTTAGCATTTTGTTTGTACATTTTATATCAAATGCGTAAGGCAATCTATTTTAAACATTGTAGCTTACCCCTTACCCAGTGAAAAAATTGATGTTGGCTGAATAAATAGTTTATTGTGTTTTACAATAAATATCACTCAATTAAAATGAGTGCCGCTAAAATAATAGATTAGGTGTTTTGAATATCATAAATAATCGTGTCTGAACTTAAATCTTGTTCGTGTGGCCATGATATTCCGTGATGTGTAGGGCGAACCAAATTAAAGTATGATGCGTTTTTTAATTCACTAAACGCGCTGCCTTTTAAATATGGCTTCACATCAAATATACCCGAAATACCACTGCTCGTTAATATTTTTATCTTATACTGGTTCAAGAATTGCCACAATCGCACACTTTTCCGAGCCATCAACTAGACTGGATTCAAGAAAGTTTTTGATTCTTCCTAAATCTTCGGCATCTTGACCACCATCAAAATATTCATGATTGGCAAGCTCTTGCATACCGTACAAAAGTTCTATCACTTGCTTAGAACCTCGAAAGACTGCCATTGCTATGAACGGATTTGAACAAAGAGCAATTTCAAAAGCATTAGAAAGAAACTCAATATCATATGGAGGATTGTAAACCTGAATAACAAAAGATTCGTGTTCATTTTCCTCTAATATTTCCTCAATTGCTCTTTGAAATTTACGAGCAAACTTAAATCGAAAAGAAGAACCTTCATCTCCATCTATTTCATCTATTTCAAGTTTTGCAACAATCCGTCCAATTTTTGTAATTTCGTCAGTAACTTATTGAATGCTTAAACCATGATTTTTTTGAATTCTATAAAAGGTAATTTGGTCTGGTCCAACACCTGCTCCCATTGTTATCTCCTCCACGAGTAGTTTTTTATTAAATTTAACATTGAGTTGATGGGCTAGTTTGATAGCTTTACTGATTACTTCTTAATTATTAAATTGCTTTCATCAGTTTTACTTTAACACTACCCATCAAATACGGATTTGTGCACCTAACTCAATTACGCGGTTAGTCGGTAAACCCAAATATTCAGCAGGGTCTGAAGCATTACGTAGCATCACTGCAAACATTTTTTCCATCCACATTGGTAAACTAGTACAGGTGTCTGACAATAAAGTGTAGCGTGATAAAAAATAACTGGTTTCCATTTCATTAAATATTAAGCCGTGCTGGGTACACAAAGCTAAAGAATCAGGAATATTCAATTGATTTTTAAAACCATAATTAACCTCAATAGCAAAACAATTATTGCCTAAATCTTCTACCTTTAAATGCTGATTCAAATCAACCCACGGCAACTCTAAAGTACGGACGGTTAAAAAAATATTACGCTCATGAATCACTTTATTGTGTAATAAATTATGCATTAAAGCCCTAGGAACAATACCTGACTTAGCGTTTAAATACACTGCAGTACCCTCAACCTGTGCGGGCGGTGCAATAAAAATACTGCTTAAAAACCCTGTTAATGATAACATTTGTTCTTCAGAAGAGTTGCGAATAGCCACACGCCCACGATGCCAAGTGTACATAAACAAAAAGATAGACGCACCTAAAGCAATAGGAAACCAACCACCATCTTTAAATTTTAATAAATTTGCCCCTAAAAATATAAAATCAATCAAAACAAACAATCCAGTACTTAATAGGCATATCCACAAAGGTAGTTTCCACTGATAGCGAATCACAAAAAATGTCATTAAAGTTACCACGAGCATACACCCTGTTACAGCAATGCCATAAGCGGAGGCTAAAGCAGACGATGACCCAAAGCTGATAACAACAGCAACGACTAATACATACTGTACCCAATTAATAAAAGGAATATAAATTTGACCCGCTTCTTTTACACTGGTGTGCAAAATTTTCATACGCGGTAAAAACCCTAACTGTACCGCTTGTTTAGTCAAAGAAAAACACCCAGAAATAGTCGCTTGTGATGCAATCACCGCAGCCATAGTCGCTAATATCACCAATGGCAATGTACCCCAGCTAGGAATCATTAAAAAAAATGGACTTTTTAAAGCAAGAGGGTTAGACAATAGTAAAGCTCCCTGCCCTAAATAACATAAAGTCAAAGAAGGAAATACCACTAAATACCAAGCTAATCTGATGGGTGTACGGCCAAAATGCCCCATATCGGCATATAAAGCTTCGGCTCCTGTTACAGCCAACGTAACTGAACCCAATACTACAAACGCCATAAAACCATTACGCACCACAAACTGAAACGCATGTATTGGATTCAAAGCCAATAATATACTGGCATCACCGATTATTATATTGTAAACACCCATTACAGCTAAAGTCAAAAACCACACTAAAGTAATCGGTCCAAATAAACGACCGATACTTCCAGTACCTTTTTTTTGCACTGCATACAATACGGTAATAATAACAACTACGATTGGAATAACGTATTTGTTAAATACGGGTGTCACAATAGATAGACCTTCTACAGCGCCTAGTACCGAAATAGCGGGTGTGATAACGCCATCACCATAAAATAAAGAAGCACCCACCAAGCCAAAGGTAATGACTGTCGGATACATTTTAGAATCGCGACCCAAAGCATTTAATGCCAATGCCAACATAGCCATATTGCCACCCTCACCGTTATTATCAGCACGTAAAATCAAGGCGACATATTTAAAACCGACAACAAAAATAAGTGTCCAAATAATCAAAGAAACAATGCCCAGCATATTGTCATAACTAAAGCCGACTCCATGATTAGGGGCAAATATTTCTTTAATTGCATAAATAGGCGAAGTACCAATATCGCCATAAACAACGCCGATTGCAGCCAAGGTTAATGCCGTAATAGAACTTTTTTGATGGGGCTGGTGAATATTCATAGAATCTCTAAGGTGATGGATACTATAAAAAAACCACCGACTTTATGGAGGGTGGTTTTTTGTTGATATTTTATTTTAATTATTAATTTTAAGATTAAAAACAATTAAGACTTTAAGACTTTATGGTTTCAAGACTTCAAGACTTTAAAAATTTAAGATTAAAAAGTAAAAATTAAATTAATTCATATTTTTAACAGCGGCTGCCAAACGGCTTTTATCCCTTGAAGCCTTATTTTTATGAACTAATTTTTTATCTGCAATACGATCAATAACTTTCATTGAAGCTGTAAACTGCACTGTAGCAGCTGCTTTATCGCCTGTTTCAACTGCTTTGCGTACATTTTTAATTGCAGTACGCATCATTGAGCGTAAAGCTGAATTATGTGCATTAATTTTTACAGTTTGACGAGCACGTTTACGAGCTTGGGCTGTATTTGCCATAGAAATAGTCCTTTTGGATTTTTAAAAAATTAAGTTATAAAAAATATTGGTGTGGTACAGTCTATTTACCATATAACTGATACTGGTACTAAAAATAATTATAGAAATAAGTATAAATAGTATTAAAATGTTTAACTAAACATTACAAAACATTATAAAACTAAAATTTAAGTTAGCCTTGAACTATAACTGATTATGCTTTATTTTTCAACTTAACTTAATCGTTGTAACTTTTTTTTTACATTTTTTATATTTTTTATATTTTTTATATTTTTACCACAACAATCTCATGAACTTATTAAAATCAGTCGCAACAGTTAGTAGTTTTACTTTATTGTCTCGCATAACAGGTTTAATACGCGACACATTATTGGCACGTATTTTTGGAGCCAGTGAGGCAATGGACGCCTTTTTTGTTGCATTTAGAATTCCTAATTTACTACGCCGCTTATTTGCCGAAGGGGCATTTAGTCAAGCATTTGTTCCTTTATTAGGCCGTATAAAAAGTAATCAAGGTGATGAAGCAGCTTACGAAGTCATTGATGCCGTTGCCATTATTTTATTATGGGCAGTCATTATCATCAGTATTATTGGTATTGTGGCAGCCCCTTATGTGGTGTGGCTAATGGCCAGCGGCTGGGCAGTCAATAAACCTGATACGTTTACCACAACAGTACTACTTACAAAAATAATGTTCCCGTATATTGCCTGTATGTCTTTAGTGGCTATGGCAAGTGGTGTACTCAATACTTGGCGACATTTTGCAGTCCCTGCTTTTACACCTGTATTATTAAATATTGCTATGATTGGCGCGGCTTGGTTTTTAACACCTTACTTTAACCCACCGATTGTGGCATTAGCAATTGGCGTTATGTTGGGTGGTGTGGCACAACTAACCGTTCAATTACTGGCTTTAAAGCGTTTGGGTGTGATGCCGCGTTTAAATATTTCTATACAATCAGCTTGGCGACATACGGGTACACGGACTGTATTAAAAAATATGGCTCCCGCTTTATTAGGCGTCGGTGTTTCACAAATTGCTTTATTAATTAATACACAAATAGCCTCTCATTTGGCACAAGGCTCTGTGTCATGGCTTAGTTTTGCTGACCGATTGATGGAGTTTCCTACTGCTTTATTAGGTGTCGCCTTAGGAACAGTATTAATGCCTAGCTTGACTAAAGCTGCTACACAAAATGATACAAAAGAATTTAGTCAATTATTAGATTGGGGTTTACGCTTAACATTTTTACTAGCTATCCCTGCTGCTCTAATGCTAGTATTGATGTCTGAACCCTTGGTGGCGACTTTATTTCATTACGGAAAATTCAGCCGCCACGATGTAACTATGACGCAAACATCTGTTTCAACTTATGCTTTAGGCTTACTGGGCTTTTCTTTAGTTAAAATTTTAGCCCCAGCTTTTTATGCACAACAAAATATTAAAACACCTGTCAAAATCGCGATAGCTGCATTGATTATCACACAAATTGCAAACCTATTGACTGTTCCTTGGTTTGGACACGCAGGTTTAACCTTGTCTATTAGTATTGGGGCTGTTCTTAATGCAAGCCTATTGTTTTTTGGTTTGTGGCGTACTAAACGCTATACGGCACAACTAGGTTGGCTTACTTTTTTTATGCAACTGGGTGTAGGTATCGCTGCCATATCGGCCTGGATGATATGGGCTGTACCTCAATTAGACTGGTTGGCTTTACAACATACCCCTTGGCTACGTGTTTTGTATTTACTGGGTATTTGTATGGTATCAGCAATGGTTTACTTTGGCAGTTTATTCTTAGTCGGTGTCCGTTTAAAATCGTTTACACGTAAGATTTAAACGTAACAACAACAGGTGCATGGTCACTAGGTTGAACATGTTTTCTAGGCATACGGTCAATACTACACGCTACCAAATTTTTACGCATAGCCTCACTGACTAACCAATGGTCTATGCGTAAACCTTTATTTTTTTGAAACCCTAACAGGCGATAATCCCACCAACTGTAACTTTTAGGGGTTTGTTCAAAACAACGGTAAGCATCTACTAAACCTAAGTTTAGTAATTGTTGAAACCGCTGACGCTCGGGAATAGAACAATGTACTTGGTCTTGCCATGCTTGTGGGTCGTGTACATCGTTGTCTTGTGGTGCAATATTGTAATCTCCGCCTAACACCAAACAAGGATACTGTTTCATTTGCTCCTGCACATAAACAATTAAAGCGTCTAACCATGATAGTTTATATACATATTTATCACTACCAACAGATTGTCCGTTTGGAAAATACCCACAGATAACCCGCGTACCATCACCTAAAGTAGCAGCAATCAAACGCCGCTGCTCATCTTCAAAATTAGGCAAGTTATATTGTATATCTATCACAGCAGGCTGATGCTTTGGAGTCAAAATAGCCACACCATTATACGTTTTCTGCCCTAAAAATACAGCGTTATAACCTATAGCCTGCAATGCTTCAACTGGAAACTGTGAATCTACTAATTTAAGCTCTTGCAAGCACAGTGCATCAACAGGATTGACTTGTAGCCAGTTTAATACCTGTGGTAAGCGTACTTTTAATGAATTGACGTTCCATGTAGCCAGTATTGTCATTATTTAGTCAGTGTGGGTTGTGCTACAAAATCTTTTAATGCGATAGGAGAACGCCCCAATAAATGGGTAAAAGGCGATACATCAGCAGCACTGCCAGCACACAACATCGCTAAAGTATCAGGCGTCCATAAGTGTTGTGGTAAAAAAGACGCTAGTTTTGCACTGGTTTGAGCCATTGATAACGGCATAGGCAATACACAACTCAAACGTAATGGCGATTTACGGTTTAACTGTGTCGCTAAAGATTTTAAATAATTAGCCATACTCACTGTATCCAAACCCACAGCGGCAATTGTTTGTGCAGGTAAATCAGCATGGTTAGTTTGTTGTGTTAATAATGCCACAACACCCGCCCCAATATCGCTACCGTGTACAGGTTGAATATTCATATTGCCTGCATGAGGCAAAATAATCATAGGTAAGCGTGTTAGCTGAATAAACAATTGACTACCAGCACCTTCTAATCCAAATACCATTGAAGGACGAAGAATGGCTGCTTTAGGTAAAGCATTTCTAATGCCTTGTTCACCCGCTAATTTACTGCGAAAATATAAAGTATTGATGTTACTATCGACACCTAAAGAAGAGACCTGCACATAATATTGAATATTTTTTTGTGCGGCAGCTTGTGCTAAGGCACTGGGTGTATGGCAGTGAACAGCCATCATCTGTGCCTCTGTTCCACCCATAATACCGACTGTATTGACAATGGCATCAATATTATTTAAACGAGGTATCCACGTTTCAGCGGTTGTGTCCTGCTCAAAATTAACCGCTATATCACTGGGTAAATTAGGGCGTCTTACAGCCCGAACGACTGTGTGTCCTTGCAAACTAAGTGCTTGATGAACGATTTTTCCAATAAAACCATTTGCACCCGTCAGTAAAATATTCATAAAATTCCTTTATTTTATTTATTTATTTATTTTATTTATTTTATTTATTTTATTTATTTTATTTATTTTGGTAATGTTAAATTTTAACTTTTACAATATTTATATTGGTGTATTGTCTTAGTGATTTTACTAATTACTTCTTAATTATTAAATTTCTTGTATCAGTGCTATTTGAACATTACCATTTTATTTATTACTCTAAGTATTTAAGTGTAAATATTGCACCTAAAATTATTGCTATAAAAGTCAATAATGAACTTAACGATAATACTGATAAACCACCTAGCCCGTGGCTAATAGAACAGCCCATCGCTAATACACCACCAAAGCCCATTAATCCAGCACCTAAAGTATGATGAACCCAATCACGCGTGTCAGAAAACCCTTGCCAGTGAAAATTTTTCTGATACAAACAAACAGCTGCCGAACCTAACACCATACCTAGGCTAATAGCCATTGCCAGTGTCATTGCTTGACTAGAATCACTAAATAATAATAAATAGTTTAACCACGATACCAATGACGCAACAGGCAGTATATTTTCCATTTTATTAGAAACAGTACTTAAAAAAGCTTCTTGCAAGGTGTCAGGGTGTTCTGGTACATAAGCCAATACACCACTTAGTACCCACCCCATTACAACTAAACTACCTATTGCTAAACCTGCACCACAGTGTTTAAATGTTCGCTCGTCACGTTTTGATACAGACCATAAAATTAAACCCAGCCCAATGGTTAAACTGACAATAAAAAGTGCAATATCGAGTTTAATAAAATAAGTGTTTAAATAAGTATTAAAACTATTATTAAAACCATTAATAAAATATTGTTGAAGTGTGTTCGGTATTTGAAGCAAAAACAAATCTAAACCATTGGTTCTTAATGGACTAAAAATACCGCGTATAGTCATAGCAGCACTTAATGCAACTACAGTTAAAACGGTTAAAGCTTTTAAACTGCCCGTACCAAGACGCAATAAATTTTTGCTAACGCAGCCACCTGCCAGTACCATACCGCTACCAAAACAAAGCCCACCCAAACTGTGCGATAACCACAGTAACTGGTCACTATCATAGACTGTATGATTAACATTAATCCACTTTAAAAGCACTGAAGTTTGTGTGCCGATTAATGCTACCGCCAGCGTAAGTGCAAATAATTTAGCACGTTGAAAGCTTTTAAATAATACAATATCAGCCACTGCACCCATTGTACAAAAATGAGTTACTTGCATAAGCCCGCCTAAAATAAACCCTAATAATAAAGCTAAACCCAATACTAAATTAATGTGTTGAGTAATATTCATGTTGTAAATACCGAGAGAATATTGTGTGCGACTGCATTACGTTGTGCATACATCTGTGTTATCAATTGAGCATCTGTTTGACGGCTAACAACACCCAAAGGACTGTTAGGCCAATGTGCATCTAAGCAGTATCGCGGCACAATATGCCAATGTAAGTGTGGGACTTGGTTGCCTAAACTCATTAAATTAATTTTATCAGGTGTGGGTTGTAGCGTATTACGCAAAATACGTTCTACCAGTAACACTGCCTGTAATAAAATATGTTGTTGCTCCAAGGATAAATCGGTCATTTCAACCACGTGTTGCTGCCAAACAACGCGTATAAAGCACGGATAATTGGCTTCATTGCCCCAAACAATACGATAAATATCATTTGCAAAAATAATATTATCGTCAATTGATAAATTAACGCATAAAGGGCATACTAAATTAGACATAATATTAGGTTATTAAATTATTAATATTAAGTTATTAATATTAAATTTATACATCTGTGAACCCACTAATGCCTTAACTGACTATTCAAATGGTTTAAGCCATTACCGTACTATTACAGTACAAGCCTTGCCATTACTAAAAGCTACGGGGTGTTTATTATTAGAACACGGTTGGCAGCAAGCAAGTGCGATTAGTGATTTGCTACACGATACAGGGTATCAACGCATAAAGCAAGGCTTTTATGTGGGTATACATGGTCAATTGGGCCACGAAAGAATGTTGATTGCTTATAAATAGTAAAATATATTATTAATAGTTAATAGTTAATATTTTTTTGTTTTGAAATAATTTTTAAATACCTTTAATGATAAATACGATAAATAAATATTTAAATAAATACTAAGGAAAGTATGTTTAAGAATAAATTAAAGCAGTTATTGTGTTTAGCCGCTATCGGGGTTTTTAATATCAGTTACGCGGCTGACTGCATGGGTAAACTGCTACCAACTTCGCCTGTTACGTGGATGGGTGAATTTGAACATTTTCGTTACACTGAGGAACACCAATACGGTGAATCAATTGAATTATGGCGTTCAGATGCTTGTGTGTTTGGTATATTTATATCAATGGCAGGCTTACAAGGTGACCCACCAAGAGCTGTTATTAAAAATGGTACATTTGATTCAAAAACAGGCTATTTATCATTTAATGCAGTGTTAAGACGAATTACTTCTCTCCCAGATTCAGTAAATAAGCTGAGTAAAGCTACCTTCGATGAAGAGTGGTTTACTGTTAAAGGAGTATTAACTAAAAGGATATTTCGTGGCACTGTTCAAAACAATTCAAGCGAATATTATGTGAGTCCGGAAATTGCTTCAAAAAAAACAGTGCATTTAAAAAGAGATTACTCTAGTTATCATGAAGACAAAAAATATGTTAATTATGGTCAATCAAAGGTGGCTATTGAAGAGCTGTTAAAAAAAGGTGTTGATTTTTAATAACTATTTTTAATTTATATAATTTACTCATTTAATATTGTGGAGTTGCTATGAAAATTTTAGTGCCTGTTAAACGTGTGGTTGATTACAACGTAAAAGTGCGTGTTAAAGCAGACCAAAGTGCTGTTGATATTGCTAATGTAAAAATGTCTATGAATCCTTTTGATGAAATTGCGATTGAAGAAGCTACGCGTTTGCGTGAACAAGGCATTGCAACTGAAATTGTGGCAGTTTCTTGCGGTGTATCGCAATGCCAAGATACTTTGCGTAGTGCCTTGGCAATTGGTGCTGACCGTGCTATTTTGGTAGAAGATTCGGTTGATTTACAACCGCTTGCCGTTGCAAAACTATTAAAAGCATTGTGTGATATTGAGCAGCCCCAACTGGTTATTTTAGGTAAACAAGCCATTGATGATGACAGTAACCAAACAGGGCAGATGCTGGCTGCACTACTTAATTGGCCACAAGCTACGTTTGCCAGCAAACTGACTATTGAAGACAATCAGGCCGTTGTAGTGCGTGAAATTGATGGTGGTTTAGAAACTATTCGTATGCCGTTACCCGCAGTCATTACGACAGATTTACGTTTAAATGAACCCCGCTTTATTACTTTGCCTAATATTATGAAGGCAAAAAAGAAGACTATTCATATTATGAAGCCCAGTGAGTTAAACGTTGATACAACACCTCGCCTAACAATTTTAAAAGTAAGTGAGCCTCCTGTACGAAAAGCCGGTATCAAAGTTCCTGATGTTGCTACTTTAATTGATAAGCTTAAAAATGAAGCTAAAGTACTGTAATAATTAAAGCTATTTAATTAGGTAATTAAGTTAAATTATCAACCTATCAACCCATCAAGTTATGAATTTGTTAAATTACATTATTAACTACAACTATCATTAAGTAAGTAGCAAAAAAACATACTATGACACATTTGACTATAAAACCACTAGCAACATTGCCCGTACGCCCTGTTACTACAACCTTAGAGTGGGTATCTTACGGCTTTGCTGCCTTGAGTTTATTTTGTGTTTTAAAGTTTGGATTAATTGTGGCGTTATTTTCAGGTTTGCTTATTTACGCTTTAACTCATGTGTTAGCAGGTTTTATTAATGCTAAGACAAACAGTAAGCAAGCACGTAGTATTGCTGTATTTTTATTATTGCTAATTATTACACTCATAGTATCAGGTAGTGTGTTTTGGACGATTGCTTTTTTTAAAAGCGATGCAGGCAGTATGTCAGTTTTATTACAAAAGGTACTTAATATATTAGAGCAATCCCGTCGGCAATTGCCTGCTTGGTTAGTAGATTATTTACCACAAGGCATTGATGAGCTTAAAATAATTGCCACAGATTGGATAGGTCGCCATATTGCTGAAGCTAAGTCGTTGGGTCAAGATGTAGGACATATTACGGTGCAATGGTTGTTAGGTACTGCAATTGGTGCGATGGTTGCTTTTCAAAAAAATACTGCTACGCTTACACCACGCCCATTGGTACTGGCTTTATCACAACGGGTTGGTAATTTAGATTGGGTGTTTCAAAAAGCGGTCTTTGCACAACTGTATATTACATTAATTAATACGGCATTTACAGCCTTGTATTTATTGGTTTTATTGCCTCTGTTAGGTATTACGTTGCCTTTAACTAAAACTTTGATTGTCTTAACATTTTTTGCTGGGCTTATTCCTGTTGCAGGCAATATTGTGTCTAATACCGCGGTTTTATTGGTTGGTTTGTCTATTTCATTGCCTGTAGCTTTAGGATCTTTATTATTTATGATTGTGATTCATAAATTAGAATATTTTTTAAATGCCAAAATTATTGGTGCACAAATTAAAACTAAAGCATGGGAAATGCTGTGTGCTATTTTATTAATGGAAGCAATATTTGGTTTACCCGGTGTGGTTGCCGCCCCTGTATTTTATGCCTATCTTAAAAAAGAATTAATGGATAAATCTTTGGTGTAAATATCTGTCTTCTAAAGTGCTTTTGCACTCACTTGTATGATGCGTCGCGATTGTTGGTTTAAACACAATTCAACGGCTGACAACATACCGCCCCAAACACAGCCCGAGTCTAAGGCAATCCAACGGGATTCATTGCGTAAACCCAATGCAGACCAATGGCCAAATAATAAAATACGTTCTTTCATGCTATGGCTTGTGCTTTCAAACCAAGGTATATAGCCGTTTGGTGGTGTGTTAGGTGGTGTTTTAATTGCAAAGTCTAAACCTCCATCAGGTGCAATAAAACGCATTCGCATTAGTGCATTAATCGTAAAGCGTTGTTGGTTTAATGAATTTAGTTCATTTGAATCGTGTCTAATCTGTCCTTGCCATAATTGTTCAAGTTGTTGTTGCCAGTTATCTGCTTGTAATGATTGTTCAACCGCTTGAGCCAGTTGCATGGTTTTTTGAACCGTCCAGCGTGGCCAAACGCCTGCGTGTGTCAGTAAAAATTGTTGGTTAATGTCTAATGCCAGTGGTTGTCGCCGTAGCCAGTCTACCCATTGATTGGGTGCAGCAAGCAGTGCATCAAAGGTATCATCTGTTTTAGGGCGTTTAAAACCAGCAGCACAAGCCAAAGCAAATAAATCATGGTTGCCTAGTACTGCATAGGCTGATGAACCTAATGATTGAATCAACTCAAGCGTTCCCAATGAATCTTCACCACGATTGACTAAATCACCACAAAAATAAAATATAGGCATTGTGTCTATCGCCTGAATAGATGCAATCAAACGTTTTAATGCGTCTAAACAGCCTTGTACATCACCAATCGCCCACCGTGCCATAAATAACCTTTTACAATAAATTTCTTCATTATGAAAGGTACTATTTTACCGATTTAATACAATTTGAATAAATGTTGAGTATTTAGACTAATTAGAATAGTTAAAATAGTTAGAGCAAACAAAGTTTAAAGAAGAAAAATAAATTGTCTTAAAATAAACTGAAATAAATTTTACGTAAGCCTATTAATCAAGAATAAACCATGAAAAATATAGACAAATATAGTTTAGACAATGCTTATCGCTTGTTTGAAAGTGGTGATATAACTTCAATAGAAGTAGGCACAACCAAAGGTTTACAAGGCATACATAAGTATTTGTTTAATCATTTATATGATTTTGCAGGGGAAATACGTACTCAAAATATCTCCAAAGGCGGCTTTCGCTTTGCCAATGCGATGTATTTAAACGAGGCACTAGTAAAAATTGAACAAATGCCACAAAACACCTTTGAAGCAATCATAGCCAAGTACATTGAAATGAATATAGCCCACCCTTTTTTGGAAGGTAATGGCAGAACAACCCGCATTTGGTTAGACATGATTTTAAAAAAAGAACTACAAATAATGGTGAACTGGCAATTTGTAGATAAACATTTATATATGCAAGCAATGGAACGAAGCCCTATCAATGATTTGGAACTTAAAACTTTATTGGGTGCTAACCTGACAGCGGAGATTAACAACCAAGAGGTTATTTTTAAAGGTATAGAACAATCTTATTTTTACGAAGGCTATCAAAAAGATAGTTAATAAAATCGTTTGTTTTTTATTATTCAAGATAATATTTTAATTAATTTTTAAATTAGCTTTTATTGTCTTTTATAAAAAATAAAAACTATAAAAATAAGGCATAGTAAATGAAAATTTCAGATTTTTCTATTCAAGAAATTAGTAAATTCATTATTGGTGATTCAGATGAATGGCCGCATAGAACTAGACGTGATCTTATTGATTTTTTTAATAAATTAGGTTTGAGGGAGATGGACTATCAGAACTCTGATAGCAAAGCTGTTTTTGCGAAAAATAAAGTAACTGAACTTAATGGCAAGCTAGAACTTAAAAATGCTATTAAAGAACTTCTTGATCCAAGACGTTGGACAAATATCACCAGCAGCACAGTTGAAGAGTGTGTTGTTCAAATTAATGGGATATTGAAGTACGATAACTATGAAGTTATTAAAGATGGAAACTTCTACAAAGTTCGTGAATTAGTTGGCAGTATCATTGAACTTGAAAATCATTTTGCAAAATCTGATAAGTTAAGTGAACTTCTGATAGAAGAGCAGATTAAAAAGTGCAAAGAAAAAATTGAAAGTGCTGACTACTCTGGTGCTATAACAAATGCTAGAAGTTTAGTTGAGGCTGTTTGCGTAAAAATTGAAGCAGAATTGTCTTCCAATCCATTAGGTAATGGAGGTGATTTAATAAAACTTTTCAATAGAGTTAGAACGCTATTAAATTTAGACCCAAGCAGAAAAGATATATCAGATTCACTAAAACAGGTTTTGAGTGGTCTATCAAGTATAGTCCAAGGTTTATCAGCAATAAGAAATAGTATGTCGGATGCTCATGCCGTGCCATATCAACCCAGCAGACATCATGCGAAACTAGCTGTTAATTCAGCAAAAACTTTGGCTGATTTTTTATTTGACACGATGAGTTATCAAATAGAAAGGGGCATCTTAAAGAAAAAAGCTAATTGACAATTGCCCTAAAAAATTAAATGATTAAAGTACAAGTCTCTAAAAAATTTAGTAAGAATAACGTAAATAAAACTTATCTTAAATAAAAATATAAGGGCTATTACTAAGCAGCAACACCTTAAATATTATTGTATTTAACGTATCAAAACACCTTGGCTACGCATTAAGGCTTTAGCATCTTGTACGGTATATTCGCCAAAATGAAAAATACTGGCGGCTAAAACTGCATCGGCTTTGCCTTGAATGACACCATCAACCAAGTGTTGTAAGTTACCGACACCGCCCGAGGCAATAACAGGAATATTTACGGCTTCGCTGACTGCACGGGTAAGTTCTAAATCAAAACCGCTTTTTGTGCCATCTTTGTCCATACTGGTGAGTAAAATTTCACCCGCCCCTAAAGCTTCAATGCGTTTTGCCCATGTTATACAATCCATACCTGTATTATTGCGTCCGCCATGTGTAAACACAGTGGGTACGCCATGGCTATCGCGCCGTGCGTCAATGGCTATCACAATACATTGGCTGCCATACATTTGAGTGCAATCGGCGACTAATTGCGGGTTTAATACCGCACTGGTATTAATGGATACTTTGTCTGCACCTGCATTCAGTAAACGGCGTACATCTGCAACTACACGTACACCGCCTCCCACGGTTAAAGGAATAAATACTTGGCTAGCAACCGCTTCAATAATGGGTAAAATCAAGTCGCGTCCATCACTACTGGCAGTGATGTCTAAAAAAGTCAGTTCATCTGCACCTTGGTCGTTATAGCGTTTAGCAATTTCAACGGGGTCGCCTGCATCGCGAAGCCCTACAAAATTAACACCTTTAACTACGCGTCCAGCGGATACATCTAAACAAGGAATAATGCGTTTGGTAATCATTGTTTTATTTTTTATTTTTAAGAAAAATTTAGTTTTAAAATAATATTTTAAGCGATTAATAATTAAGATTAAGCTATTTAAATTTAATTTAAACTTAATATAAACTTAATTCAAACTTAATTCAAACTTAATTCAAACTTAACAAACCTTCACACCATTCATTAAAACACTATGAATAACCAGCATCTTTTTTTTATGCAGCGTGCTATTGAATTGGCAAAAACTGCACAATACCGTACTAGTCCAAACCCCCGCGTTGGCTGTGTATTAGTAAAAGACAATTTAATAATCGGTGAAGGTGCAACACAAATTGCGGGCGATGACCATGCCGAGGTAGCTGCTATTAAAAATGCCTATGCACGTGGGCATTCAGCCCAAGTATTGTGTGGCTCAACGGCTTATGTTACTTTAGAACCTTGTAACCACATAGGTAGAACAGGTGCTTGCTCACAAGCATTGATTAATGCGGGTATTAAACGCCTATTTACTTTAATGATTGACCCCAACCCACTAACTGCTGGGCAAGGAATAGCACGCTTACGTGCAGCAGGTATCAGTGTATGGTGTGGCGATGAATTGAATATTGATTTAAATACTGATAATTTAAATATTAAAATAACTCGTCTTATTCAAGACGCTACTGAATTAAATGCAGGCTTTTTTAAGCGAATGAAAACTGGGTTACCGTGGCTACGCCTAAAAGTAGCGACTAGCTTAGATGGCTATATCGCCTTGCCTAATGGGCATAGCCAATGGCTAACGGGTATAGCCGCACGAGAGGATACACACCACTGGCGTGCCAGTAGTTGTGCAGTCTTAACAGGTATAGGCACTGTTTTAGCAGACAATCCATTACTTAATGTACGTGCGGTAGTTACGGTACGTCAGCCTTTGCGTATAGTATTAGACACGCACTTACGTATACCGCTTGATTCACAGCTAATAATGAGTTGTACTGATGCTGCCCCCGTATTAATTATTTACAGTATCAATAATAAAAATACAGCTAAAAAAGCTACTTTGCAAGCTATGGGCGTTTTATTATTAGCCATTGATACTGTACAAACAGCACATCAAGAACAATTAAATATACAAGCCGTTTGTTCAGCATTGGCTTCACGAGGTTTAAACGAAATACACTGTGAAGCGGGCAGTATTTTAAATAGTGCTTTGTTAAAGGCAAAAATATTAAATGAAATTGTGTTATATCAAGCCCCTTTGTTATTAGGTAAGGGTTTAACTTGGGCAAATGACAACTCTATTTATACAGATTTATCACAAATAAACCGCTGGAAATTACATAGTACGCAACAATTGGGTAATGATGTACGTTTGATATTACGCTCTAATTATTTTTAATTATTCTTAATTATTCTTAATTTTAGATTTTGCTCTAGGATGTGCTTGGTCATACACTTTGGCTAAATGTTGAAAATCCAAACGGGTATAAATTTGCGTTGATACAATGCTAGTATGCCCCAAAAGCTCTTGAATACCCCGCAAATCACTGCTGCTTTGTAATAAATGACTGGCATAACTGTGCCGCAACATGTGTGGGTGAACACCTTGCCCAATATTAGAGCTAATAGCACGGCGTTGAGTAATACGCCGCAACTCTGTGCCACTTAAACGATCGCCTCGTACCCCTAAAAATAAAGCAACTGTTGCACGTGGTAATAACTCACAACGCACTTCCAGCCAAGCGTTAATTGCTTTACTGACTAAATTTGGCAGTGGTATTATGCGTGGCTTACTGCCTTTGCCTAAAACATGAATTTGTTGTCCAGAAATATCTAACCAACTGTAGTTATCAGCTGTTTTTTCATAATCTAAACTGACTAATTCAGCGGCTCGTAGCCCGCACCCATACAACAATTCTAATACGGCTTGGTCACGCACTGCCAATATTGAATCACGGCCACTTAAATTTGAATCGGTTACACTACTATTAGTATTATTTAAAAATCTCTGCATTGCATCAACGGGCAAAGCTTTCGGCAAGGGTTTACTGGCTTTAGGAGACATTAAACCAACACACGGATTAACCAGTAGTATATTTTGCTTTTGTGCCCAAGCACAATAACTACGCCATGAAGACAACATAACTGCCAAACTACGCGGTGTTAAGCCTTGAGCATACAACTGACTTATACACCGTTGTAATGCCATCACATTAACCTGATTGATATCATCACTTTCAGCATAAAAATATTGTAAAGCGTGAGCATAACGCTTTTGTGTGAGTGGTGATAACCGTCGCTGCGTTAGGAGTTGTTGTAAAAACGCTTGTGCAGTCGGTGGTAAATGTTCAAAACTAGTGTCAATACTGTTTATAAAATGACTCATACGTTTAATACTGTGTAAATATAATTTATTCAAGCTACAAATAATACAACCAAATAAATAAAATAGTTAAAATAGCTAAAATTAAAGTATATCTAATTTAGTACTTATTAACTTATTAACTTAAGTTAAATTAATTAAAGTGATACTATTTTAAATGGCTATTTAAATGATTATTTAAATGACTATTTAAATGACTATTTAAAATGAATACTTTAAGCTCTGTTATCAATATTTTTATGAGAATCCTATGAAATCACTCTCACGCCATTATTTAAAAACACTCACAGTATTAATTTTATCAATAACAGCGGTCTATGCAAAAAATCCAAATGTAAAAACGGCTCCTACATCAACCAGTACCGCTAAGCCTGAAGTAACTATGGAAGATATATATAAAGCACTTTTAAAAAATCCACCGACTTTTGAAATAGCTAAAGTTAAATTAGGCAATAAATTAATCGAAGTTGAGGTTGCTGATACACTTGTGCGACAAATATTTGGCTTAATGGGGCGGACTAATTTACCGAAAGATACAGGAATGTTATTCTTTTTTAAAAAGCCTATTCCTATTTGTTTTTGGATGAAAGATACGCCTTTACCGCTTAGTATTGGTTTTTTAGATGAAGAAGGTATTTTGCTAAGCCACGAAGATATGGAACCTTTTAGCGAAACTCAACATTGTTCAAAACAACCTGTAAAATATGTTTTAGAAATTAATAAGGGCTGGTTTGAAGAAAATAATATTGCGATTGGCGAACAATTAACAACTGAATAAATAATACACTTAACAATATATTTATTAATATATTTATTAATATACTTAACAATATATTTAACAACCTTTACTATGACAACACCAAACTCAATATCAATTCCAACTATACCGCTTAAGAAACACTCTAAACCTTGGGTTAAGAATATACTTTTAATTAGTATGGGTGTTGTCAGTGGCGTAATGCTTACGGTTGGTGTTGCTGCTTATTCATTTATGGGTGATGATGGTAAGTTTCCTGCTGAAGAATTTGCTGCCTTTAGCCGTGTATACGGTGCAGTTAAGCGTTTTTATGTTGAGCCTATTGAAGATAAAAAATTAGTAGCTGATGCCATTCAAGGTATGTTGTCTAAACTAGACCCACATTCTGCTTATATGGATAAGCAAGAAACTAAATCTTTTGAAGAAGATTTAAAAGGTAGCTTTGTAGGTGTGGGAATGCAAATTGACACCGAAGATGGTTATATTAAAGTACAGTCGCCCATAGAGGGTGGACCTGCTGAACGAGCAGGCATTAAATCAGGTGATTTAATCGTAAAAATTGAAGATAAGACCACAAAAAATATGAACACAACGCAAGCAGTTAAACTGCTACGCGGTGAAATAAGTACTAAAGTAACTATTACGGTTAGCCGAAAAGGTGATCCATTGCCTATGGTTATTACTTTGATACGTGAAACTATCAAAATGGCCAACATTCGTAGCAAACTTTTGAACGACAATATTTTATATGTTAAAGTCAATGGTTTTATTCAAGAACGTACTACATTAGAATTAGTAGAAGAATTAATTAAGTTAGATACTCAATTAAAACAACAAGCAATACCCGCTCAAATACCAAAACACTTAGTATTAGATTTACGTAATAATGGTGGCGGACTGCTATTTAATGCCATTGGTGTTGCGGCAGCATTTTTACCTGAAAATACCTTAGTTGTCTCCGTTCGTGGTCGAATCGCAGACAATAATAAGCAGTACCATACGCGGTTAGAAGACTATCAGTTGATTGATCATACCGCCCAACAACTGATTGATCCACTTAAAAATTTACCTACGTGGGCAAAAAGTGTGCCTTTAACTATACTGACTAATCAAGGTACAGCCAGTGCAAGCGAGATTGTTGCAGGTGCATTCAAGGATTATAACCGTGCCAAAATATTAGGAACACGTACCTTTGGTAAAGGATCTGTACAAAGTGCTATCTCATTACCCGATGGCGCTAGTATTAAATTAACTATGCAACGGTATTACACGCCGAAAGATATTTCAATCCAAGCCAAAGGAATTACACCTGATTACAATGTTGATGAAACCGCTGAAGGCAATCCTTTAGCAGAATTTATTAACCGTGAAGATGATTACGATGGTGCATTAGACTCTACGAATAAACCCGTTGATACCAAAACAGCTGAAGAAAAAAATAAAGCTGCTGAAGAAAAATTTAAACGTTTAGAGAAAATCCGAGCTGATAGCCGTAAACCACCTGACTTTGGTAATATTGAAAAAGACTATCAATTACAGCAAGCAATGAACTTAATACTGGGAAAGCCCGTCGCTACAGTGGTTGAAGAAAAACAAAAACCTGATGATAAACTTAAAAAATAAGCCTTAAAAATTCTTACTATAGTCATTACATTTTAAAATAAGATTTTTTATTACCTACAGCATTGATTTTATTAGGTTAATAAAATTTTAAAACCGTAAAATAAAATAAAAAGACTATATTACTATTTTTATTGCCATTTCAACGTCATTTTGTATTTATATAAATATAATCTAAAAAACACATGAATTTACGTTTATCTCAACAGATCATCTTATCGGATACTGATACACGTGAATTAAAAAAAAATTTACCTTTAAGTACTGTCCGGCGTTGGGTTCTTAAAGCACTTAAGATTGATGAAAATCAACTGAATGATGTACTACTCACTTTAAGATGGGTGGACGAAACAGAAGGCCGTGAACTCAATCGTCAGTATCGTGGTCTGTTAAAAGACGGCGTTGATAAAGACTATCCCACCAATGTTTTAACATTTTTTTACGGCTTTGATAATAACCCTAATCAAACAAATAGTATGAGTGCTGATATTGTTTTATGTTGGCCAGTGGTGGTAATGGAAGCAAGAACACAGTTGAAGTCTATAAGACACCATGCAGCACACTTGATTATTCACGGCGTTTTGCACGCTCTTGGCTTTGACCATGAGATAGATGATGAAGCAAAAATAATGGAGGCTCTGGAAGTCAAACTATTGGCTGAACTTAAAATCGCTAATCCTTACAATGATTAGCCTTACGATGATTAAGTTAATTAGTTTAATTGCTTTTCTGAATAATGAAATAACCACAAAATACAGCACTGTTTTTGTGGTTAAATTTATCTCAAAACATTAAACATTAAATACTTACTATTTTACTGCTGGGCTTGTTTCATTGACAGTTAGCTTGGCCTTAGCTTTTTTTTCAGCTTCACGCAAAGCCTTTTTCTCTTCTAATGCTTTAGCTTTTATAGCTTTAGC
>JBEDNN010000018.1:0-31334 GCA_041170585.1 Pseudomonadota bacterium | reverse complement strand
CTTCAATAATGGCAACGTGATGCCCATTAATCAATACAATATCAAATTCGTCTTGCACTTGACCCACACGGTTACGCCATGACTTGTCTTTAAAATCATATTGTATACCCCCCAAAACAGGTATCTCACCCAATGAGTTATAAAAAAACTCTTCGGCAACATCACCTTGATTTTGACCTATATTGCCTAAACGAAGGCCTATTGCATCCAAACGGCGATTGGTTTCTGCGGATACTTTACTTGACTCTGCTACAATTAATTGTAATTTTTGCATTGAAATACTCAGTTGTTCAGTTGCCTGTTCAGCTTGTATTTTCGCTCGGGCCCCATCTTCTTTAGCTCGTTCCGCGTCTTCTTTGGCTCGGGCTGCATCTTCTTTGGCTCGGGCTGCATCTTCTTTGGCTCGGGCTGCATCTTCTTTGGCTCGGGCTGCATCTTCTTTCGCTCGGGCTGCATCTTCTCTCGCGTGTTCAGATCTTGCTGCGGCTTGTAATAATTCAGCCTGTAATCTTTTAATGTCTTGGTCAGTAATCATAATACAGTTAATAATACAGTTAATGTTTTATAAATACGTATACTATAAATACAAGTATAGTAAATCCTACTCTAAATGACAGTATTTTAATGACTCAAAATCTACTTTCGGTAAGGCATTCACAATATCTACTGTTTGCACACTTACATTAATAACGCTTAAAAGTAAGTCTAAAATATACCGTGGCTTGCCTGTTTCGTTTGCCCAGTCGTTAGGATTGTTGGTAATGCCACTTTCTTTATGGGTGGTAACTTGGTAGCGTTCCATCACCCATTCTATGGCACTTTTGCCATTTACGACATATTCATACGCCTGTGCAGGAATATTTGAAACTATGATTTTACTGTTATAAATGATGGTATCTTTTTGGTCTTTCTTTGGAAAACGCATTTTTTCAACGGTGTAGAAACCACCCCGTCCTTCGGACACCCCGCCATCGGAGGGGAATTTATCGCCTGTTACGGTTGCATCGGCAAACGGTGCAACGGTTTCATAATTCAAATGCAGTTCGGCTAATGTGCGGCCGGCTTTGCTAAATGCCCAAAAGTCTTTTATATCCTCTACCAATGGCAAACGGGGCAACATTTTCTTTAAATCACTGGCAAAGGTTATTCTGTATTCTTTGTTGTGCAGGAAACCATACACATAGTAAAAAATATCTTCTTTAGTTACATTTTTACCGTATATTTTGATGGCTCTTTCTAAAATAAAATCACTGATGGCATCTCTGCGAATGTAATCGTTTTTATTGTCTTCATTAAACATGCCTGTTTGTGTTGCCGTGTGTTCTTCGTAATAATAAAGTGGGAAACATTGACCATTTGCCAATAATTGTAAATCAGGAACAGCATCAGTAACTACTAATGAAAAATCTTTATTTACCCCAGTGCCACAAACTGATATAACAAGGTTTTTATGGCTTGGTGTTGGAAATAACTTTAATTGTTGGTAAGTCCTGTGAATTAACTCTTTGGCAAAATAAAACCGTTGTTTAAAATATGGTCTATATAAACCTACCGAAATTAAATCACTTTTGAGAGTGTAAGCAACATTCTTAGTAAGGTCTTTTATTACACTATCTGTCCAGTTCAGTTTTGTAGAGTCGTAATCTAAAAACTTCTCAATTTTCAAAGATGGATTTATTAATAACTCTTTTTTAAATGAATTACGTTGCTCATTGTAAAAATCAATTGACCTGCCAATATTTGCCTGTAATTGATTAAAAGAACTACTGTAACTCCACGCATCTCTGTTAGTGGCTATACCTAAAGAAAAAGTATTAAAAATAGTTTTAGTTGCTGTATCATATTTCTTTTCAGGTGCTAAAGGAATGTAATTCTCAAAACCCTCATTACGCATACTTAACCAATCGCCTTCTTTATTCGGTTGTATGGCTTTTAATGGTAATTCAGGATTGGCAAATGATTTGAAACCACTGATTAATTTTAGTTTTTCTTCACGATTTAAATACTCGCCAATGTCGTGATAATGTATGGTTGCTTTACCCACCCCTGACCCCTCCAAAGGAGGGGAATTTTTAGCAAATGGATTTTTAACCAGCACTGTAATGGCTATGGGTGTTCTTGAACCACTGCCAAAAATCTTCCCACCTTCTTTACGGCTTAGTTCGCCACTGGTGCGTTGGTTGCCTCGTAAATTAAACACATAAATTGCTGTAAATTCTTTTTCTATTGATTTGCGGAAACCATCGGTACTGTTGCCGTCTAACCAAGCACCATTAGAAACAAAAGCAATAATACCGCCCGTTTTATCTAATCTATCTGTACTCCAACGAAAGGCTTTAATGTAGGCATCGTATAAAGATTTGTTTAGCCCTGCTGATGATTGCTTTGCATAAGTATCGGCAATACGTTGGTCAAGTTTTGGATAGCTTTGATTTTGTGCATTGTCATTGGCTGATTTCTGCCCAATTGAATACGGTGGGTTGCCAAAAATAATTTGCAACGGTAATTTTTGTTGGCGTTGTACCCGTTCGCTATTTTGCGGGAACATCTCGGAAAACAATTGTTCGCCCGTTGTTTCGGCCAACTGAAACGTATCGGTTAAGCAAATGCCTTCAAAAGGAATATAGGTGGTATTGCTTTTGGGTTGTAAATCGTGAAAAGCATTTTCAATATTGACGGCTGCAATGTAGTAAGCCAATAAAACAATTTCGTTGCAATGAATTTCACTGGTGTACTTACGGGTTAAATCTGTTGAATTGATTAAACCACTGTGTAATAACCGTGTAATAAATGTGCCTGTGCCTGTGAATGGGTCTAACACGTGTACATTTTCATCGCTGATGCTTCTGCCAAATTCTTGTTGCAAAATATCAGCCACTGAATGAATAATAAAATCGACGACTTCTACTGGGCTATAAACAATCCCTAATTTTTCAACCATTTTAGGAAAAGCGGTTTTAAAGAATTTATCGTATAACTCAATAATAATGCGTTGCTTGCCTTCTGCATTGTCTATATCTGCTGCTCTTGTTTTTACGGACTGATAAAACTTGTCTAATGTTTCTGCATCTGTTTCTAAAGATTCTTCTTCCAATACATCTAACATTTTTTGCATTGATTGACTCATTGGATTATTTTTTACAAAAGAATAATCCTCAAACAAAGCATCAAATACTGGCTTAGTAATGATGTGCTGTGAAAGCATTTCTATGGCTTCGGCTTGGGTAATACTTGGATTAATATTGGTGTGTAAGCCTTTTAAGAAGCTATCAAAAGATTTTTGGTATTTAGGATTTTCATTAATAATTTTAGTAATGCATTCTATTTGCCTGGTTGCAATGTCAGCGACTGATTTTGCCCACTGCTCCCAATACCTTTTATCGCCTACTTTATCCACCAAACGAGCAAACAACACGCCTTGCAATGCTTGAAATTGCAAAGACAATTGTTCGGCGATTGTTTGTTTAGATGCGTCTGTTTCATTGT
Source organism: Pseudomonadota bacterium (assembly GCA_041170585.1). Lineage (GTDB taxonomy): Bacteria > Pseudomonadota > Gammaproteobacteria > Burkholderiales > Burkholderiaceae_C > JBDLSY01. The sequence goes on along the minus strand of JBEDNN010000018.1, from coordinate 27,848 downwards.
CCACACGAATACAGTTGCCCTCTTCATCAAACGTGGCGGCGGCTTTCGCCAATAAAATGTTGTCTGGTTTTTTGCGGTTCAGGTCTATTTTGTTGATGGTGGCTTCAAAACGGTCATCGTGTGCCCGCAAAGCATTCAGCACTTGCCATACCACTCTAAACTTATCATTGTCTTCCATCGCTTTTTCAGGCGAGACATTGCTGGGTATCACAACAGGAATAATAATATAACCAAACTGTTTGCCTTCGGCACGACGCATGACTCTACCGACACTTTGCACGACATCAACTTGCGAATTACGGGGGGATAAAAACATCACCGCATCTAAAGAAGGGACATCAACGCCTTCGCTTAAGCAACGCACATTGGTGAGTATGCGGCATTCATCTTCGCCCGTTGGTGATTGAAGCCAAGCCATCAAATGATTTCTTTGTGCCGCATTCATACTGCCATCAATGTGTTCGGCGTTGATTTTTATTGAATTTTCGCAGGCGATTGTAGGGTTAATTTCATTTAAATAGGTGGTGGTAATGCTATTAAAAATACCCGTAATTTTTTTAGATTCTTCTATTTTTGGGCAAAAAGCTACCGCTCGCTTCATAATGTTTGGGTCTAATTGGCGAATTAAACCCTCATCACCCACAATTTGCTTGGAAAGTGCGTTAATACAACCGATAATTTTAGCGGCATCACTGGCATTGAGTTCATTATTGCTATCGGATACGATTTTTTGTACCGCTGGCGAAATATCGTTTTCATTCACGGTTAATATCAATACTTTGTAATCCGTCAATAAACCTTTTTCAACGGCTTCACCAAAACCGATGTGATAAATTTGTTGACCATAGATGCGTTCGTCATCCATACTACACAAAAAAGCTTGGTTTTGTGCAGCTTTTGACTGTGCCGCTTCATCATAAAGACGGGGCGTAGCAGTCATATAAAGGCGTTTTTTGGCACTGATAAAATCACGGTCATGTACTTTTACAAAAGCACTTTCGTTTTTATCACTGAGCGTTACGCCTGTAGTACGGTGTGCTTCATCACAGATGATTAAATCAAATTCAGCATATTGAGGCAATTTTTTTGCCAAGATAGCTTGTGCCTTCGCAATCACATCAATGGATTGATAGGTAGAAAATACCACGGTTAAGCCCGTATCTTGTGCAGTGTGTTGAGCCAATTGATTGAATTGATTTAATTGTTCAAAGCGTTGCAAAATGGTAGGCACATCAGTCGATGCAGGGAACGCTAAATCACTCACTGATTGAAACGTGTTGTCGTCGTTGTTTCTTTTTTTTGATATTTCGGGGTCAGAGCAAATACAAATCGCATGTATAGGACTGTGTGCCTGTGCAGCCCATTCATTCAGTGTTTGTCCAAGCAATGCAATAGAAGGCACTAAAAAGAGAATGAAACCTTTGCCATTTGTCTGTGCTTGGGCAATGTGTAAGCTAGTAAATGTTTTACCTGTTCCGCACGCCATGATGAGCTTGCCGCGTTCATGCTGTTTAAAATGGGCAATTGTTTTTTCAGTCGCTATGTTTTGGTGTTCTCTGGCTTGTTTTTTGGGTATTTGTGCATGTTGCCCTTGTTCGCCTTCATCTAACTTAGTCCAATCTACAGAGGCTTGTACAAGGTCTTGCAAACCAATTCTGCCAACTGGCGGGTTTTGATGGGTGATTGCTTTTTCAGCATTAGTACCAAATGCTTGCCCTGTGGTGTCTATCCATAAACGGTATGAAAAAAGGGTGCTGTGGCCATTGACAAAAAAAGCACGGCTAGAAGTGGCTAAAAAAGAGTCAATCGCTGGTTTATCAATGATGCTGCCTTCTTGATAGCATTTACACTGTATCGCCCAATACTCGCCGTTTTTTGTCAGTGCGACTAAATCAATTCCTGTATCTACCCCGCCTAAATCTTGCTTGTATGGAAACTCAGTCCATAACCAAACAGTGCTAAACGTATAGACATACTTTGGTTCAGTCAGCAAATAGGCTTTCATTAAACGTTCAAACCGTTCTCCTTTGTCTTTTTCAGAGAAAGAAATTTGACGGTACTTGGTTAAAACGGTATTAAATGAATGGTGCATGGCTACCTAATAAAGTATGTCTATGGTGTGTCTATGTCAAACAATAATATATCAATCGTTATTTAAAATTTAAATAATTACTTAAATAAATATTTACTTAAATGATTAACGTATTAACGTATTAACTTATTAACTTATTAACTTATTATTTAATAACGGTACGTATCGGCTTTATAAGGGCCTGTTTTTTTAACACCAATATAGGCAGCCTGTTCATCGGTGAGTTCTGACAAGACTGCCCCGACTTTATCAAGGTGTAAACGTGCGACTTGTTCATCTAAATGCTTGGGCAATACATACACTTTGCCTACGTCATAATCGTTTTGTTTAGTAAACAATTCAATTTGTGCAATGGTTTGATTGGCAAATGATGAACTCATCACAAAGCTTGGGTGTCCTGTGCCACAGCCTAAATTGACTAAACGCCCTTTTGCCAACAGGATAATGCGTTTTTCAGGGCGGGTATCTGTTGCAGGAAAAATCACGTGGTCTACTTGTGGTTTAATTTCGTCCCACTGTAAAGCGTCTAGTGAAGCAATATCAATTTCATTGTCAAAATGACCAATATTACAGACAATGGCTTGATTTTTCATGGCTACCATGTGTTCATAGCGTATCACGTGTTTATTACCTGTGGCAGTTACAAAAATATCGGCTTTATCAGCGGCATATTCCATAGTAACGACTTTGTAGCCTTCCATCGCCGCTTGTAAGGCATTGATTGGGTCAATTTCTGTGACCCAGACTTGTGCACTTAAAGCCCGTAAAGCTTGGGCACTGCCTTTACCCACATCGCCATAACCAGCAACCACCGCGACTTTACCCGCAATCATTACATCGGTAGCCCGTTTAATCGCATCTACTAAAGATTCACGGCAACCATACAAATTGTCAAATTTTGATTTGGTTACACTGTCATTAACATTAATAGCCCGTATTTTTAAAGTCCCTTTTGCGGCCATTTCATTTAAACGCAATACCCCTGTTGTTGTTTCTTCAGTAACACCAATAATATGTTTTAAACGGCGGCTATACCAAGTAGAATCTTCTACTAATTTAGCTTTAATTGCAGTGAATAAACAGACTTCTTCTTCGCTGTTGGGTGTGCTTAATACCGAGATATCTGTTTCAGCTTGCGTGCCTAAGTGCATTAATAATGTGGCATCGCCGCCATCATCTAAAATCATATTAGGGCCTTCTTCTGGCATATTTGAAGCACCAGAAAACTCAAAAATGCGGTGTGTATATTCCCAGTAATCCGCTAAAGTTTCACCTTTATAGGCAAATACAGGCGTACCACGTGCGACTAAAGCCGCTGCTGCGTGGTCTTGAGTTGAATAAATATTGCACGATGCCCAACGAACCGTTGCCCCCAAAGCCTGTAAGGTTTCAACCAATACAGCAGTTTGAATCGTCATGTGTAAACTACCCGTAATACGCGCACCTTTTAGTGGCTGATTGGCTTGAAACTCTTGACGAATCGCCATTAAACCTGGCATTTCAGTTTCGGCGATGTTGATTTCTTTACGGCCAAAATCAGCTAAATTTAAATCAGCAATCGCATAATCTTTGGGTGATAAATGGCTTGATAAAGCCACTGATGCTGAATGTGCCGCGTTGTGTGCCACATGGCTTAAGCTATCTACCGCTTTAGATACTGTAGAAGATACTGTAGAAGATAAATCAGAAAAAATACTCATATAATACTGCTCCAAAAATTAAAGCCAAACGCATTGACTTAAGATGAATAAGCGCCGTTATAAAAGTATGGAGTGTATTCTAAGCCTAGCAAAACCAAATTAAAATGCCTTGGCTTTGTCGCAACGCTCCTTAGAAAACACTGTTATAAATAAGGATATATTTTTATATATTTTTATATTACTTATTAAGTAAACAAGGTACGTAACGCTGTACCAGGGTCTGAATGACGCATGAATACTTCACCCACTAAAAAAGCATGTACCGCATGCTCACGCATTAACTGTACATCATTAATAGTATGAATACCGCTTTCGGTAACAATGCACTTGCTACTCGGAATATAAGGTAATAAGTTAATCGTATTGTTTAGGCTGACTTCAAACGTACTTAAATTGCGGTTATTAATGCCTAATAATGGTGTCTCTAACAATAAAGCCTTTTCTAACTCTTGCTGGTTATGTACTTCAACCAATGTATCCATACCTAACTGAAGGGCTATGTGTTCAAATTTTTGCATTTGTACACTACTTAAACACGCCGCAATTAATAAAATAGCATCAGCACCCATCGCACGGGCTTCAACTATTTGATATTCATCAATGATAAAATCTTTACGCAATATAGGCAATTGACAAGCCAATCTCGCTTGTTTTAAATCATCGCTATGGCCTTTAAAATAAGTGCGGTCGGTTAATACACTTAAACAAGTTGCCCCGCCTGCCTCGTAACTGACGGCAATTTCATTGGGTAAAAAAGTTTCACGCAATACACCTTTACTGGGACTGGCTTTTTTAATCTCCGCAATAACTGCCGATTGTTGTTGGGCAACACGCTTTAAAATAGCATGTGCGAAACCACGTGTAGCCGATTGATTCGCTATTTCAGTATGTAAAGACTCTAAAGACTTATGCTGCTGCGCATAAGCGACTTCAGTGTGTTTAGTATTTACGATTTTGCTTAATATATCCGTCATATTATTTATTATTTATTATTTATTGTTTATTATTTATTGTTTTTATGTATTATTTAATGCGTAAATTGTTGTGTAAAGTTTGCCATAGCCTGACATTTATTTAAGGCTGTACCATTTGCAATCGCTTGTTTTGCTGCCATAATGCCTTGTTCAATGGTATTTACTGTGTTAGCCGTATACAAAGCAACACCCGCATTGAATAAAACAATATCTAAAGCAGGCCCAGGTTGATTATTTAACACATTGAGTAACATTGTTTTACTTTGTTCGCAATTGTCTACACGCAATTGACGATTGCTTGCCATACTCAAACCAAAGTCTTCAGGGTGTAACTCATATTCAGTAATGATGTCATTTTTTAACTCGGCTACTTTAGTCGCTGCCCCCAAGCTTAATTCGTCCATACCATCTTTACCGTAAACAACCATAGCGTGCTGGGCACCTAAACGGCGTAATACACGAATTTGAATACCCACCAAATCGGCATTAAATACACCCATTAAAATATTAGGGGCATTTGCAGGATTAGTTAAAGGCCCTAATATATTAAAAATGGTTCGTATTCCTAAAGCTTTACGTATAGGTACTACACGCTTCATCGCTGGGTGATGGTTGGGTGCAAACATAAATCCCATACCCGTAGCCGCAATACAGTGTGCAACTTGTTCAGGATTTAATTGAATATTAATCCCCAAAGCTTCTAATACATCAGCACTACCACTGTTACTTGAAACGCTTCTTCCGCCGTGTTTAGTTACTGTTGCCCCAGCAGCAGCAGCAACAAACATAGCACAAGTAGAAATATTAAATGTATGGCTACCATCACCACCTGTACCGACAATATCTATAAAATTAGCCGTTTTTTGTACCTGAACAGCCACACATAACTCACGCATCACTTGAGCAGCAGCCGTAATCTCATCAACCGTCTCTTCTTTAAGTCGCAATGCAATCAGCAGGGCAGCCAATAATTCCGAAGCAACTTCACCACGCATAATTAAACGCATTAAATGTAACATTGCATCATAAGGAATATCAGTGCCATTTAGACATAAAGCCAACATTTGCTGGGGATTAAGCTGGGAATGGATAGTCGTTTCAGGCATAGTCATTACGTAATTCATCAGTCAAATAAACGAATATCGTGAATATCGTGAATATCGTGAATATTGTTAATATTGTTAATATTGTTAATATTGTTAATATTGTTAATGTCTTTAGTTAAACCGTATAGTGTTGCTTCACCCATGATTGATAAGCACCTGTTTGGACGTTATTAACCCAATTGGCATTGTCTAAATACCATAATACTGTTTTACGAATACCTGTATCAAATGTTTCAGCGGGTTTCCAGCCTAACTCGGTGTGAAGTTTGGTGGCATCAATGGCATAACGGCGGTCATGCCCTGCACGGTCTTGTACATAAGTAATTTGTTGTGTGTATGATTGAGCATCACTACGCGGCGATAACTCATCTAATAACGCACACACCGTATTTACAATTTCAATATTTGGTTTTTCATTCCACCCACCAATGTTATACACTTCGCCGATACGGCCCGCCTCTAAAACACGGCGAATCGCACTGCAATGGTCTTTTACATATAACCAATCACGTATTTGCATACCATCACCATAAACAGGCAATGGCTTGTCTGCCAAGGCATTGACTATCATTAGCGGAATCAGCTTTTCAGGAAAATGATACGGCCCATAATTGTTACTGCAATTGGTAGTCAATACAGGCAAGCCATACGTATGATAATAAGCACGTACCAAGTGGTCACTCGCGGCTTTACTAGCACTGTACGGGCTATTGGGTTCATAGCGGTGTAGTTCAGTAAAGCCCGGCGCACCTTTATTTAAGCTACCGTATACCTCATCGGTTGATACGTGTAAATAGCGAAAACTTGCTTTCAAATCAGCCGATAAATCATTCCAATAACTACGCGTCGCTTCCAGTAAGCGAAAAGTACCCATAATATTGGTTTGAATAAAATCTTCAGGTCCGTGAATTGAGCGGTCTACATGGCTTTCAGCAGCAAAATGTAATACTGCACGCGGCTGGTATTGTGTGAGTAAAGCGGTCATTGCTGCACCGTCAGTTACATCGGCTTGTACAAACACGTGTTGAGAGTTTTTTTCTAAAGAAGCTAAATTTTCAAGGTTACCCGCATAGGTTAGCGCATCAACATTTATAATAGTTTCGGGTTGATTGACACACCAATCTAAGGCAAAATTACTGCCAATAAAGCCCGCACCACCTGTAATAAGAATAGTCATAATCAGTACTGTTTATTTAAAGTTTTTAATATTTAAAGTTTTTAATATTTTTAATATTATTTAATATTTGAGATTTTTTAATATTGTTTATATTATTATTTATATTATTTTTGTGCCGCTGCTGATAAATACTGTTCTATTTGTTCCGCTTTTGCATAGCCTGGTACACGTTTACCGTTAGTAAAAAACATAGCGGGTGTTCCTTGAACACGTAAGCTACGCGCCAATGTTTGATTTTTATCAACAGGCACTTGACACGATTTTTGGGCAGGGGCAGGGGCAATACCTTTTAACATCCAATCATCATACGCTTTATTACGGTCTTTAGCACACCACACACCACGCATTTTATCTTCAGAATCTTGAGACAAAATAGGCACTAAATAAGTGTAGACTGTTATGTTATTTACTTTTTCTAATTCAACGCGTAATTTTTTGCAATAGCCACAATTGACATCTTCAAACAATACCAATTGACGCGAACCATCACCTTTAACCAGTTTTAGGGCATTGACTTTATTTTCAGGCGAAAAAACAGCAGCAGTTGCCAATGTATTCATCCGCTCTTGCGTGTAGTTTTTACCCGTTTTTAATTGTTGTATGCTACCCGCAATTAAAAATTCAGCCGTTTTATCAACATAAATAATGTCATTGCCTAAACGAACTTCATACAATCCAGATAATGGTGATGGACGCACTTCATCTACTTTGATGTTGTTGCCTATTTTGGCTTCGACTGCTTTACGAATTGACGTTTCTATTTGAAGGTTGTTTTGAGTAATATTGGTTGATTTACCAACTTCTTGAGCAATTGCTTGTGTCATTGATAGCATATTAACGGCAGTCAATACGCTTGTGATACTTAAACCAAGCAATGTTTTTTTGAATAATGTCTTTTGGAAAAAAGTGTTCATATTGTTATGTTCTTATATTGATATTGTTAAAGGTTAAGTTAGTTAAATATAAACGAATAAATAAAATGAATAAATAAACGACTAAATAATTAACAAACGTTTTTTAGGTAGATGGCAGCAATTAGTTGGGTCAATTATAAAACCCGCCAATACGGTCTCATATAAGGGTAAATCTTTAACTGTGTAGCCACACATACGAATTGCGTGACTGACTTTAAAATATTTTAAGGCACAATAATCAGCCAGCAACTCACCTTGAGCTTCCATGTTGTAATCGCATAATTGACGTGCCGTGTCTAACTGATAAGTATAATGTAAGCCCCATCTAAATGCCCCCCTAAATTTTACAGGATAGCCGCATTGATATTGCCATACGTGGGTCATTTCATGGATAAACCAATGCTTTAGCTGGTTATTTTCTTGTGAATAATCAGCTCGATAATGCTGCCCCATAAAATAAATATGCCCATTAGGTGCCATAGCCGTGTGACGGTGTTGCAAATTAAAGGGTAAGTAACTGTGGTTATGAATACGAACGCGTGTGTAATCAATAGCAGTATTAAATAGTGATTGGCTCAAAATAATTTCGCCCAATACCAACGGCCGTGTAATTAATTGAGTGCGTTGATTCATAGCGATTAACGAACAATAGACGGTATTGCAGCCATACGACGTACCACACATTGACGAAACCATTCACCTATTACAGGCACATCAGTCTGAAGCTGTAAACCCAGTTGTAGCATTGTCTTAATAGGCGGTAACAAGGTATGCCGTGTCGCAATGGTGTGTATTAGCGTATCTATTGGATTCACTTGTGCGCTGCGTTGCCTTTGATACCGCGACAATATTCGCTCATCGCCTAAAGAACGCCAAGATTCTCGTTGAGAAATAATATTAAATAAAGCAAAAACGTCTTCAAAACCTAAATTTAAACCTTGCCCCGCTAAAGGGTGTATTTTATGTGCTGTATCGCCCACTAGCACAGTGCGTGGTGCAGTGTAATAAGGCGTACGGCTTGCAAACAGTGGAAATTGTTGTATAGCACCTTGTAAACTCAAAGCCCCAGCACTGAATAATTCAGACGCATTATTAGCGATTCGCTTTTGAATTGCCATCAACAGTGCATCAGGATTACTGATGTACTCGTTGGCTAACGTACTGGCTTGTGACCAGACTAAACTATAACGTAATTTATTTTCATTTTCTGTTAGCCGTCCCATAGGCAATAAAGCCAGTACATCATTATTTAATTCATCACCTAACCACTGCCAAGCGGTATTTATTACCGTAGGTATTAAATGAGGCTCTACTTGTGCGTGTAATTCAGCCACTACAGCATGGTGACCATAATCAAATACTATAGGCGATCTATCCATTTGTGCGGCACTGCTACTATTTGCTCCTTCAGCCACAATACATAACTGTGCTACAACAAGGGCTTGATTGTTTAAGCGAATATTAATCCCGTCAGTATGTGCCTGAAGTTGCGGCTTACATCCTAATTGGTGCGTATCATAAAATAAATTGGCGGGCGATTGTCCTTGAGTTACCAATAAAGCGGTATTTAAAGCTGTTTGTAAGACTTCTTCTGTAATAAAGCTACACAGTTGAGGTATTTTTATAGTATCGGCGGACAAATGAATAGGGTAAAAATTTGGGCGTGCATAAAGTGCTTTAGCCGATAATTGCCAAAATACCCGCATATCTGTACAAGGGTGTATTGAAAGTGTATTAATTAGACCCCATACACCCAGTTCTAATAGTCTTTGCTGCACAGCAGGCGTAATAGCATATAGTCGCGGCACTACGAATGACGTATTTAATTTAGGGGCAATTTGTACAACACGCAAACCTTGTTGTCGTGCTTGTAACACGGCTACTGCTGCTACGGGCCCAGCCCCCAACACACATACATCTACTGTTATAGATGATTCAGAGGAACGGTTATTCAACAAAGACTGCGTTATTAAATCTTTTTTCATGTTATAATTTTACTTTAAATATGCTTATACTTATAAGTTTTATAAAGTGTGTGTATAACATATACAGTATATATAAAATATTGGCTCGATAGCTCAGTTGGTAGAGCAGCGGATTGAAAATCCGCGTGTCGGTGGTTCAATCCCGCCTCGAGCCACCAAATAAAAAACGCAAATAAAAAAACGCTTTAGTTAATTAAACTAAAGCGTTTTTTTGTTTATACCGTTGTTGATTACAACCATTACATTAGTATTTAGATAACTTAAATTAGTATTTAAATTACCTAAATACAGTACTAAACTGCAATACCAAGCTAAGCAAATATATTAATTAAGCCAGTGCTTTTTGTGCAGCCGATACTACAGCAGCAAAACCAAGCTTGTCATTAACAGCCATATCTGCCATAACTTTACGGTCTAAAGCAATATTTGCTTTTTTCAAACCAGCAATTAACACACTGTAAGTCACGCCTAGCATACGGCTTGCAGCATTAATACGGGCAATCCATAAACGGCGGAATACGCGTTTTTTGTTACGACGGTCGCGATAAGCATATTGTCCCGCACGCATAACCGCTTGTTTAGCAACACGGTATACATTGTTACGACGACCACGAAAACCTTTTGATAAGGCAAGTACTTTTTTGTGACGGGCTCTAGCCGTGACACCACGTTTTACGCGAGGCATAGTTTATCCTTTTAAGATAAGAAAATTTAAAACAAATTAATACAAATTAATACAAGTTAAAATTAATTAATCAATTAATTAATCAATTAATCAATTAATACCAGTATTGTTTAATGCTTAAGCAGTCAGCGACTCATTAAGCGTAAGGCATCATACGGCGAACACTGCCTGCATCAGCTGCAGTTACGTTGACTGTACCGCGTAAAGCCCGTTTGTTTTTAGTGGTTTTCTTAGTCAAAATATGGCGTTTAAACGCTTGTCCTCGTTTAATTGTACCGCCTGCACGGATAGTTAAGCGTTTAGCAGCGCTTTTCTTGGTCTTCATCTTAGGCATAACTGCTCCTGATGTACGTCGTTAGGTGGCAATAGAACATTGCGCTTGTACAACCTACGTCGCTATTTACTTAAAATTTTAAGTAAGCCTATTATTTTAACTGCTTTTACCTATTTTTAAATATTTTTATATAAAAATTATTAGATAAATTATTAGATAAATATTTATTATTTATCACATTACTTATTAAATTACTTATTAAATTACTTATTATTTATATTTACTTAATTTTTTGCTAAGGTTTGCAAAATTTTCTCATGTACGCCACCAAAACCACCATTACTCATACAAACAACCGTATCACCTGTTTGAGCAACCGCTACAATGGCTTGCACTAATTGCTCTAAGTTATCATAAACACTCGCTTTATTCCCCAAAGGTTTTAAAGCGGCGACTAAATCCCAACCCAAGGCATTTTTACCTAAAATTTCACCGTAACCAAACACGACATCAGCATTACATAAACTATAGGCTAAGGCATCTTTCATGACCCCTAATTTCATTGTGTTAGAGCGTGGTTCAAGCACCGCCAAAATGCGTCCAACACCCACTGTGCCACGTAAACCCGCCAAAGTGGTAGCAATAGCAGTGGGGTGATGGGCAAAATCATCAATCACACGAATATTATTGACTGTACCGCGTAGTTCCATACGGCGTTTGACGGATTGAAAGGTGTTCATCGCCGCAATTGATACAGCTGGTGCAATGCCAATATGACGGGCGGCTATTACCGCTGCTAACACATTGCTACGGTTATGCTCGCCACTTAAAGTGCTATTAACTAGCCCTTGTAAGACATTTTGATGCCATATTTCATAACGGCCTTCATCAAATACAGTCCCAATACGCCAAGCTACATCAGAATTTTTTGAATTATCGCTGCCATCAAACGTTTGTATTTCACTCCAACAACCGCGTGTAATGACACGTTGCAACGCGTCTTGATTCGCGGCTTGATTCACTACTACCGCCCCTTCACTGGGTACAATACGCACCAAATGATGAAACTGCGTTTCTATCGCTGATAAATCAGAAAAAATATCAGCATGGTCAAATTCTAAATTATTTAATATAGCCGTGCGTGGACGGTAGTGAACAAATTTACTGCGTTTATCAAAAAAAGCCGTGTCGTATTCGTCGGCTTCAATCACAAAAAAGTCAGTCTCACCTAAACGAGCAGAGATACCAAAATTATGAGGTACGCCGCCAATTAAAAATCCAGGTTTAAAACCCGCGTATTCAAGCATCCACGCCAATATGGCACTGGTAGTCGTTTTTCCGTGAGTGCCTGCAACCGCCAAGACCCAACGGCCTTGTAAGACATAATCTGATAACCATTGTGCACCGCTGGTATAAGGCAATCCTCTATTCAAGATAGCTTCAACCAACGGGTTTCCACGTGATAAAGCGTTACCAATCACATATAAATCAATTTCTGGACGTAATTGTTCATCGTCCCAGCCCGTTATTAAATCAATACCTTGTGCGTGTAGTTGCGTACTCATAGGCGGATAAACACCCGTATCACAGCCCGTTACCGTATGCCCCGCACTGCGTGCCAACAAAGCAATACCGCCCATGGCCGTACCACAAATACCTAATATATGAATATGCATAATTCTCTATAATTTTTATGGGAAAAAATTGCCTTGCGGTGGTGATGGCGGTAGATCAAGGTCTTCAAGACCTTTAATTACAATATTCGCAGCGTCACTTAGTTTCTTAACATCACCATCATTAGAAACAATAAGTGCTGCAAAATGCGTTTTTGCGATTGCTACGATTTGCGTATCAACTTTTATCTTTTGCTTAGGCTTGTCTACACTTTTTGTAAGTGAGGCATTTTGACGAATTTTACTAATATCGCTGGCTTCTATAGCCGCAGGCTCATCAAAAGGTTCAATACTCACCACTGGCGATCGGCGCAACTGTTGCATAAATTTTTGCCTAGCCTCGGGGGCATCTATGTAAGCAAGAAACTCTGCTAATACAGGTGTTGGAATGATAATTTTTTGTCTATTTTCTTTTGCTTGCAAAAAAAGAAAATCTAACTTTTGCCCCTCAACAGACTTAGGTGCATTAAACCAAATGACTAACGAGTTATTGTCTATTACAATCGGAGAGGTAGATTTTTTCATAATTTTTTTATTCGTCAAGCTTTGCTAGGTGTATCAGAATCCCGTAATTCGCGACACACTTGTTCAGGGTTATTCATCGTGGTCCAGTTATTGCCAGGAATGTTACGCATTTCTTGAAAAATGGTTAAGGCATCTATATCTTCTAATTCATCAAAATTAATAACGTGACATTTATTTGGGTCAGTAACCCAGCCATTATTAGTTCTATTCCATACACCTTTTGTCTGTAAACGTAAAAAACCGCCGCGTAAATGCCTTGCAAGTTTTTGCCCTGTTGGAACATCGGCGAGAAGTTTAAATATGCGTCCACCATAATCACGCACTGTAATGTGCATTTTATCATTACGTCCAAATACACCAACAATCTCGCCTTCTAGCTTTGCTGCGTGATTGACACTGTGCGTAATTTTTGCTGCTTGTGGTGTAACTAAAAAAATCAGTTGTTTACGTGCATTCAACAACTCGGCACTTTTATAACCATCTTTTAATAGGTCTTCTTCTAGTTGATTGATATATTTATGGTTTTTATAGCTTGGGTCATTCGCAGCCCTTAACAGGCTTTGTTCAGTGCGAGTTTCCCACAGTGCAGGAACAGTAATGTCTAAGCAAGTACTACCTTTGCTAACTTCTTTAAACACAGGCTGGTTGTCTGCACCAATAAGCTTTGCGAATATCGCCATGTACTCTGCCAGCCTTTCCATAGGAAAAGTTGTTGGCGACAGATTTTCACCATCAATACGAAGGGTAAACACCGAAGTGTTATTTAATTTCATAGTCACATTTTACACAAAATGTACTTAACATACTTAATATAAGTAACATAATTTATAATTTATGTATACTAATGGCATTAATATACTGAATATCTTAAATATAAGATATTATATATTATAAAATATATACTATTTTAATTTTTATAGTATATTTTTTAAATCTTGTACCAAGCTATTTATACTTTGTCCATGGCGTACAAATAAACGTATTCGCCCTTGTTTATCAAATATATAGCTAGCGGCAGTATGGTCAATACTGTAGTTATTAATAGATTTTTCTTTATCTTTATTATCTTTATTATCTTTATTGTTTTTACTTTCTTTATTTTCTGTATTTAAAGTGTCATTATTTTTAGTATAAAAAATCTTAAATGAATCAGCCGCAGTTTTAGTCGCTGATTCATCACCCCGTAAAGCAATAAAACTAGTATCAAATGCAGCTGCAAATTGTTGTAATTCAGGAAATGTATCACGCTTTGGATCTAGTGTAACTAATACAACTTGAATATTTGAAGTATCAATATTTTCTTTTCTTAAAGCTTTAAGTGCATAAGCGTAATCCATTAATGTAGTCGGACACACATCAGGACAACGTGTAAAACCAAAAAAAATGATTAGCGTTTTGCCTTTAAAGTTATCTAACTTAACAGCTTTATTTTGAGCATCATATAATACCCAAGGCATTGTAGCAATGTTTGAACCTGTAATATCTGTTGCAGTAAATGTTGGCGGCTTAGGTGTACAGGCTGACAATGCTATGATTAGTCCAATATATATATACCATCGATGTATATATAAAGTATTATATAAAGTATTATATAAATTAGTATATAAATTATTTTTTAGATGATTAAACATATATAAATGAGTAATTAATTAGTTGTTAATTAGTTGTTAATTAGTTAATTATTAGTTGTTAATTACATTTTAAATATTGTACACATTCAAAAAAGTAGGGTAAAAAATAATGGTCTATTAATAATGCTACAAATAATAGCATTAAATATAGTATAGAATATTTAAATAAACTACGGCTTTTAATATCAGTATACTCACGCCACAACTGGTAAGAGCGACGCAAAAATTCAATGTTTAATAGTATAGCGATTATAAGATATAACTCACCACTCATTATAATGATATAAGGCAATACAGTCGTCGCAGTTAATGCAATGGTATATAACAAAATATGTAAACGCGTCATTGCGTTGCCGTGTGTAACGGGCAACATAGGTAAACCACTGGCAATATAATCGTCTACACGGTATAAAGCCAATGCCCAAAAATGTGGCGGTGTCCATACAAATATAATCAATACCAATAACCAAGCCTGTTCAGGAAGGGTATTAGCAACCGAAGCCCACCCCAAAGCTGGTGGCATAGCCCCAGACAAACCGCCAATAACAATATTTTGAGGCGTATTTGGTTTTAATAATAGCGTATAAATTAAGGCGTATCCCACAAAAGTAGCTGCCGTTAGCCATGCCGTTAAAGGATTAACGTAGCCGTACAATAAAATAAAGCCTGTACAACCAAGTACGCATGCAAACAGAATAATTCGCTTTGGACTAATATCGCCTGCCGCACTGGCACGCCACGCAGTACGCTTCATTTTTGCATCAGAGTGTCGTTCTAACAAACAATTAAACGCAAATGATGCACCAGCCAATAGGGCAATACCTGTACTAGCAAATAAAACGATACGCCAGTCAGGAACTGTTGGTTTTGCTAAAAACATACCAATTATGGCACAGAATACTGCCAATAAAGTAACCCGTGGTTTGGTTAATACCCAATAATATCCAACTGTTTTTTTCAATGATTGAGCAGGCGGCATTATATTTTTAGAGTGAATAAAATCAGTCATGTGATAATTGTGCCGATACTAATATTTTTGACGACGGGTATGTCTGTTCATTTCGTACATCAAAGCCAATAAACGAATAGTCAGCATAATTAATGTTGCCGCACCTGCCGTATGTAAAACAGCGGCTAATAATGGGTAACCAAACACTACCGTACTGATGCCAGTTAATATTTGTACAGTTAAAACGACCATTATTCCACGACGGTATTTTTTAAAAAGACTTGCTTTTTTAATTTTAAGCAAAACAACTAATGCAATCAGAAATACAGCAATAGCACTCATACGATGCACCCAATGAATAGCCACTAAAGCTGAAAAGGGTAACCATTGTCCCGTTGTACCTGTTGCATCAACTGCCCCTAAATTACGCCATAGAGTAAAGCCCTTGGCAAAATTCATTTCGGGAATCCATACGCCTTGACACAGTGGAATGGTACTACAGGCCATAGCCGCATAATTAGTACTTACCCAACCGCCTAGAGCGATTTGAATAGTTAATGCCAGCAAAAATAACCAAACCCATTTTATCCAGACGGTATAAGGCGAATCATCATAAGCAATAGATGGCATTAAACGGGCTGTTAGCCGTATATGCTGCCATGCCAATAAAGACAATAGAATTAATCCGCCCAATAAGTGGGCTGTAACGACTACGGGCATTAATTTAAGCGTCACTGTCCACATACCAAATGCACCTTGCAGACTAATCCAAAATAAAATAAACGCCGCTAATTTATAACCGATTAATAAATAACGACGCCATTTAATAGCCATACCTAATAAAGTAATACACAGTATGCCCAATACTGTAGCAACATAGCGGTGAATCATTTCTATCCACGCTTTAAAGTGTGTGACCGCACCGTCTGGACGCAACGATTCTTCTAGGGCAATGTGTGTTTGTGCGTGCCAAGGCGTTGCTTGAGCATAACAACCTGGCCAATCAGGGCAGCCTAAGCCGCTATCACTAAGCCGTACATAAGCACCAAACACAATTAAATCAAACGTTAAAAATAAGGTTAAAGTTAACCACCGTAAATAAATTTTAGTATATCTATTGGGTGTGGTGTATGTAGCTACATTCATAAGTTTTATGGTTTTATTTTATTTTATTTTTAATATTATTTACACTACTTACATTTATACTTTGTACTTATAATTTATACTTATATT
Organism: Pseudomonadota bacterium; assembly: GCA_041170585.1. Classification (GTDB taxonomy): domain Bacteria; phylum Pseudomonadota; class Gammaproteobacteria; order Burkholderiales; family Burkholderiaceae_C; genus JBDLSY01. The sequence continues at coordinate 10,930 of JBEDNN010000018.1, read as the reverse complement.
TATATTTATATTTATATTTATACTTATATCTATACTTATACTTTGTTACTATTGAACAGTGGCTATTTGATGTCCTTGAGCATAGTGAATACAGACTGTAGTATTAGAGTGAGCTGGAGACAACAAAGGTTTGCCTTGACTATCTAATACCATAGCATAACCCCGTTTTAGTACTTTATGCGGGGATAAGGCATTTAAATGTGTAGACAGTCGGTGTATATTGTGCTGATGCTGGGTCATTTGCCGCAAAATAATTTGTTGTAATCGCCCACTTAAATGATTAAGTTGATTAACTTGTAAGATTAGCTTATTTTTTGGATTAACACTGTTTAAACGGTGTTGTAAATAATCTATTGTTTGATAATGATTGGCTAAAAAAACCTCGGCAGTGTGTTGCATTTTAGCTTGCAATGCAAATAGTCGCTCAAAATACACCGATTGAGACACTGCACACAACTCTGCTGCCGCAGTTGGGGTTGCTGCGCGTACATCAGCTACATAGTCTGCTAAAGTAATGTCTGTTTCATGACCCACACCACTAATAACAGGCATTGTACAAGCCGCAATGGCTCTGGCTAATTCTTCATCATTAAAACAATTTAAATCCTCCATACTGCCGCCGCCACGACACACCAACAATACATCAACTTCAGCACGCTGGCTTGCGAGTAAAACAGCCGCCGTTAATTGTGCCGCTGCTAAAACACCTTGCACAGAACTAGGGTACACAATTAATTGGACATAAGGTGCACGGCGACTCAAGCTAATCGCTACATCACGTAAAACGGCAGATTGCAATGAAGTAACAATACCCACACGGCGTACATAATTTGGCAGCGGGCGTTTTCGTGCTTGATTTAATAAACCTTCACGTTCAAGTAATTGCTTTTTTTGTAAAAATAGCTCGTATAAAGTACCTTGACCAGCCGTTTTCCAGCTGTCAATTCTTAACTGATAATCACCGCGTGGCTCATATAAATTGGCTTTAGCATACACTTCAATCAACTCGCCTTCACAGGGTAACCGTTCGCATAGTTGTGCGCGCATTTTAAATAAAACACAATGAACGCTGGCTTGACTGTCTTTAAGCACAAAATAAACATGGCCGCTGGCATAGCGTTTAATAGCTTGTACTTCACCACACACGTGCAGCATTGGCAAGTAAGTGTCTAATAATTCAGCAACATTGGTATTTAAATCGCTTACAGATAGCACATTTAAACTATTCATATAAATTATTCATATAAATAAAAACCTAATAAATGTAAAATAAACGTAAAATAAACGTAAAATAAACTTAATTTTGTTTTGTCTGTGCATACAGTTGCTTACCCAATTCAACACCCCATTGGTCAAACGGATTAATACCCCATAAAACCGCCGCAGTGTATACCGCATGTTCAAAGGTAGCCATTAAAGCACCTACTGCACGAGGGCTGACTTCTTTTAACGTTAAAATACTCACGGGTCTGCCTCCAGGATAAACACCGTGCGTTCCAAAAGCCTTGTCATTTTGAATACACCCGCCCTGCCATAGCACATCAGCTTGAGCATATAAACAATGAACCACATCATCTGCATAGGTTTTCGCTAAACTATTCTCTTCGTGGTGTTTGGTATTAGTGGCAATAAAAACACTGGCAGTGTCATCGTGGCCTTGATGAAACCACTGAAAAAATGCGTGTTGTGCAGGTGTACCCACCCCAGCTAATAGACTAGGACTGGTTGGGTAAGTGAGTTGTACACCATCACGGCCTGTTGATTTACCATTGGATTCCATATCTAATTGTTGTAAATATATAGGCAGTAAGCCTAAGCGATGACTATATGCAATCGTGGGTTGGCAGCGTAAATTGAGTGCAGTTGCATTCCAGACTTGTATTGCCCCTAATTGTGCAGGTAAATTTTCAGCAAAAGGCTTATTTAAAAAATGAGCATCTATTTCTGCTGCCCCTTCACACAATTGAACAAATACATCACGTCCGAATGCAATCGCAATCGGCAAACCAATTGAACTCCACAATGAATAACGTCCGCCTATGGTAGTGTGCATTGGCAAAATACGTAACTCTGCTTGTTCAACAGTGAATCCTAAAAACGCAATGGCTTTATCGGGTGAGGCTGTCATTGCACAAAAATGTACACTAATATCTTTATCATCAATAGTTTTTGTTCCAACAGAATTTAAACCATTTTTTAACCACGCTTGAGCCAGTTTAGCATTGGCCTGTGTTTCTAAAGTATTAAAACTTTTACTAGCTATACCAAACAGTGTTGTTTCAGGGTTTAAATAGCGAACCACTTTGGCAAAGTCATCGGGGTCTAAATTGCTAATAAAGCTAACATGTTGCGTAGTATCTATGTTAGGTAACCCATCTAATGCTTGCAACACACACCGTGGGCCTAAGTCAGAGCCACCAATGCCTATGTGAACATAATGCGTTAATATTTTTCCAGTTGCCCCAATTAATTGCCCAGCACGAAATTGTTTAGCAAACTGTAAAAACCGTTGTGCATATTGTTGATATGATAGTAACTCTCTAGTATTAATATGAACGTTAATGGTAGAAGCCAAAGCCGATCTACAGTGCATGTGTGTCGCGGCCTGTTGTTCAGTGATATTGACTACATTGCCTGCTGATAAAGCATAACGCCAAGTGTCAAAGGCTGCAATTTTTGCGTGATTAGCCAAAGCTATTTCAGCAGCCGAATCTAGCCATTGACGCGATAAATCTAAACTCAAATAGGGAGTATGCCATTCACGCTTAGCTATTAACGGTTTAAACGTGCGTACACGGTGTGCTTCTTTAATTAAACTTTGAAAGTGATTAAAATACATAGGACTAAGAATAAGGCGATAAAAATGACGTAGAAATTAAATAACAAAATAGCACGGAATAAAACAGTACGTAACTTTTATAATTGTTATAGATAATTGTTATAGATAATTGTTATAGTTTTTATAATTTTTATATGTTTTTTTATACAATCTAACATTGTATGTGCTTACAGTGGCTTACAATCATAATCTATGAACTTAGTACGCCATTTAACACCCGATTTTGCACGATTAGATACCTGTATTAATCGTCAATTATATTCAGACGTTGTTTTAGTACAGCAAGTCGCCAGCTATATTGTGCAAGCGGGTGGCAAACGTATGCGTCCTGCACTGTTAATGTTAGCAGCCGATGCTTTAGGTTTACGCGATGACCCGCGTATTACGGAACTTGCTACTATTATAGAATTTATTCATACAGCTACTTTGTTACATGATGATGTAGTAGACAACAGTAGCCAGCGACGCGGTAAACAAACTGCGAATGCTTTGTTTGGCAACGCTGCTAGCGTACTGGTAGGCGATTTTTTGTATTCTCGTGCCTTTCAAATGATGGTAGGCCTTGAGCGTCCTAATATTATGGCTATATTGGCTGATACCACTAATGTGATTGCTGAAGGTGAAGTATTGCAACTGATGTACATTGGTGATGTACATTTAACAGAAACACAGTATTTGCAAGTGATTGAATATAAAACGGCTAAACTATTTGAAGCGGCTGCCTGTTTACCAGCGGTACTTATTAACGATATTCATGCGCAAGCTGCACTGGCAATATACGGCCGTAAAATAGGTTCTGCATTTCAAATTATTGACGATGTACTTGATTATCAAGGTGATGCTGCTATTTTAGGTAAAAACTTAGGTGATGATTTGCGTGAAGGCAAAGTAACTTTGCCATTAATTTATGCAATGCAATACGGCAGTGAGGTTCAGCGTGAACTCATTATTACAACCATTAATGCTATTCAAAACAATAATTCAAACAATAATTCAAACAATAATTTAGATGCCAACTTAAATGAAATTATCGCGATTATAAAATCAGTAAACGCGATACAAAAATCTATAGATGTAGCACAATTATTAATCAATGAAGCATTAGATGCCTTAAAAAATATAGAATATTTAGGACATACCGAAGCAGTTGATGCTTTGCGGGAGTTGGCACAGCAAGCAGTCAATCGGCGTACTTAAGTCAATATTGCTTAAACAAAATAGTTAAAAAGTATTTAAAAAATATTTAAATAAACATTTATATCAATCATCAATCACTTAATGACGTATTTATACTAGGTTACACCATGAATGACTTAACAAATAATTTAGATTTTTCTTTAAATAAAAATATTGATGACAATTCAACGGGTTTAATTCGAGCTTTAAAACAACACGAATGGATTTCTAGTGCTACCGCTAAATCAGTGATAGACCGTGTAGCTACACAAAAAATTGCCTCAATTGAGGCACTACTATTAGAAAATATTCCCAATATTGATGCTGCCGCAGTCGCTCGTTTTTGTGCTGAAGCATTTTCACATTCTTTTTTAGATTTATCTGCACTTAAAAAAACACACCTTTTAACAGATGATGTAGATGTCAAAGCGATTATTGCGTTAAAAATGGTGCCTTTAAAAAAACGTGGTACGCAAATGTATATTGCCATGTCCGATCCGACCAATTTAACGGTGATTAATCAATTGCAATTTATTACCCAATGCGTCATTGAGCCCGTGATTGTGGAGCATAATAAATTATTGGCGTGGCTAAACAAGACCTCTGATTCAGATAAAGTGAATACAGACAATGAATTATTTGAATTAAAAGATGATACTGTCCAATCTAATGAAGAAGACAATGTTTTATCATTTGATACCAGTGATGTTGATGATGCTCCCGTTGTAAAGTTTTTGCAAAGTATTTTATTGGATGCCTACAATAGAGGGGCTTCAGATTTACACTTTGAACCTTATGAAAAAACCTACCGAGTTCGGTATCGTATTGACGGATTATTGTCAGAGATTACCACGCCTCCAGCCAATATGAAAGAACGGATTGCTGCACGTTTAAAAATTATTTCAAAAATTGATATTTCTGAAAAACGCGTCCCGCAAGATGGCCGTATGAAAATGAAAATGAATAACGGCAAAATGATCGACTTTCGGGTTAGTAGTTTACCTACTTTGTTTGGTGAAAAAATTGTCATGCGGATTTTAGACTCATCACAAGTACAAATTGGTATTGATGCTTTAGGCTATGACCCTGAACAAAAAGAAAAGCTACTGAATGCTGTGGGCCGTCCTTATGGCATGATTTTGGTAACAGGCCCTACAGGCAGTGGTAAGACGGTTTCCTTGTATTCGTGCCTTAATATTTTGAACCGTCCGGGGGTTAATATTTCAACCGCAGAAGATCCTGCCGAGATTAATTTACCGGGCATTAACCAAGTTAATATTAATGACAAAGCAGGTTTAACGTTTCCAGTAACACTTAGAGCATTTTTACGACAAGATCCTGATGTGATTATGGTGGGGGAAATTCGTGATTTAGAAACCGCAGATATTGCCATTAAAGCCGCACAAACAGGGCATTTAGTGTTTTCTACATTACATACAAATGATGCACCTGCAACATTAACCCGTTTGCTTAATATGGGTGTTCTTGCGTTTAATATCGCGTCATCTATTATTTTAATCACAGGACAACGTTTAGCGAGGCGTTTATGCTCTTGTAAAAAAGCGGCTAACTTTTCGCCTAAAATATTAAAAAGTGCAGGGTTCAAAGACAGTGACCTTGATAATTCTTGGATTCCTTATGTACCCGTAGGGTGTGAAGTGTGTAGCGGTACGGGCTATAAAGGTCGAGTAGGCATTTATCAAGTGATGCCTATTACCGAAGCAATGCAAACTATTATTTTAGCCAACGGGTCTTCACTGGATATTGAGCGTCAAGCCCGTTTAGAAGGGGTATTAAGTTTAAGAGATTCTGGATTAATTAAAGTAAAACAAGGCGTGACTTCTATAGAGGAAGTGTTATCTGTGACTAACCTATAACTACATTTATATACCTATATTATTTATATTGTTTATATTGTTTATAGTATTATTTATTTACTGTTCTATATATTATTAAAATTAATTTAATATAAAATTACAAGCATAAGGCTTTTTATGGCTACCAATCCCAAACCACGTAATATAAAACCCGGCGTTAAACCTACTATTAAACCAGCAGGTATTAGAGAGTATGTCTATATCTGGCGTGGTAAAGACCGTGAAGGTAAAAAAATTAGTGGCGAATTGCGGGCAACAGGCGAAAACTTAGTCCGTTCAGCACTACGCCGCCGTGGTATTGTACTGACTTCATTAAAAAAACAAAAATTAAAACGCGGTAAAAAAATTACTGAAAAAGACATTGCATTATTTACAAGACAACTCTCGACTATGATGCGGGCTGGTGTGCCTATGCTGCAATCATTTGATATTGTTGCTAAAGGCCATGGCAATGCCAATATGACACGGCTACTCAATAACATTAAATCTGAAGTAGAGGTGGGTAATACTTTACAACAAGCATTCCGTAAATACCCGCAACATTTTGACCCCTTATTTGTCAATTTAATTGGTGCAGGTGAGCAAGCAGGTATTTTAGATTTGCTGTTAGATCGTCTAGCCACTTATAAAGAAAAAACTTTAGCTATTAAAGGTAAAGTAAAATCAGCGATGTTTTACCCTATTGCCGTGTTAGCCGTTGCGTTTATTGTAACAACGGTTATTATGATTTTTGTTATCCCTGCATTTAAGGATATTTTTTCAGGCTTTGGTGCAGAGCTACCTTATTTGACTTTGGTTGTGATTAGTATTTCTGATTTTATGGTGAAGTGGGGGTGGTTGATTGCTTTTGTATTAATGGCATTTGCGTATTTTTTCTTTCAAGCTTGGAAACGCTCTCCTGCTGTGTCGGCGTTTATGGATCGGTTATTACTACAAATGCCTATTTTTGGCGAACTCATTCGTAAATCAAGTATCTCACGCTGGTCACGTACTTTATCCACTATGTTTGCGGCAGGTGTACCTTTAATTGAAGCCTTAGATTCAGTCGGCGGTGCATCAGGCAATGATGTTTACCTTCAAGCAACCCGTGAAATACAAAATGAAATTAGTACAGGTATGCCCTTGGCTGCTGCCATGCAAAATACCGGTGAATTTGATAATTTGGTTGTACAAATGACTGCAATTGGTGAACAATCAGGTGCTTTAGAAGAAATGTTGTCTAAAGCTGCCGATTTTTATGACCGTGAAGTTGATGAAATGGTTGATTCGTTATCCAGCCTATTAGAACCTATGATTATGGTTTTTTTAGGTGTTTTAATTGGCGGACTAGTCGTGGCAATGTATTTACCTATCTTTAAATTAGGTGATGTAGTTGCTGGCTAAGAAGATATAAAAGAGATTTTTATAATGGGGTTTTTAATGATATTAACGACATTTTTGGCGGATATGGTTAACTTGCCTTTACCCGTTTTTGCTACTTTGGCAGGGATTATTGGTTTATTAGTCGGTAGTTTTTTAAATGTCGTGATTATTCGTTTACCGATGATGATGCAGCGTGAAGAAGCTTTATTTTTTTGGCACCATCAACAAGAACAAGAAAAAACTGCTCCCCAGCTGTCTATATCTACACCTGAAGCCGTTACAGTGCCTGAACATTTAAGTGGTCGTTATTCTTTATATACCCCTGCATCACAATGCCCACACTGTAAAGCGTCCGTTAAATGGTGGATGAATATTCCTGTTGTGAGTTATATTTTACTAAAAGGCCGCTGTTATGCTTGTCGTGTTCGTATCTCAATACAGTATCCCATTATAGAAATAGTGGCTTGCTTATTGGGTATATTAGCAGCGTTGTCTTGGGGTAATACTCTGGGCTATGCAGTTACTTGCGGCATGATGGTTTTGCTGTGGTCTTTACTGACTTTGACAGTAATTGATTTTAATACACAGTATTTACCTGATGCAATTGTCTTGCCTTTGCTGTGGTTAGGTTTAATCATAAATACGGGCAGTGCCATTGTGCCATTGTCATCATCAGTATGGGGCGCTGTAGCAGGCTATATGAGTTTATTTAGTGTGTGTTATTTTTTTAAATTGCTTACAGGTAAACAAGGTATGGGCAATGGTGATTTTAAGCTACTGGCTGCCTTAGGGGCTTGGTTAGGCGTCAATATGATTGTCCCAATCTTATTGTTATCCTCGGTAGTCGGTTCAGTAGTAGGCGTTGTATTGATGCTCAACCGCCGTATGAGCAGGCAAAGTTATATTGCGTTCGGGCCTTATTTAGCCATTGCGGGTGCAGTGTGTGCAGTGTATGGACAATCCATGATTGATGCTTATTTAGTGTATGCTCAAATTGGTTCAGGCTATTAATATTATTAACATTGAGCAAATTTTAAATAAAAACCAGTAGTAATGTTAAAATATCACTGATAAAAGAAATTTAATACTTAAAAAGTAAGCAGTAAAATGAACAGGCTACTATACCAGTATAAATATTATAAAAGTTAAAATTTAACATTACCAAATTAGTTATCTGTTTAATCGCTAAAAATTTATAAAAAATACCACTCACCCGTAAATTAAAAATAAATTTTGTATCAAAATTGTGTATTTATGTTAAATACTCACCATAAATTTTGTACAATCGCCAAATTAAAAAATTATTTTTAATAATTTATTTTTAATATAGATGTTTTTAATAAATTACTTATTTTTTAACTTTTTAATTTTTTATACACTTTATTCTTTTTTTATTCTTTTAAAACTGTTCAATAAGGAAATGTATGAGTACCAATGATGTACAGCCAGCTTACATGAAAACACTTCGTGGTGGGCGTTTAATTAAATATAAAGGTATTGCTTGTAGCATCGCCCCTTTAGCTATTGCGATATCAGGTTTATTTAGTATGGGTGATGCCAATGCACAGATTTCAACAACAATAACAGGTTTTAATTTTGCTCCAGGAATTTTTCCTTCTACCACTGGTCCTAATGCTGGTCATACTGCCATCGCTTTTGGTAGTGGAGCAAATACCATGCAGGTAGGGGGTATTTCTTTTGGTTCTAATGCCGATTCAGAGAGTGAGGATAGTATTGCAATAGGTAGGTTAAGTAGAAGTAGCAGTGCCAAGGGTATTGCTATTGGTACTCAGGCAATTACAAGAGTTGCTGACATTGGGTCAATAGCTATCGGTGCAAATTCCTCATCTGGGGGGGAAGGATCTATTGCTTTTGGTATGAATGCCGCTTCAACTGCTAATGCTTCTGCAGCATTTGGGAATCTTGCTAGTGCTTCAGGTATTAAGTCAATTGCCATTGGTTCTGAGGCAAAGTCATCATTAGATGAATCTATTTCAATGGGTAATTCTGCTACAGCAACAGGTCTTAGAGGCTTATCCATTGGTTCTTATGCTAGTGCTTCAGGTACTGATACTTTAGCGGTTGGTGGTAATTCTAAAGCGACAGCTCCTGATACAACAGCGGTAGGTGCTAATGCCAGCGCTTTGGCTGAACAGTCACTGGCTCTTGGTAATATTGCTACTGCTTCAGGTAAGCAGTCTATATCTATAGGTAGGGTATCACAAGCGACCAGTGTCAAATCAATTGCTATTGGTTTTGATTCTAAGTCTTTAAATGAACAAACAATTGCTATTGGTACTAACGCTACTTCTGCAGGTCTTGATAGTATAGCTATCGGTACTAACTCCGCCGTAGGAAAAGATAATAAAAATTCAATCGCTATTGGTCAAGCAAGTCTATCTTCAGATGATAGTGCGACCGCTGTTGGTGTTGCTGCAAGAGCCACTGGTTTTGCAGCAACGGCTATGGGTGCTGCAACTACTGCTTCGGGTGACAGTTCTATATCTATAGGTAGGTTATCCCAATCATCTGGTGGGTCTTCTACAGCATTGGGTATGACTGCAACGGCTCTAGGACTTCAATCAATTGCTTTAGGATATAGTGCTAAAGCAGATAATAATAATGCGATAGCATTGGGTTCTAATGCACAGGCTTTAGATGCTGGAGCAACGTCATTGGGTGCAAACACCTTAGCTAATGCTCATTTAAGTACAGCGATTGGTCCGGAGGCAAAAGCGACTGCAGTGGGTGCGCAAGCGTTTGGTTCGCGTTCAACTGCATCGGGGGCTAATTCGTTAGTCCTTGGTTTAGATGCAGTTGCGTCTGTTCAAGGTTCATCAGCCTTAGGTACGGGTGCTAATGCAAGTGTAGTCAGTGCAGTGGCATTGGGTGCAAATTCAGTGGCTAATACTCTTAATACAGCAGCGACAGCGGCATTTTTAGCAGGTAAAGGTACAGTCAATTCAACAGCTGGACTAACAAATGTTGGTACAATCAGTATCGGTGGTGGTACAATTGGTAACCGTCAAATCAATAATCTTGCAGCGGGTGCAGCAATTGATGATGCTGTTAATGTAGCACAGTTAACAGTAGTCAGTGATTCTGTAACTGCCGTAAGTATAGGTTTAAGCAATACGAATGTATCAGTAGCTGGTTTAAGCACAGGTTTAAGTAATACAAATGCTTCACTTGTAGCACTTAGCACGCAATCAGGAGGTGCAACTACAGCTTTAAGCAATGCTTTAAGCAATGTTAATGCCTCAGTGGCTGGTTTGAGTACTGGTTTAAGTAATACGAATCTATCAGTGGCTGGTTTGAGTACTGGTTTAAGTAATACGAATGTTGCCTTGAGTACTACGAATGTATCAGTGACTGGTTTAAGTACAGGCTTAAGTAATACCAATACTATTTTAAGTAATACGAATCTATCAGTGACTGGTTTAAGTACAGGCTTAAGTAATACAAATGTCGGCTTGAGTAATACGAATGCATCAGTGACTGGTTTGAGTACAGGCTTAAGTAATACGAATATTGGCTTGAGTAATACGAATGTATCGGTGACTGGTTTAAGTACTGGTTTAAGTAATACGAATATTGGTTTGAGTAATACGAATGTATCAGTGGCTGGTTTGAGTACTGGTTTAAGTAATACCAATACTATTTTAAGTAATACGAA
>JBEDNN010000017.1:0-25834 GCA_041170585.1 Pseudomonadota bacterium | reverse complement strand
GCCCATGAGGTTATCTAGTAGCGAAGGTTATCGGCGGTTTTGGGCGATGTATCACCGCCCGCCTGAAGTTGAACACCGCGAATATTTACTGGCACGACGCGACAGTTTATTGCCGCTTGATGAACGCAATTTTAAAGGGGCGTATTACACGCCGCTCAAAGTTGTGGACAAGGCTTATGATTTATTAGCCCAAACCTTGGGTAAAAATTGGCAACAAAAATACATTGTTTGGGATATGTGTTGCGGTGTGGGCAACCTTGAAGTCAAGCACAGTAATCATAATAATTTATTTATGAGTACGCTAGACCAAGCCGATATTGACGTAATGAAAGCTGCTAAAACGTGCGTTCAAGCGACCAAATTTCAATATGATTATTTGAATGATGATATTGATGATTTTGGTAATATTGATTATCAAATCAGTCATAAATTACCCCTATCTTTACGTCAAGCGATTACTGATGCCGACAAAGGCGTAAAAAGTGCAAAACAGATATTAATATTGATTAACCCGCCGTATGCAGAGGCTTCAAACTCTGAAAATACAATTACAGGTGGTGAGATTAAAACAAAAAAAGGTGTTTCTAAAACTCAAATTGGTAAATTAATGGACGAAACAGGTTATGGTTATGCCTCGCGTGAGTTATTTGTACAGTTTATGGCACGTATACAAAAAGAAATTCCCACTGCAAAGCTGGCAATGTTTAGTACTTTAAAATATGTTAATGCTCCCAATTTTGAACAATTTAGACAAAAATGGCAGGCACACTATTTAGGTGGCTTTGTAGTACATAGCAAGGCTTTTGATGGCTTAAATGGTAATTTTCCTATTGGCTTTTTAGTGTGGGACACTAGCAAGAAAAAAACAATTACTGAAATTACTACGACGGCGTTAGATAAAAATGTCAAATACGCAGGAGAAAAAGTTTTTTATAATCTACCAACAAAGTTATTGTTAAATGAATGGCTTCCAAGATTGCCAACAAATACAATCAATATTCCATTAAAAAATGCTATATCCCCTCAAATTGCATATGCAAAAGTAACAGCATGGAATAGCAGTTCAATTGGATATTTTTGGAGTGCTGGCAATGATCTTCAGCAAACCGCAACACATACTGCAATATTGTCATCAGTTTTTAGTAATGGCTGCGGTTTTTATATAACCAAAGACAACCTCGCTCAAGCGGCAGTTATTTTTGCGGTACGCCGCTTAATTAAACCTACGTGGTTAAACGACCGTGACCAGTTTTTACAAGCGACCGAACCTTTAACCGAAGTCTTTAAAAATGATTGTTTGGTTTGGTTATTATTTAACGGCAGCAACCTCACCGCCAGTGCCAATAATTTAAAATGGAACGAAAAAAAATGGAGTATCGTCAATCACTTTATTCCTTTTACCGCTGCTGAAGTGGGGGCAAATGATAAATTTGAATCCAACTTTATGGTGGATTATTTAAATGCCATTAAAAAAACACAGTTGTCTAAAGAAGCCAAAGCCGTTTTAGCACAAGGTAAAATGCTATGGCAACAATATCACGCCATCGAATTTGAACACAAAATTAAAGATGAGTTTAAACTCAATCGTGCTGATGTCGGCTGGTATCAAATTCGCAAAGCCCTAGAAGCCCACGCTAAAAACGAAGTAGTGGATTTTGACCCGTTTAAAACAGCCTATGCCGAACTGTCTGAAAAACTTAGGCCAATGGTGTATGAATTGGGGTTTTTAAAATGACTGCAACGCCATTAACTTAAACACCATTAACTTAAATTAAAGTTAAACCAACTAAACAACTAAATAACTAAATAACTAAAAAATTATGTGGATTGATTCTCATTGTCATTTATCTGACGAACGCTTATTGTCGCAAATACCGCAATTATTGACCAATATGAATATGCACAACGTTGATGCTGCATTGGTTATTGGTACAACTTTAGCGGATTCTAAAATTGTATTAGATATTGCAAACAATCATACGCATTTATATGCCAGTGTGGGTGTACACCCTGAATACAAGGACAGTGATGAACCCAGTATAGACTCATTACTGGATTTAGCTGGACGCTCCCCTAAAGTGCTGGCAATCGGTGAAACGGGGTTAGACTATCATTGGTTTAAAACCGATCATGAAACTAATCCAGCCGATTTAGCATGGCAACGGCAACGTTTCGCTACCCATATTCAAGCCGCGATTAAGTGTAATAAACCACTTATTGTTCATACCCGCGAAGCATCTAACGATACGATAGCTATTTTATTGGCTGAAAATGCCAGTCAATGTAGCGGTGTGATTCATTGTTTCACTGAAACATGGGAAGTTGCTAAAGCGGCGTTAGATTTAGGGTTTTATATCTCATTTTCAGGCATTACTACCTTTAAAAATGCAACCGCTTTACGCGAAGTCGCTTTAAAAATTCCCAGTGATCGTATTTTGATAGAAACAGATTCGCCTTATTTAGCACCCGTTCCCAAGCGTGGCAAAGACAATCAACCCGCTTATGTAAGCCATGTAGGTGATTTTATTGCTCAATTACGTGGTATTCAATCAGTAGATTTTGCACAACAAACCAGTCAAAATTTTTGGCGTTTATTTAGTCCAAGAGTGAATCATTGCTAATTTAGATTTGATTTAGATTTGATTTAGATTTGATTTAGATTTGATTTTTATTTGATTTTTTTATTGAAAAACAGCCTATAAACACACCATTTAAAGCCTAGTTTACAATGTTAAATTATTTAGTCTTTGTATATTTGGTTTATATAGTTTATATAGTTTTTATATAGTTTTTATATAGTTTTTATATGGTTTTTATATGGTTTTTATATAGTCTATAAATAATTTACATATTTATATTTGGTTTTTATCTTTAATTGTTTTATACCATTTTATTTTTAACACAGCTTATTTTAAGGAACAACATGCAAGTAACGATTGAAACATTGTCTGACGTATCCAGCATAACCCGAAAAATGAATTTCGCGGTTTTAGAGTCTGATGTCCAAACTGCGACTAAAAAGCAATTACAAAAATTGAGTAAAACCGTTAGATTACCTGGTTTTCGTCCAGGTAAAGTGCCTTTAAGTATGATTGAAAAAAATTATGGTTATAGTGCCTTTAATGATGCTTTAAATGAACAAGTAGTTGATACTTTTGCCAAGGCAGCTGATGCACAAAAATTACGTATTGCAGGCCGTCCAGATATTACCGCAATTGAAAATCACTCTAACCCTGAAGAATTAGCGTTTAGTGCAACATTTGAAGTGTATCCAACCATTCATTTTGGTGATTTTAAATCCGTTAATTTTGAGTCATTTCAAGCCAACATTACAGATTCTGATATTGAAGACACTTTAAATAAATTACGTAAACAACGTGCAAACTATGTTGTTACTAACAAAATGGCTGAAAAAGGTGACAAAATAAATTGTAACTTTATTGGTAAAGTCAATGGTGTGGCATTTGAAGGTGGCACGGCTGAACAGTTTAATTTTGAATTAGGCGCTGGTCGTATGTTGCCAGAATTTGAAGCGGCGGCAACAGGTATCAAAGCAGGCGAAACTAAACTGTTTGATTTAACCTTCCCTGATGACTATTCAGGTGAAGCAGTTAAAGGTAAAACTGCACAATTTGAACTCACTGCTTTAAGCATAGAAACGCCAGTATTACCGGAGCTAGATGCTGATTTTGCTAAATTAATGGGTTTTGAAGACGGCAATGTAGAAAAATTAAAAACAGATGTTAAAGCTAATTTAGAACGTGAAGTAAAAGGGCGTATGTATGCTCGCAGTAAACAAGCCGCTTTAGATTCAATGCTGACTAATACTAGTTTTGACGCACCTAAATCATTAATTAATGATGAGTGTGCTGCACAAAAAGAACAGTTTAAAGAACAAATGAAACGCCAAGGTATGACTGACAATGTGCCTGATTTGCCATTAGACGCGTTTATTGAGCAAAGTACCAAACGTGTCAAATTGGGCTTGGCTTTAGGTGAATTAATTACACAAAATAAACTACAGGTTAAGCCTGAACAAGTACGCCAAAGAATTGATGAAATTAGTGCTAGCTATCAAAAGCCTGAAGAAGTAGCCGCTTGGTATTTTGGTAGCCGCGAACGTTTGCAAGAAATAGAAGCCGTTGTATTAGAAGATAATGCCGTGGAGTGGCTACTAAATAACTGTGCCGTAACTACTACGGTTGTGCCATTTGAAGAAGTAATGGCAGCTTAACCGCTAAAAAACGATGCTTTTGAAAACACCGTTGGCTATTACAGTACCTACGGTGTTTTTATTTACTTAATTATTTACTTAATTTAATTCAAAATTTAATTCAATTAAAATTAATAATTAACATTTAACAATTAACATATTTAGCATTTAACATTTAATATTAAACATTTAATAATTAACATTTAATAATTAACATATTTAGCATTTAACATTTAATATTTAATGCTTAATATTTAATACTATATATAGGATAATTTATGAGTTTTGATCTACGCGATTGGCATGCCAATCCTGAACGTAATACCCCCCAAAATTTGGGTATGGTGCCTATGGTCATTGAACAAAGTGGCCGTGGTGAACGTGCTTATGATATTTATTCACGGTTGCTGCGTGAGCGGGTTATTTTTTTAGTAGGTCCAGTCAATGACTACAGTGCTAATTTAATCATTGCACAATTATTGTTTTTAGAAAGTGAAAATCCAGACAAAGACATTTCATTTTATATTAATAGCCCAGGTGGTAGTGTGTATGCAGGTATGGGTATTTACGACACAATGCAGTTTATTCGCCCACAAGTCTCTACTTTGTGCTGTGGTTTAGCCGCGAGTATGGGGGCCTTTTTATTGGCTGCTGGTGAAAAAGGTAAGCGTTTCGCTTTGCCTAATTCACGTATTATGATTCATCAACCATCAGGCGGTGCAAGTGGTCAAGCCACAGATATTCAGATTCAAGCACGTGAAATTCAAGATTTAAAAGGCCGTTTAAATAAAATATTGGTACACCATACAGGGCAAAGCATTGAGCGTATTGAGCAAGATACTGAACGAGATACTTTTATGTCTACTGAAGCAGCGGTTGAATACGGTTTAATTGATACTATGTTATTAAAGCGTCCAGACCCTACGTCTGATTTAACACCCACTACGCCCAATACAGGTGCAGCATAATGGCTTTAGGAAAAACTTTGTCTTGTTCTATTTGTGGACAAGCCGAACACCAAGTTCGTAAACTCATTAATGCAGGTAAATTTTATATCTGTGACGGGTGTATAGCGGAATGTCAAACCGTATTAGACGAGGAATTCGGTACTACATCGCCCACTCAAGCCCCATCAAAGCCAACTGATGTAAGCGTAAAATCGGCAAGCCAGCAGCAAACTGACATTAAAAAACTGCCTAAACCTGCCGAAATTAAAGCCACTTTAGACGAATATGTGATTGGTCAAGAAACTGCTAAACGGGTATTGTCAGTCGCTGTATACAACCACTATAAACGTTTAGAACACGTTCAAAGTGCGCATACCGTTGAATTAACCAAAAGCAATGTACTGTTGATTGGGCCAACCGGTTCGGGTAAAACTTTATTGGCTCAAACTTTAGCTCGTTTATTAGATGTCCCTTTTGTGATTGCTGATGCGACAACACTGACGCAAGCAGGCTATGTGGGTGAAGATGTAGAAAACATTATCGCTAAACTATTACAAAATTGTGATAATGATGTTGAAAAAGCGCAACGTGGCATTGTCTATATTGATGAAATTGATAAAATTTCTAGAAAATCAGAAAATGCGTCAATTACTCGTGATGTATCGGGTGAAGGTGTTCAGCAGGCATTATTAAAATTAATTGAAGGTACAAAAGCATCGGTATCGCCCAGTGGTGGACGTAAACACCCAGGACAAAATACGGTGACTGTTGATACTTCGCAAATTTTATTTATTTGTGGCGGTGCGTTTGAAGGCTTAAACAAAATTGTATCTGCCCGAACAGACAAGTCAAGTATTGGTTTTGGTGCACAAGTCCGCAGTGTTGATAGCCGCAGCTTGACTGATGTATTCAAAGATGTACAGCCCGATGATTTAATTCGTTTTGGCTTAATCCCTGAAATTGTTGGCCGTATGCCTGTGATGGTCGCTTTAGCCGAATTGGACAAAGCCGCTTTAATTAATATTTTGACTCAACCTAAAAATGCGGCTATCAAACAATATGCTGCTTTATTAGCGATGGAAAATGTTAATTTAGAAGTCACCGAAGAGGCATTAAGTGCAATCGCTGAACTGGCTATTGCTCGCAAAACAGGCGCACGGGGTTTACGTAGTGTATTGGAGAACGTTTTATTAGACACAATGTATGAATTGCCTAGCATAAATGACGTTGTTACAGTCTTTGTAGACGCTGATTGTGTCAATGGCAAACATGCACCAAAATTAGTAAAAAAAGTTTTAAATTAGTAAAAAAGTCTTAATAAAAGTTTAGACACTGTGCAAGTGTTAGTTTGAGGAAAATAGTAATGACAAAAAAATCACATAATTCAAATTTAACGCTTGCAAAAGCCAATAAAAAAGACGAGTTTTATACACAATTATCTGATATTGAAAAAGAACTAAAACATTACCGCGACCACTTTAAAAACAAAGTAGTTTTATGTAATTGTGACGACCCAAGAATTAGCAATTTCTTTCACTTTTTTTCATATAACTTTGAAAAATTTGGCTTAAAAAAACTAATTGCAACGTGTTATAAAAACCAAGATATGGATTTATTTAGTACACATCAATGTGAAAGAGGTATTTCGCTTGAATATACTGGCGTAAGCAATGGTGATGTAGTACCTAAACGCGAAGACATTGAGGTTACTTATTTAAAAGGCGATGGCGATTTTAGAAGTGCCGAATGTATTGAATTGTTAAAGCAAGCCGACATTGTTGTAACCAATCCGCCGTTTTCACTGTTTCGTGAGTATGTAGCCCAGTTGGTTGAGTACGACAAAAAATTTGTTATTGTCGGACATCAAAATGCCATAACTTACAAAGAAATTTTTAAATTAATTAAAAGTAATAAGCTTTGGTTAGGTTATGGGTTTAATAGAAATATGGCACATTTTGTAAATCAACATTATGTTGATTATGCTTCTGATGCTGACCATAGAGAAGGTATGATAAGGGTTTCAGGTGTTGTATGGTACACAAATATTGATACTAAAAAAAGGCACGAAGATTTATTTTTATACAAAAAATACTACGGCAATGAAAGTGAATATCCAACCTATGAAAATTATGATGCCATTAATGTTGATAAAACAAAAGATATTCCTTGCGATTATGAAGGTGTAATTGGCGTACCAATAACTTTTATTGATAAATATAATCCAGAACAGTTTGAAATTTTAGGTGCGGAAACTTTTGAAAATATTGAAGTTAAACCAGGTATTTTTCAAAAACCAACTCATAAAATACACAATAGCGAGAGATTAGTTTATAAAAGAATTTGGATAAAGAATAAAAAAATATGAATATAGAACTCAATAAAATAAAAATAAGAGAACTATCAAAAAACTTTAAAGACAACGCAGAAAACGGTGTAACTGGTTTTGATGGCAAGTTGGATATACGCCCTCCTTATCAACGTGAGTTTATTTATAAAGACAAACAACGTGATGCCGTCATTAATACAGTTATCAAAAAATACCCTTTAAATGTAATGTATTGGGCAGCCAGTAAAGATACCACTTTTGAAGTGATTGACGGACAACAAAGAACTATTTCAATTTGTCAATATGTGAATGGCGATTTTGCATATCAAAATAGATATTTTCACAATCTTAAAGATGATGAAAAAGAACAAATCCTAGACTATACATTAATGGTGTATGTCTGTAGCGGCACAGAAAGCGAAAAATTAGAATGGTTTAAGACTATCAATATTGCAGGCGAAAAATTAACTGAACAAGAGTTGCGTAATGCCGTTTATACAGGGGCTTGGGTTTCAAGTGCAAAAACCTACTTCAGTAAAACTGCTTGTGCTGCTTCAAAAATTGGCAGCGATTATTTAAACGGTTCAGTCAATAGACAAGAGTATTTAGAAACTGTGATTGGCTGGATAAATAATGATGATAGCGATGATGGTATTAAACGCTATATGGCGAAACACCAACACGACCCAAATGCAACGGCCTTATGGTTATATTTTCAATCAGTAATGACTTGGGTTGATGCAACTTTTACAAATAAGCGTAAAAAATTTATGAAAGGCATTGCTTGGGGTTTGCTTTACAACACACATAAAGACGTGATGTATGACACTAAAGCCATTGAAGAAGAAACTGCTAAACTTATTGCAGACGATGAAGTGGAAAGAAAAAGCGGGATTTATGCCTACATTTTGACAAGAGACGAACGGTATTTAGGTATTCGTACATTTTCAGACAGCGTAAAGCAAAAAGTATATGAAAAACAAGGACGCAAATGTATTATTTGCAAAAATGAATTTGATATATCAGAGATGGAAGGCGACCACATAACCCCTTGGAAAGACAACGGCAAGACAACCGAAGAAAATTGCCAGATGTTATGTAAAAATGACAATAGACGAAAGTCTGATAAATAATTTTTTAGTATTTATTTTAAATATTTATAATATAAATAGACAATACAAATAGACAAAGATATAAACAAACACAAACATATTAAATATTTATGAAAAAACTTGCATTTTTATTTCCGGGTCAAGGTTCACAATCAATAGGTATGATGTCAGGCTGGGCTGATAATCCAGCCGTTAGACAGGTGATGACAACAGCTAACAACGCTTTAAATGAAAATTTAAGCGACTTAATCGCTCACGGTACACCAGAACAATTAGGCTTAACGACCAATACACAACCTGTGATGTTGGCTGCAAGTTATGCGGCATATCAAGCTTGGATTGCTGCAGGTGGGCAAACACCCACAATAATGGCAGGACATAGTTTAGGTGAATATACGGCATGGGTTGCTTCTGGTGCAATGGACTTGGCTGATGCAATTCGTACAGTGCGTATTCGTGCCAATGCGATGCAATCGGCTGTTCCTGTCGGTGTGGGTTCAATGGCGGCTATTTTGGGCTTGGATTCAGCCAAAGTACGTGAGATTTGCCGAAGCTTGTCTACTGATACCGCCGTTGTGGAAGCCGTTAATTACAATGATCCATTACAAACTGTAATTGCTGGACATACTTCGGCAGTTACCGCTGCTATTGAAGCGTGTAAATTAGCTGGGGCAAAGCGTGGTTTAATATTGCCTGTTTCTGCACCTTTTCATTCCAGTTTAATGCGGCCTGTAGGCGATGTATTAGCGATTACTTTAGAAAAAATACATTTAAACACACCTTACTTACCCGTGATTAATAATGTTGATGTGTCTGAATTAACCACAAGTACCGACATTAAAGATGCTTTAATACGACAATCCTATAACCCTGTACGCTGGGTAGAAACGATTAATACTATGCAAAAACAAGGTATAACTACTTTTATAGAGTGTGGACCTGGTAAAGTGCTTGCGGGGTTATTGAAGCGAATCGCCCCTGAAGCAATGATATACAATATATTTGATAATGACAGTTTAAATATGACTTTAAAGGTGATTCAATGAGTACATTACAAGGGACATTAACTGATTTAACTGGTAGAATTGTATGGGTAACAGGTGCTAGTCGCGGGATAGGTCAATCGATTGCTCTAACTTGTGCTCAAGCGGGGGCAACAGTCATTGGTACAGCCACAACCGAATTGGGGGCACAGTCTATTACTGACAAATTATCCGCTCTAGGTTTAGGTGAACAAGCAGGATACGGGATTGTTTTAAATGTAACAGATACTACAGAGTCTGAACTGGCTTTGAATACTATACTTTTAAAGTACGGCAAAATAGATATATTAATTAACAACGCGGGTATTACCCGTGACGGTTTAGCCATGCGTATGAAAGATGAGGATTGGTCATCTGTTTTAGACACTAATTTAACGGCGATATTTAAGTTATCTAGGTTGGTTATGCGTCCAATGATGAAGGCACGGACAGGGCGTATTGTGAATATTTCTTCTGTCGTGAGTAGTTTGGGCAATGCAGGACAGGCCAATTATTGTGCGGCGAAAGCAGGGTTAGAGGGTTTATCACGTGCGTTAGCACGTGAGTTGGGTTCACGCAATATTACTGTTAATTGCGTTGCCCCAGGGTTTATTACAACAGATATGACACAGGCTTTATCGGAATCTGTCGTAAATACTATGCAAGCTCAAATTCCTTTAGGTCACTTTGGTATGCCACAAGATATTGCTAATGCCGTTTTATTTTTAATTTCACCGATGGGTAACTATATTACAGGGACTACTTTGCATGTCAATGGTGGAATGTATATGTAATTGAGTAAAGTATTTAACCGTACTTAATATATTTACTACATTTAATATTTACTACATTTAATATTTACTACATTTAGTATATTTAATATATTTATTACGTTTAGCACACTCACTGTACTTATAATATTATTTTTACTGAATAATTTTACTAAACAGTTTAATTTTTTTTAATATTTATTTTTAGGATATTTTTAATATGAAACATTACAATAAAATAAGTCAAATAGCCATCAAGGGTTTAGCCCAAGTGAGTTGTGTATTAAGTCTGCTACTGATTCAAAATGCTGCTTTGGCACAAACCGCACAAGGCGACCCAGTTGCATTTGTTAAAGCAACGGCTGAAGATTTACTTGCAACTATCAAAACAGACAAAGCAGTAATGGCAGGTGATCCACAACGAATTAATGCTTTAGTCAATGAAAAAATACTACCTAATGTTAATTTGGCTAAAATGACCCAAAGTGCAGTAGGGCGTAGCTGGTCTAAAGCAACACCCGAAGAGCAAGCAGCGTTACAAAAAGAATTTAGAATTTTACTGCAACGTACTTATGGTGGGGCTTTGTCTTTAGCTAAAGATGCTACTCTAAAAATGGGACGTTCTAATATTAAACCTGAATCAATAGATGCTTTAGTACGTACCAGTGTTATTGCAAAAGGTGAACCCATTAATGTTGATTATCGCTTAGAAAAAATATCAGGTGCTTGGAAAGTATATGATTTAAACGTTGCAGGTTCTTGGCTAGTTCAAAACTACCGTGGTGTATTTGCAAAAGAAATTGAAACCAATGGCATTGCGGGTCTAATTCAGTTTTTGAAAACTCGTAATGGTAGCAAATAGTCAGTATTTAATATTAAATGCGACTATTTAATATAAACTCTTATATATCTTATATAAATAAATCCTTAATATAAATTCTTAATGAATGCCGCTTTAAATACCAGTAGTTGGGCTACCCCAGCCACACTTAACCATACAAACTGGCAAACTGCTAAAGCGGATTGTCTATTGGCCATTCAAACTGCTATGCGGTCAAATAATGCGACAGTAGCACAGATATTTACCGTAAATTGGCAAGCGTGTACTGTAGTAGATAGTAGTGCTTTGGCTTTTATACTATTTTTTAAAAAACGTTTTACTACACTGACTATTCAGCATCAACACATACCTATTGCTTTAAAACAATTAGCACAACTGTATGAAGTTACAGATATAGTCGCTATTTGATTTTATAGATGAGATTTTTAAATTTTTAAATTTTTAAATTTTTTAGTTTTACTTTTTATTTTTATTTTTATTTTTATTTTTATTTTTTATTTTTATCTTTCAAAGGGTTCATTATGACAATTACTACAGGTCAATCACTTCCAGCAGGTACATTAACAGAGTTTATTGAAGTTGAAGGCAACGGTTGTTCTTTGGGGCCTAATACATTTAAAGTGTCTGATTTAGTAAAAGGCAAAAAAATCGTTGTATTTGGTTTACCAGGTGCTTATACCCCCGTCTGTTCGGCTAAACAGTTACCTAGCTTTGTTCAACACCATGCTGCTTTAAAAGCCAAAGGTGTTGATGAAGTATGGTGTTTAGCAACCAATGATGCTTTTGTAATGGGTGCGTGGGGCAGAGACAATCAAGCGACTGGTAAAGTACGTATGTTTGCTGATGGCAATGTAACGTATACCAAAGCTTTAGGTTTAGAATCAGATTTAACAGCCCATGGTATGGGTATTCGTACAGACCGCTTTGCAATGATTGTTAATGATGGTATTGTTACTTGGTTAGGACACGAAGTAGCTGGAAAATATGAAGTTTCTAGTGCAGAAAATGTATTAGCACAACTATAAACTATAGTTATAGTATTTTTAGGTAATGTTCAAATAGCACTGATACAAAAAGTTTAATAATTAAGAAGTAACCAGTAAAATAAACAGGCTACCTCACCAGTATAAATATTATAAAAGTTAAATTTTAACATTACCTATTTTTATTCTGAAAATACAGCTTATAAAAACAGGTTATAAAACTTGTTTAGCTTAGTACACGGCAGCGATGTCGTGTACCAGCATTGATTTTAGGAGTTTCTAAAATGGACACAATGTCACCGTTCTCAATGCTCATAGTATTTATTACTGTCGCCGCAATATTTTTTGTTGTCGTATTTTGGGTGATGTCATTGTTACGCCGTGTGGTTTCAACCAATGAAGTGCATGTCGTTCGCTCTAAAAGTAAAACTGTTTCATACGGCACAGGTCAAACAGATAAAAAAGATGAACAAGGTTCTATTATTATTGATCCGGGGACTGTTTACTACGCTTGGCCTAGCTGGTTACCCATTCTTGGTGTAGATGCTAGAACATTTCCAAAATCAATTTTTGATGTTAGCTTAGAAGCCTATGAAGCTTATGATAAAGGCCGTTTACCTTTTGAAGTAAATATACAGGCTTTCTTTCGAATTGATGATTTTGAACTGGCAGCTGCTCGTATGAATTCATCAAATGAACTCCGAGACCAGTTAAGTGGTGTACTTCAGGGTGTGGTTCGTAGAATTTTGGCGACCAATGACCTTGAAGTCATTATGCAAGACAGGTCTGTTTTAGGTGAACAGTTCACAAATGAAATTGATGATCAACTGATTCAGTGGGGCGTAAAAACCTCAAAAACGATTGAGTTTATGGATATCAGAGACCATAAAGGTTCTGAAGTTATCTCCAATATTATGGCGAAAGAGAAGTCGCGCATAGAGATGGAGTCTAGAACAAAAGTCGCAGAAAACTCACGTGCTGCATTAACCGCAGAAATTGAAGCACAGCAACAAATTGATTTACGTAAGCAAGAAGCCGAACAACTGGTGGGTGAACGAACGGCAACTACCAAACGAGCCATTGGAATTGCTGGAGAACGTGCACAACAAGAGATTCAAATTGAAGCAAAAACAACGGCTGAACGAACAATGGCAGTTCGACAAATGAACGATGTGCGTGATGCAGAAATTAAGAAAGATGTCGCCGTGGTAGATGCAGAAGCACAAAAGCAAGTGGCTGTTGTTAAAGCCAATGCAGACAAAGAAGTAGCCGTTACCAAAGCACAAGCAGACAAAGAAGTGATTGTAACAAAAGCAAATGGTGATAAAGATGCCACAATTCTTATTGCTGAAGGCAATCTTATATTACAAAAAAACAATGCCGAAGGTATTGAAGCTGTCGGTATTGCACAAGGTATCGCAGATAAAGCCAAGCTTATGGCTCCCGTAGATGCACAAATAACCTTAGCAGACAAAATTGGGGGGGATGATAAGTATCAAGCCTATCTTGTGAGTGTTAGAAACCTTGAGGCTGTTGAGAAAATTGGTATTGCCAATGCAAAAGCACTTGAAAATGCGGACATTAAAGTAATTGCGAACGGTGGTACGGTAACAGAGGGTATTGGTTCAATTGGAGAGATTTTTTCAGCCAAAGGCGGTACAAAATTAGGGGCTATGGTATCTGCACTAAAGAATAACCCTGACATTATGGCAGTTGCCGAGAAAGTATTAGATATTAAAAAATAATATAAACTATAGTCATAGTATTTTAAAATAAGATTTTTTGGTAATGTTCAAATATCACTGATAAAAGATTATTTTATATACATTTAAAACATTTAAATATAATACTGTAGGCTAACTTGTTGATTTGTACTAAGGCTTAAATTTGCTTGAACCCCCATCGGTAATGATAGTTTTTTAGGGCAATGACCAAATGGTAAGCCCGTAATAAGCCGCTCACCTAAATCCAAAGTATTGCGTGCATAATCAATCACACTGTTTAAATCATACCCTCGGTCATAATCTAAAATACTTGGATGACCGAAATCTCCCCATAACACGGTATTTTGACAGCTTAATACCCCTGCCAAGTATAATTGGTTCAACATACGTTCTATGCGAAAAGGGCGTTCATTGACATCTTCTATCAATAAAATCCCACCTTTAATCTGCTCTAATTTAGGAAAATAAGGTGTACCTAATAAACTGCATAGCATGGTTAAATTACCGCCCCAAACTATACCCGTTGTATTAAATCCAGTAGCAGTTATTGTATTTGTTTTAAATTTAATGGGTGCATTATTTTCGTTATGTAAAATAAAGCTATTTAAATATATAGGCATTATTATTTCATTAAACGACTGTTTCATAAACGAATTACAACGCTCACCGCCAAAGTCTACACCCGCACAAGGCCCAGCCACGCTGGCAGCACCATGGCACAATAAAGCCAACTGAATGGCAGTGAAATCAGAGTGCCCAATAATTATTTTATGGTTTAACTTAACCGCTGCTGCTGCTGCCTTCCAGTCAATTAACGGCAGTAAGCGATGCGCACCGTAACCTCCGCGTGCTGCCATCACAATATTAACATTAGGGTCTAGTAAAGCACGTTCTAACGCGGTCGCTCTCTGTTCGTCAGTCCCAGCAAACCGCTGGTGAATCAATGCTGTTTGCTCATCTAATTCAACCCTCAAATCCATTCGTTTTAAACGCTTGACTGCACGTTGCAAAATATCAGGGTGTTCCATTACCCCACTGGGTGCAACAATTCTTAAAGTCAGTTTTTTTGAAGTCAATGAACTAATCATGTGTGTTGAGTATTTTTAATGCCTTTAGTGCCTTTAGTGCCTTAGCAGCGGCACGGCGTTCTTTAAAAAAATCTTGTAAAACAATTGCACACTCTGTCTGCAAAATACCCGACTCAAAACGGGTATGGTGATTAATTGACAAGGTACGCAAATCAGTATTGCCACCACACGCACCTGTTTTACGGTCTGTTGCACCATAAACCACCCGCTGAACACGGGCATGGAATATAGCCGATACACACATTGCACACGGTTCTAAAGTAACATATAAAGTCGTATGCGGTAAGCGGTAATTAGACCGTATCTTTCCCGCCATACGCAATGCAATTATTTCTGCGTGTGCACTCGGGTCATGCTCATGAATCACACGGTTACTCCCTACCGCTAACACCTGCCCTGCTTGCACTAAGACAGCCCCAACAGGGACTTCGTCAATCTCTTGAGCCAAATACGCTTGCTCTAAAGCTAAGCGCATAAAATAGTCATCGGACAAATCTGATGGCATCATTGGTATCGTTATTAAATATAATTATTGAGTAATATAATTAAATGTTATTGTTGAACAAAGTAATGTTGTAATCCTAAATACTCACAACACTGCTTTGCCTTTATTTGAGCATCTTCTAAAGTATCAGCAGTAACCGTAATATGTCCCATTTTTCGCCCTATTTTTGGAGTTGTTTTACCGTATAAATGTAAATGAACCCCACTCATATTTAAAATGCTTGTCCAATCTGGCTCACATAATCCATCAGTATCAGGCGAATTAAACCAAATATCACCTAAAAGATTGACCATCACCGCCGCTTGAATTTGACGGGGTTGAATTAAAGGTAAGCCCGCTACTGTGCGCACTTGTAATTGAAATTGATTAGTATCGCACGCTTCAATACTGTAATGTCCGCTATTATGCGGCCTAGGTGCTAATTCATTAGCGACCAAACGACCATCTTGCAAGATAAAAAACTCTACACACAATACGCCCACATATTCTAAACGTTGTGCAATCATTGTTGCCGCATTAATTGCTTGTTTAATTTGTTCAGTACTAAGATTGGGTGCAGGGACTTGCGTTAAAGCCAAAACACCGCCCACATGATTATTTTGTTGTACTGGCAAATTAACCACTACGCCATCAGTACTGCGTGCAACAATGACCGATATTTCATAGTCTAATGGTAATTTTTTTTCTAATACGCAACGCACTGAACCTAACTGTTTAAAGGCAACCAATAAATCAGCGTGGGTATTCACTGTTAATTGTCCTTTGCCGTCATAACCCATTTGTGCTGTTTTTAAAATAGCGGGAAACAAGTCTGATGAAATCGTTAAACAATCTTGTGCTTGTGCTAGCGTAACATTGGGTGCACACGCAATTTGGCAATCCGCAAACCATTGTTTTTCTAGCGTACGGTCTTGACACACCCGCACTGCTGTATGGCTGGGGTATACCGCCGTCATAGCGGCTAAGTAGGCTAAAGAATCCGCAGGTACATTTTCAAATTCAGTCGTAATCGCCTCACAGGATTGTGCTAACTGTTTTAAAGCCGTTAAATCATCATAAGCTGCTTGAATATGTTGGTGTGCAATCAAACCTGCTGGGCTGGTATTATCCGCATCTAAGACGGTAGTTTTAAAGCCTAATTGTTGTGCTGCATGGCAAAACATTCGCCCTAACTGACCACCGCCTAAAATACCTATTGTTCGTTGAATATCCGTCATTATGCCACCTCAAATACGGCTGCTGCGCCCATACCACCGCCTACGCACATCGTCACGCAGACTAATTTTGCCCCACGGCGTTTGCCTTCAATTAAAGCGTGTCCTGTTAAGCGTTGTCCACTCACGCCATACGGGTGTCCTAAAGCAATTGCTCCTCCATTGACATTTAGCTTATCCATTGGAATACCCAATTTTTTTGCACAATACAATACTTGTACCGCAAAGGCTTCATTTATTTCCCATAAATCAATGTCCTGAATGGTTAAACCCAAACGGGTTAATAGTTTAGGGACAGCTACGACAGGACCAATACCCATTTCATCAGGCTCACAACCCGCTACGGCAAATCCACGAAATATACCCAACGGAGACAGTCCTTTTTGTTCAGCTAAACGGGCATTCATCACTACGCATGCACCCGCCCCATCGCTAAATTGACTACTATTACCTGCAGCGACCACACCATTAGGAATAGCTGAACGAATTGCACTTAAGGCTTCTAAAGTAGTACCGTCACGAAATCCTTCATCACAGCTAACAGTCACTACTTGGCTACGTATCCCTAATTTTAAATCGGCTACACCTGCGGTAACTGTAATAGGGACTATTTCTGCATCGAACAAACCTGCATCACGGGCAGCACAGGCTTTTTGCTGGCTTAATACGCCATATTCATCGCACTCAAGACGGTTAATCTGATACCGTTTAGCAAGGTTTTCAGCCGTATTAAGCATTGGCCAATAAATTTCAGGCTTATGTTTACTTAACCAATTTTCTTTAAACATATGCATATTTAACTCTTGCTGGACGCATGAAATACTTTCTACACCGCCTGCCACGTAAATATCACCTTCACCTGCAATAATTCTCTGACTGGCTATTGCAATGGTTTGTAAACCACTGGAACAAAAACGATTAACCGTTACACCTGATACTGATACGGGTAAACCTGCACGCAATGCAGCTTGACGGGCAATATTCCAACCTGTTGCACCTTCGGGATTAGCACAACCCAGCAATACATCATCAACTTCCGCACCTTCAATACCCGCACGTTTGACGGCGTGTTCAATGGCATGACCCGCTAGCGTTGCTCCGTGAGTCATATTAAAAGAACCTTTCCAGCTTTTAGCCAGTGGGGTACGTGCTGTGGACACAATAACGGCATCAACCATAATAATCTCCTAGTTTTTAATATTTTTATATATCTATATATATCTATATATATCTATATATTTTTAAATTTTTTAAATTTTTTAAATTTTTTAAATTTTTATTTTTTAACGCAACGGGCTAAAAGTTTTACCCTCTGTCGCTAACTGTAATAATAAAGGTGCTGGCTGCCAACAATCAGCCGCATCTGGTAAATAATTAGCAAACTGTTTCATTGCCTGCACCACATTAAATAAACCCAATTCATCAGCATATTTCATAGGCCCACCACGAAAGACAGGAAAACCATAGCCTGTTAAATACACCATATCAATATCACTGGCTTTGCTGACAATGCCTTCTTCTAAAATATAAGCCCCTTCATTGACTAAAGCAAATATTAAACGCTGCACAATTTCTTCATCACTAATTTTACGTGGTGTGATACCTAGGCTTTCACGGTGTTTGATAATCATCTCTTCTACACTGATATTTGGAATAGCCTCTCGTTTACCGACTTGATAATCGTACCAGCCTGCATTGGTTTTTTGTCCCATTCGTCCCATTTCACACAATAAATCAGCTGTTTTACTGTAACGAATATGCGGTTGTTCAATCGCACGGCGTTTACGAATCGCCCAAGCAATGTCATTGCCTGCCATATCCCACATACGAAATGGACCCATCATGAAACCAAAATTTTCAATGGCTTTATCAACCTGTTGTGGTGTGCAGCCTTCATCTAACAAATAACCCGCTTGACGGGCATACGGGTCAATCATACGGTTACCAATAAAACCATCACACACACCACTAACAACCGCTGTTTTCTTAATGGTTTTTGCTAATGCCATCACCGTTGCCAACACTTCATGGCTGGTAGCCGTTCCACGGACAACTTCTAACAATTTCATGACGTTCGCGGGGCTAAAAAAGTGTAAACCAACCACATCTTGTGGACGCTTAGTACAGTGAGCGATTGTATTTAAATCCAAAGTGCTGGTATTAGACGCTAAAATAACCCCTGATTTACAGACAGCATCTAATTGCTTAAAGACACTTTCTTTAACACTCATCTCTTCAAATACGGCTTCAATCACTAAATCAACTGTTTTAAATGAGCTGTAATCCAAAGTACTGGTTAATAAAGCCATACGCTCATCAAATACAGTTTGTTTTAATTTACCTTTAGCGACTTGAGCTGCATAATTACCGCGTAACATATTTAAACCACGGTCTAAAGCAGTTTGATTCGTTTCTAACAAAATAACAGGTATACCCACATTCAAAAAATTCATCGCAATACCGCCCCCCATCATACCGGCACCGACTATTCCAACGGTTTTAATGGTTCGCTTTGGTGTTGAGTCAGGTACATCTATGATTTTGCTACAGCCCCGTTCTGCGAAAAAAGCATGGCGAAGCGCCCGACTTTCTGGCGTCATCATTAAAGCGACAAACAACTCTTGTTCATGAGCCATACCTAAAGCAAAACTTTTTTTCAAACTTGACTCAACTGCATCAACGCACTTTAGGGGACCAGGATACTGTTTTGCCGTGGTACGAACAGTATTGCGTGCAAATTGAAAATACCCATCGGCATTGTCGTGCTGAACATTTAAAAGACTTAATTTAGGCAAAGGTCGTGCAGCATGTATCATTGTGGCAAAATGATTTGCAAATACTAGTAACTCTTCGTCCTCTTCAAGCACTTTATTAAATAAGACTTGATTTGGAATAGCAGCCAATAACTCAACCGCAACCGGTTCGCCACTTACTATCATATTTAAAGCATTTTCAATACCAATTGCACGGGGTAGCCGCTGTGTACCACCCGCCCCAGGAATTAAACCGAGTTTAACTTCGGGCAAAGCTACTTTAACCCCTGCTTGTACTAAACGATAATGGCAACCTAGTGCTAACTCTAAGCCACCGCCCATTGCCGTTGCATTAATTGCGGCTATCACAGGTTTATTAGAATTTTCTATAACGCTAATGACACTTAATAAATTAGGCTCTTGTAAAGCTTTTGGCGTACCAAACTCGGTAATATCAGCTCCACCGCAAAAAGCTTTACCTGACCCCGTAATCACAATAGCTTTAATGGTTTCATCTTGATTAGCAGCGACAATATGCGTGCAAATCGCTTGCCGAGTATTCAATCCCAAACTATTAACGGGTGGATTGTCTAAAGTAATTAGGGCTACCATACCTTGAGTCGTATATTGTGCGGTCATAAAAACTCCTTGTAAATATTTAAATGGGTTTGAACAAACTTAATTATCAAATTATCAAATTATTAAATTATCATTATGTTGTCATTACGACATTACGCAATTGTAAACTGTTGGATTAATAGAATAGTTATGCTTTAATATGTACTTCGTAAATATAAAACATATATTTTGTATTTATTGTATTTATTGTATTTAAAGAAACTTAATATGAATTCATTTTCAATGAACGATAAAAAAAATCTAAAATCTTCTAGTTTACGTGCCTTGCTACCTTTTTTAAAACCTTATCGTATACGCGTAGTGTGGGCCAGTATATTTTTAATCATTGCAGCCCTAGCAACACTGGCGACCCCTTTAATTTTGCGACAAGTTATTGACCAAGGTTTTACCAAAGCAATTGCTGAAAAAAACAGTGTTTACTTAATAACGACCTTACTCAAACTAGGTGCGGCAGTAGGATTAATGGCTTTAGCAGCAGGTGCGCGTTTTATGGTTGTTGGCTGGTTAGGCGAACGCGTTGTCAGTGATATTCGCAATGCAGTCTATGCGCGTTTACTTCATCAACCACCGCATTATTTTGAAACCTTAAAAACAGGTGAAGTCTTATCCCGCTTAACGACCGATACCACTGTGATTCAAACTTTAGTCGGCTCAAGTTTATCTATGGGCATTCGTAATAGTTTATTGGTTGTTGGCAGTATTGGTATGTTATTTTATACTTACCCTATGACGACAGCCTTGGTATTGCTAATTATCATAGTGGTTATGGCTATTATTAGTTTATTTTCTCGCCGTGTTCGTAAGTTATCTCGTGCCAGTCAAGACCGCGTAGCTGATATTTCCAGCTTGGCAGGTGAAGCACTCAACGCGATTAGTACGGTTCAATCACACAACCAACAAGGCTATGAAAGCCACCGATTTACCTTAAGAGTAGAGGAGGCTTTTAGTACAGCGATGCGCCGAACCCGTTTACGTGCCGTGATGATGGTATTTATTATGTTGGCTTTTTCAGCCGCTTTATTATTAGGCTTATGGCTAGGTGCTAACAGCGTAATGGCGGGTGAAACCACTGTTGGAGAGCTTACACAATTTTTTATTTATGCGATGATGGTGGGTTCAGGTGTGGGTATTATGGCTGAAGTATGGGGCGATATACAACGTGCATCAGGGGCATCAGAACGTTTATTTGAGTTACTTGCGGTAATGCCCAGCATTAATGACCCAGTAACTCCAAAAACAATCCCCATTAATACTGCCATTAACATTCAGTTTAAAAACATTATGTTTAACTACCCTGCCCGTCCCGATATTAATATTTTAAAACAATTAAATTTTGATATTAAAGCTGGGCAACGTGTTGCTTTAGTCGGGCCTAGCGGTGCGGGAAAAACTACTATATTTGCTTTATTACAACGGTTTTATGAGCCATTGTCAGGTAATATAAGCATAGCGGGTATACCCATTAACTGTTTATCATTATCTGATTTACGTAATTTAATCAGCATTGTGCCTCAAGAACCCACTATTTTTTCAGATACTTTTGCCAATAACATTCGCTACGGTGCAATGGAAGCTGATTTAAAACAAGTCATTGCTGCTGCTACCGCTGCACAATTACATGAGTTTATTCAAAGTATGCCTGACGGTTATGACACTGAATTGGGTGAACGCGGTGTAAGGCTTTCTGGTGGGCAAAAACAACGTTTGGCGATTGCCCGAGCGATTTTACGCAATGCACCGATTTTATTGTTAGATGAAGCCACTGCTGCCTTAGATGCTAATAATGAATCAGCGGTACAAACAGCCTTAAATATTGCAATGCACAATAAAACTGTATTAATTATTGCCCATCGTTTAGCAACAGTCCAGCATTGCGATATCATTTATGTTTTTGAATCTGGACAAATTATTCAAATGGGTTCACACAGTGAACTCATCGTTCAACCGGGTTTATATCAACGTTTAGCTACTTTACAGGCTTTGTAAATTTTATTATTTTATTATTTTATATTTTTAACAACCAAAAAACCCTCTACTCTACCCTTTACTTTACTACTTTATTATGCCCGTTAATTTAAATGCCCCCAACCCAAAACATATTTATGCAGTAGCTGGAGTGAAACTGGGTTTCGCTAAAGCACACATAAAAAAATGGCAACGTAATGATGTTATGCTGATGCAATTAGCCCCCAATAGCCGCGTCGCTGGCGTGTTTACACAAAATGCTTTTGCTGCAGCACCCGTACAAATATGCCGTGAACATTTAAGTGCTGGAAAAGCGATTAAGGCTTTAATCATCAATGCAGGCAATGCCAATTGTGGCACTGGCGAACAAGGATTACAAGCCGCTAAAAAAGTATGTGCTGCTGTGGCAGCTTTGCTTAATTGCGATGCTGAAAACATACTACCCTTTAGTACTGGCGTTATTTTAGAACATTTACCCGTTGATAAAATCGTTAATGCTCTACCTGATGCCGTAAATAGTTTGTCAGATACCACTTGGTGCGAAGCGGCACAAGCTATTATGACGACTGACACTATTCACAAAGCCAATAGTACGCGTTTTCAATTAAACAAACATACCATTACCATTACAGGCATTGCTAAAGGTGTGGGCATGTTACAGCCTAATATGGCAACTATGCTGGCTTATTTAGCCTGCGATGCAACAGTTGAACCGCTAGCTTTACAAACTTTAGTTAAAAGTGTTGCCGATGCTTCATTTAATCGGGTGACTATAGATGGCGATACCTCAACCAACGATAGTTTTGTGTTAATTGCTACAGGGCAAAGCAACAGCCCTGAAATTACGCTCAATACGCCCGAATATAAAGCCTTGTATGCAGCTTTATTGAGTGTGGCTCAACCTTTAGCACAAGCCATTGCACGTGATGGTGAAGGTGCGACTAAATTAATAACGATTAATATAGAACACGCTAAAAATGATGAAGAAGCACACCGTTGCGGTAAGTTTATTGCCCATTCACCTTTGGTTAAAACCGCTTTTTTTGCTAGCGACCCAAATTTAGGGCGTTTAATTATGGCGGTTGGCAATGCTATTCCTGATTTAAATACAAACAATTGCAGTATTTTTTTAGATGATGTGTGTGTGGTTAAAGACGGGCAACGTTTTATTGATTACACAGAAACACAAGGTGCAGCTATTATGGCAAAATCTGAAATATCGGTTACGGTTCAATTGGGACGTGGCACAGCACATACAACCGTTTGGACATGCGATTATAGTTACGATTATGTCAAAATAAATGCTGAATACCGTACTTAATTGAGTTCAAATTAATATTAATCGTATTACTAAATAGCCAGTAATCAGTAAAAACAAATTGATTATTGGCTGTGGTTTTCTGGATTGTTAATAAAACTTCACCTTTTATAAAAGTACGCTCTACTTTTTTGTAAAACAACTTTTATGAATAACTTTTCTAGTTTTCAAGTTGTAATGCCGTTTTAATTAAGTCAATTTCAAGCTGAGATAGCTCTGCATCCCAAAATCCTAAAGAAGCCAATTTACTTTTTAGTGCTTTAAATTCAGTATCTGTCAAAATTACAGCTGCAGATGTTGCTGAATAAATAGCTGTCGGAAGTCCTTCTCTCATAAGGTCTTTTGTTCCATTTACAATTCTATTTTTTCTCTGTGTGCTTGTCTGAACTCCATTAATGTAATCGTCTATCAATTCGTTTAATTGTTCCAATTTGACGTGGATAGCATTACCGATTTCAAATCTCTTTTTAACCAGTCTGTCTTGGTCATTTAAGTTTAGTACTGAAACTGTTAATTTACCAAAGTCGTCAGTCCCTTTTATTCTATATCGCCAATATTTGAGATGGACTTTGGGATCAATTTGGCTTGGGTCAATTATTGGTTCTAATTTGGTGTCGTGGTTATTTTTTGTTCCATTACATTTTTTACACGAAGGCAGTAAATTATCCCATTCTAAAACTTCGTCTTTATATTTGTCTTTATGATGAAAATGTTCTACTTCCAAATATTTACTTTCTTCATTTATGTTCGCTTCACAATAGCAACATTTGTCATTAGAAAAACCTAATAACCCTTTTTTGATAAAATCAATGTTCCAAACTGATTTGCCTGTTAATTTAAATTCATCTGTCAACTCAACTTGCAATGTAGTTGTGAGTTCGACAGGTTTTGGCGTTCTATCTAACTTAATCATTTGCTGAAATTCCAGTTAATTGTATTTTTAATATTTTTTTCAACGAGTTTTCTGGATGCAACATAGCATCAAGAATTAAAAATTGTGCATTTGCAGCTTTAAAATCTTCACTGTCAATAGCAATATTGAAATTTGAAATTGCATCTAAATATGTAGAAGTTCTTGTTTCAGTCATTCCCATAACATCGGATAAAATTTCTTCTACTGTCCAACCTTGGCAACCATATTCCTGATTTATGATTTGATTTAATTTAACCTCATTTGTTTCGTCAAGTATTAGTGGAATAATTTCTCTCGCATTTGCAACTTGAATAATATGAGGGCTATGTGTTGATGTAAATACTTGTGCATTTGGCAAAATTATTTTTAATGCTTCATATATTTTTGCTTGCCATTCAGGGTGTAAATGCAAATCAAGCTCATCTATAAATACGATACCATCAAAGTCTTTAATAAACTTACTTGGTTCTTTAAATCTGAACTCAACTTCTTTAATCAAGCCAATTAAAACCGCCATACAAGACTTGTAACCTGATGATAAATACTCAAAATAAATTTCTCCATTTGGAGTATTTAGTAAAATATCATTGGAGCTAGGATTTACTTTGCTAAACGAAATATTTGGATTAAGAATATTAAAACACTCCTTTGCAAGAGTGATATTTTTAATTTGGTGTTCGTCTAAATGATTTTGGTGTACTGACCACAAATGTCTATTTACAAACCAATTTTTCAAATCACTTGGCAAAGAGCCTTTCATTGTTTCTTCAGCAAACTGATAAAAGTTTTTTTGTGGGTCAGTTTTAAGTGAGCCTAAATGTTGATATGGAATATCTCTGTGGGTTTTAAAAACAATAATGTCATTTGAGTTTTGGTAAAACCCTTGTGATTGATAAGTGTTTTCGTTAGGGTGAAAAAGGAGTATATTAAAAGATTTGGATTGGCTAACATTGTTAATTGTCACATTAATGTCCCAATTCCCTTTTTCTAATCCTGCTGTCCTTTTAACAGAAGTATTACTTGTTCCAAATGATTGTGCCAGGCAATCTAAAATTGTTGTTTTGCCAATTCCATTTTGTCCGCAGATTATATTGAAATGATTGTCAAAGGATAGTTCCAAATTTTTTATTGGTCCTATTCCAGTCATTTTTATTTTGTTTATTTTAAGCATTTTTATTTATCCTATCTGTTTGTATAGTTCAGTAAAATAGTAACTAATAAAACCACACTGGGTAATTTTACGCTCTAAATCCCTCACAAAACAGTATTTTAAAGTTTCTTTTTAACAGCTTTTTATGGGTGTGTTAATTGTAATTATTATTTATAAATAGTCCTATTTCAAAGTCATTAAAAATACCTTCCTAAAAACCTTTCATACCATCTGTTTGAATATTGAGTTGTTCGCCTTTGCGTTTAAGTACAAATAAACCTTGTGCTTTTGCGGCTTTACTGACATCTTTCGGTACACTTAAAGCAGCAATGCCGCCATAAATAACATAAT
>JBEDNN010000016.1:0-9296 GCA_041170585.1 Pseudomonadota bacterium | reverse complement strand
TATGTTTTACCTGTGTTGTTAGCACCGCAGATAATCGTCAAATCTCCCAATGAAAGTTCGGCGTGTTTGATTGCACCGATATTTTTAATCAATGTATTTATCATATTGAATGTTTTTTACTGTTGTTTTTACTGTTACTTTAAATAATAATTATTCTTATTAAGACTATTATTAATAATATTCTTAATATTATTTATTCCCACTCAATGGTCGCGGGCGGCTTAGAACTAACATCATAGGTTACACGGTTAATACCCCGTACTTCATTAATAATACGGCTAGACACCGTTTTTAGTAAAACGTAAGGCAATTCAGCCCAATCAGCCGTCATAAAATC
This sequence comes from Pseudomonadota bacterium, assembly GCA_041170585.1. Classification (GTDB taxonomy): domain Bacteria; phylum Pseudomonadota; class Gammaproteobacteria; order Burkholderiales; family Burkholderiaceae_C; genus JBDLSY01. The sequence continues at coordinate 8,959 of JBEDNN010000016.1, read as the reverse complement.
GCTGGTTTGTACCGCACGCAAAGCAACCACATACTCATAAGTACGCCCATCTCCCATTACTCCGACTGATTTCACTGGTAAAAAAACAGTAAAGGCTTGACTGGTTAATTCATACCAGCTTTTACCTGTGTCTTGGTCTTTAAAACGGTGTAATTCTTCAATAAAAATAGCATCAGCACGGCGTAGTAAATCAGCATATTCAGTTTTAACTTCACCTAAAATACGCACACCTAAACCTGGACCTGGAAATGGATGGCGGTAAACCATCGTGTGTGGTAAACCTAAAGCAATACCCAATTCACGCACCTCATCTTTAAACAACTCACGCAATGGCTCTAGTAAACTTAAGCCTAAGGTTTCAGGCAACCCGCCCACATTGTGATGGCTTTTAATCGTAACGCCTTTTTTACCGTTGGCTTTTTTTGCCCCGCTTTCAATCACATCAGGATAAATAGTGCCTTGGGCTAACCATTTAGCATGAGTACATTTTTTAGCTTCAATTTGAAACACCTCTACAAATTCCCGACCAATAATTTTACGTTTAGCCTCTGGATCAGTTACACCTGATAAATGTCCCATAAATTGGGCTTGAGCGTTCACACGAATGACTTTAGCCGCTAATTGACCGACAAACATCTCCATGACTAAATCACCTTCGTTTAAGCGAAGTAACCCATGATCAACAAACACACACGTTAATTGATTGCCAATTGCACGGTGAATTAAAGCGGCAGCTACTGAACTATCGACTCCGCCACTTAAACCTAAAATGACTTCGTCATTACCGACTTGCGCACGAATAGCCGCAACCGCTTCATCAACATAGCGTGTCATTTTCCAATCACCCGCACAGCCACAGATAGTGTGTACAAAGCGTTTAATAATGACCGCACCTTGCAATGTGTGTGTGACTTCTGGGTGAAACTGTACGCCATAAAAATGCCGTTTAGTATCTGCCATACCCGCAATTGGGCAACTGGCAGTGGAAGCGATAACCTCAAATCCAGCAGGTAAACAGGTAACTTTATCGCCGTGACTCATCCAAACATTGAGTAAAGCAGCGCCTGTTACAGTGTTGGAGTCAATTATTTCAGTCAATAAAGGCGTATTGCCTTTTACTTCTATATCAGTCGAACCAAACTCACGGGATTGACTACTTTCAACAGTACCGCCTAACTGTACGGCCATAGTTTGCATTCCGTAACAAATACCTAAAACAGGCACACCTAATTTAAATACACTGTCAGGTGCTTTTAGGGCTTCATCATCATAGGTACTGGCATGGCTACCCGATAAAATAACGCCTTTGGGATTAAAAGACTGGATAAACTCATCGCTTACATCATGAGGGTGAACCTCGCAATACACGTGGGCTTCACGTACACGGCGGGCGATAAGTTGAGTCACTTGTGAACCAAAATCTAAAATTAAAATAGTATCGCGTTGATGAGTCATAAAAATTAAAAATATGAAAATATAAAAAGCTAAAAAGCTAAAAAGCTAAAAAGTTAAGAATGTATATAAAATTATGATTTGCCTTTAAGGCAATATATTAAGCTGGATATTTAAGCCGCCTTAAAACTTTAGCTGCACGGTTAGCCGCGTTGTCTTTAGCCGCTTGTTGTGTAATAGTACGCGATACACGGGATCTACGGGCATCTTTTGGGTCTGCTTGTAAAGGGTAATACAACTCAACTCTGTCACCTGATTTTAATAATTGTTCAGGTTTAAGAGAACGTGACCATACGCCCACGGTATAGTCACTGTGTTCATTAATATGTAAATTAATATTTACTAGACACAAGGCTTCTAAAACAGTACAGCCATCAGCAACACAGTGTTGCGATAGTTCAACACTTGTTTCAGTTTGACGCGCTAATTGAAACGATATCATTGAATCCGCCTAGCAGTTTCAGCGATAAAAGCATCTAATAACTGTTTTGCAATGCCCTCAAACCGTTGTCCAATAGTTAAAGCAAGCATAGTATTGTTATATTGCCATTGCATATTTAAACTGACTTTACATCCTTCATCAGGTGAACCAATTACACCTAAGGGTGTAAATTGCCAATGACCGACTAAAGTTTTAAAAGGTCCTTTAAGTAAAGTCATATCAATATGACTGCTGTGGGTATGTAAATTATCACTGTCTAGGCGATAACGCATACCTAAAAATGACAAGTCCATATAACCTAATACACGTTCGGTAGGGATAGTTGTCAAAGTACGGCTTGTAACCCCGCTACCCGAGCAGTTAGGTAAAAAGCGATAGTACGCTGCCACATCATCAACCACATCAAATACAATTCTTGCAGGATAGGGGACTATTATGTTGTGGTTATAGGTGAAGATTTTGGACATAATTGTGTTGTTTACTGGCTATTTTTTCATAGTTTATTTTATAAATTAAGCTATGATAGTCACTTATTTTAAACCAAATAAAAAGACTGCAAAAAGCCCTTATAAATACCCAATTTTTGGCGTTTATAAGGGCTTAAATTTAAAAATGCAGTTTAGAACTATAGTTTAACAATACAGGTAGAAAGCTAACGTGTGCCTGTTTTATTTATTTTCTACACCGGCTAATAACCAGCCGTGATTAGAACTGGCTGGCTTGGTTAGCATCCAAATATCTTCTAAACCAGTGGTGGGTTGATTGTCTTCACGTGCAGTACCTGTAAAACGCAAGGTAGCTACCGTGTCATTTTGCTCATCACGCACGTCCAATAACTCGCAGTGCAAGTTCATGATTTCAGTATGATTAGGTGCTCCTTTACGGTTAGCAATTTGTTGTGCAAGCTCCATAAACAAGTTATCCGTAGTCATAGTACGTAATTTACTTAAATCACCTGCATCCCAAGCGACTTGTAGGGCTAAATATTGAGATTTAGCGTTGTTTATAAATGCAGTGATATCAGGCACTGCTGGGTGATTATTTGAAGCATAACTATTGTCAGCCACAGCAGTGTTTGAAGTATAAGCTGTGTTATTAGAAGGATTAGAGGGTGCGATATAGGCGTTATTGGGTACAGATTGGTTTGAATACGGTGTATTGGCATTTAATACGGGCGGTTTTTTAGCAAAAAAACGACGGTATACAAATAAAGCCAACATGGCTAACGCACCATACATCAGTAAGTTTGACAACATATTGCCTACACCCGCCCCAATACCCATATTTGACATGAGTGCCATTAAACCAGCCCCTGCGGCTAAACCTGCTAAAGGCCCTAACCATTTATTGGCTGGTTTAGCTGCCATTGGTGCATTCATTGGCGTTGCCATAGGTGCAGCGGGGCGGGCAGCCGTAGGTGAATTATTACGTTGAAATACTGAATTATTGACTGGACGGCCGATTTTAGTACCTGAACCACCGCCTAAACGCTTGGCTTCAGCAGGAACACTCATTAAAGTCAATGTAGTGCAAGCTACTGCTATTAGTGCTACTAATAGTTTGGATTTAAATAGTAATTTACTTTTAAAAAGCATTGGCTTCATATAAATATCTCCGTGAATAAAAAATTAGGAACTAACATCAATTAAATTAATTAAATTAATTAATCTTTTAAATAAGGCTATTTATTAAAAAATCAAGTAAAGACGATTGAAACATTAAAAACATTAAAAATATTAATATTTGGTTATTATAAAAAATAAAAATAAAAATAGAAATAAAAAACAATTGCAAGGTAAAATATTTGTTTTACTAAAGTACTTACTTATAAATAAGTTTTTCTTTTAAATAGTACTTGAAATTTATTGCACGACTATACAAAGTAATTTAGTTTTTTAAAATATTTAGCTTAATAAAAAGTTTATTCACAGTTTATTCACGGTAGTTTTATTGTAATTAAGATCCACTAAACGTTTTAACAGGATTTAAAATGGACAACACTTAAAACGAATTAATGTATTTAATATAAATAAACGGGTAATGTTAAATTTTAACTTTTATAATATTTATAGTGGTGCAGTAGCCTGTTAATTTTACTGGTTACTTCTTAATTATTAAATTTCTTGTATCAGTGCTATTTGAACATTACCATAAACGTATTTAATACAAATAAACACAAAAATACAAAAATATAAAATTACAAATAAATGCAAATAAGTGTATGTAAATTAAATAAGTGCTTCTATTACAGATAATTACCGTGAATATACTTCCTAAAAACCCATACTTAAATTTATATTTAAATTTATATTAAAGTATGTAACCATTTTTATAAATTTATCAAACACTATCTTGAACACTATGTTAAATAAACTAAATTATGACAACGCCCCCACCTTTGTTAATCACACTCGCATTAAACAGTGGGTGCAAGATATCGCTAAGCTGACACAGCCCGATGCTATTTATTGGTGTGATGGCTCAACAGCCGAATATGACCATTTGTGCAGTGAATTGGTAAATGCAGGCACATTTGTACGCTTAAACCCGACACTGCGTCCTAATTCTTATTTGGCTCATACCGACCCGTCAGATGTTGCTCGTGTTGAAGACCGTACTTATATTTGTAGCGAAACTGTCGAACAGGCTGGGCCTACCAACAACTGGGAAGACCCTGCGATCATGAGAGCTAAATTAGCAGGTTTATTTGAAGGGTGTATGAAAGGCCGTACTTTGTACGTCATACCTTTTAGTATGGGGCCATTAGGTTCACCCATTGCCCATATCGGTATTGAGTTATCTGACAGTGCCTATGTTGTTGTTAATATGAAATTAATGACACGTATGGGTAAAGCCGTTTATGATGTGCTGGGTGAAGATGGTGAGTTTGTTCCCTGTGTTCACAGTATTGGTGCACCTTTAGCGGTTGGTGAAAAAGATGTCATTTGGCCTTGTAATAAAGAAAAATACATTGTTCATTACCCAGAAACACGTGAAATTTGGAGTTACGGTTCGGGCTACGGCGGCAATGCACTGTTGGGTAAAAAATGCTTTGCATTGCGTATCGCCTCTAATATGGGCAAAGAGCAAGGTTGGTTGGCTGAACACATGCTTATTTTGGGTGTTACACGTCCTGATGGCAAAAAATTTCATATTGCTGCTGCATTTCCTTCCGCATGCGGGAAAACTAATTTTGCAATGTTAATTCCGCCCGTAGGTATGACGCAAGCAGGTTGGAAAGTAACCACTATTGGTGATGATATTGCTTGGATTAAACCTGCTGCCGACGGAAAACTGTATGCAATTAATCCAGAAGCGGGCTATTTTGGTGTAGCCCCAGGGACTAATTATCAGTCTAACGCTAATTGTATGGATAGCCTAAAACAAAATGTTATTTTTACTAATGTTGCATTAACTGATGAAGGCGATGTATGGTGGGAGGGTATGGATGCTAAAGGGTCTACAGCAGCCCCTATTCATTGTATTGACTGGCAAGGCAATGATTGGACACCTGAAATTGCTAAACAAACAGGCCGCAAAGCAGCCCATCCAAATGCACGATTTACAGTACCCGCGATTAGTAACCCAGTATTAGACCCTGAATGGGATAATCCAGCGGGCGTGGCGATTGATGCCTTTATTTTTGGTGGCCGCCGTTCAACGACTGTACCTTTAGTGTCTGAAGCACGGAACTGGATTGAAGGCGTTTATATGGCAGCGACTATGGGTAGCGAAACAACTGCTGCTGCTTTTGGTGAACAAGGTATAGTGCGTCGTGACCCATTTGCTATGTTGCCGTTTGCAGGCTATAACATGGCTGATTATTTTACTCATTGGTTAAATTTAGGTGAAAAATTACAAGCCAGTGGTGCAATTTTGCCTAAAATATTTTGCGTTAATTGGTTTCGTAAAGATACAGAAGGCAAATTTGTTTGGCCAGGCTTTGGCGACAATGCCCGTGTTTTAGAATGGATATTGGCTCGTGTTGAAGGTAAAGCCAATGCAAATGAACATTTATTTGGATTATCCCCTAGCTATAATGATTTAGACTGGACAGGATTAAATTTTACACAAGCACAATTTGACAGTGTCATAGGCATTGATAAAGCAGCTTGGCAGGCGGAAGTCGCATTGCATAAAGAACTATTTACTACTTTAGCGGTTGGTTTACCCCCTGCCTTGTCTGCAGTAAAAATTAAATTACAAGCTGCTTTAGTTTAAATTAAAGTAAATATCCATTACATATCCATTATATTTATAACACTTATAGCTTATTAAAATAAGCAGTCACGTACCAACAATCCTATTAGTTTGGTATGTACTGCTTATTTTTGATTTTAACCAGAGTTTTTGCTTTTAGCTTTTAATTATTTTAATTAGCGTTTCGTTTTTAATTACCGCTTTGATTTTTTAATTTTTTTGGACTTTTTATTATAGGTGTATTATGAACACAGTTAAAGTAGGTATTGTTGGTGGCACAGGTTATACAGGTGTTGAGTTATTACGCTTAATTGCTCAACATCCTAATGCAGTATTGCATATGATTACCTCGCGTAAAGAAGCAGGTATGCGTGTTGATACCTTATTTCCTAGTTTACGCGGTCATATTGACGCAGTATTTACTGACACGGCAACAGCTGATTTAACGCAATGTGATGTAGTTTTTTATGCCACCCCTCATGGGGTTGCTATGCAAGGTGCCCCTGCTTTATTAGCGGCTGGTGTTAAAGTTATTGATTTAGCGGCGGATTTTCGCTTACAAGACAAGGCACTATTTGAACAGTGGTATAAGTTGCCACATAACTGCCCTGATTTATTAAAAGAAGCAGTTTATGGTTTGCCTGAATTAAATCGGACTGACATTTGCCAAGCTAGATTAATCGGTAATCCTGGGTGTTATCCAACGACTATGCAATTGGGTTATGCCCCTTTATTAAGAGCAGGTTTAGTAGAGCCGAATAGTTTAATTGCAAATTGTGTATCAGGTATTTCTGGTGCGGGAAAAAAAGCAGAGATTGATTTTTTATTTACCGAAACCAGTGATAGTTTTAAAGCTTATGGTATGTTCGGCCATAGACATCACCCAGAGACACTTGCACAATTACAGCGTATTAATGCTATGGAGGCAATACAGCCCGTAGCGCTAATGTTTACGCCGCATTTAATGCCCGTTATTCGTGGTATGCACTCAACATTATATGCTACATTAAATGATGCAGGTTTAGCGCTAGATGCTAGTCACCCCAGTGCTTTACAGGCTATGTTTGAAGATTTTTATGCCAATGAACCTTTTGTAGATGTAATGCCTGCTGGTAGTACGCCTGATACGCGTTCAGTACGGGCTTCAAATATATTGCGTATTGCAGTGCATCGTCCAAAAAATAGCCGTACTGTGATTGTATTGGTGGTACAAGATAATCTAGTGAAAGGGGCTGCGGGTCAAGCAGTACAGTGTATGAATTTAATGTTTGGACTAGCAGAAACAGCAGGTTTGCAACTTATTCCATTGTTACCTTAAAAATAAGCAAAAATGTATTATTTACTTAATTGCCTGACAACACCTTTTTTATGAATTCAAATAAACTTAAACGTAAATTAATGTTACGGAGAATAAGCGCTGGTACAACGCCATTAAGCATTAGTCATCAAACACCTATTTGGATGCGTTTATTGCTTACCTTTATAGGATTGGCTTTTGCAGCGGCAACAGGTGTATGGCTATATGAACAAGGGGCAAATTTTGCGGGGTTTAATAAAACCACTGTGTATCAAGAATTGGAGCAGTTACGCACTGACAACAAAAAATTAGTGGCAGATTATGACCGTTTAACACGTATTAATATTAGCGCTGAAAGTAGCTTGATGATTGAAAAATCTACAGCTAAACAAGTACTAGCACACAATCAAAATTTAGAGACCGAAAATGCACAACTTAAAGAAGAGCTACATTTTTTTGAAACACTGTTACCTGCTTCTGGTTCTATTAAAGCGATTAATATACGCAACCTACAAGGTCAGTTAGACAAGGTTAATAATCAATTAAATGTACGTTTATTGGTTATGCAAAATGGTAAGCAAGTGAATAACTTTGTAGGTAAACTCCAATTCACAATAACAGGTACTAATGCAGGCCAACCAATGACGATTAATTATCCTGCAACAGGCAATAGCACTGATACACAGTTAAATTTTAATCGCTATCAACGCATTGAATTAAATATCCCAATTTCTTTGGCTAATTTACCTTTAGAAGATACACAAATTAATTCTTTACAAGTACGAGTATTAAGTGGCGGAGTTGTTAAAGCACAAGCAGCTGGAACAGTGCTACAAAGTGTGGCTGCATTACAATAATTTTAATCAGAAAAAACTTTCAGTTAAACTGTTTAAACTGTTAATATAGTCTTTGTATTTTATTTTACGGGATTTTATTAATCTAATAAATTCAATGCTGTAGGTAATAAAAAATCTCATTTTAAAATGTAATGACTATATAAGCTATAAAATAAATGAGACACAATTTAAAATTAAGGAAATAATATGTTTGGAAAATCAAGTAAAGTTACAGCAGTACAAAGTATTATTGGTACTGGTACTATGATTGTAGGCGATATTAGTTTTGAGGGCGGTTTGCGTATAGACGGTATGGTCAAAGGTAATATTCAATCCATAGAAGGTGTACCTAATATGCTTCATATTTCAGAGCAAGCTAAAATTGATGGTGAAATTCATGCTGCACATTTGATTATTGCGGGTACTGTTAATGGTCCTGTATATGCAACTAAATTGGTTGAGTTATTGCCCAAAGCCCGTGTCAAAGGCGATGTGATGTACAACGCTATTGAAATGCACCACGGTGCAATAGTTTCAGGTATGTTAAAACACCACGCCCATGAAGAATCATTATTATTGTCTGATATAAATTTATCCAATAAGCCTGATAATAAAAAATAAGGCATTGCTACTTTAATATGGTTAAGTCGTATATTTATAATAATTTCTTAGCAAAAATAAGGCTTATTTTAGATAAAAAATACAAAAACTATTTTTAAGTAGCAATACCAA
>JBEDNN010000015.1:0-22574 GCA_041170585.1 Pseudomonadota bacterium | reverse complement strand
TAAACAAATAAATGTTATTGCTACTTAAAAATAGTTATTGTGTTTTTTATCTTACGCAAGCTTTATTTTGCTAAGAAAATTTTAGAAATATATACTTTAACCATATTAAAGTAGCAATGCCAAATAAATAAACAAATAAATAATAATTTATTAAATAGCTTATTAGATAATTTATTTAAGTATTTATTTAAGTATTTTTTCTAAAGTAGGCAGTATGGTTGATAAAATCAAAGGTTGTGCTGCCGCTGTTGGATGAATGCCGTCTGATTGAAAGTAAATCATATTTTCAGCAAAATCTTTAAAAATAAAAGGCGTAACATTGACAGCGTTTGCCTTAGCCAATTGATTATATAAACCATTAAATGTTTGAGTATAACGGCTACCATAATTGGGTGGAATTTGCATAGGTAATAATATTATTTGTGCATTGGCTTTTTTACTTAAAGATAACATAGCCTCAAAATTGCTTTTAGTCTGTACTAATGGCAAACCTCGCAAAGCATCGTTTCCGCCTAACTCAATTATCACAATGGCTGGGTTATATTGCTTAAATAAAGCAGGTAAGCGTTGAATACCACCCGCTGTAGTATCACCGCTTAAACTGGCATTTTGAACACGGTATTGAGCATGTATGCGATTATTGCTACGGGCTAATTTTGATGCAAGTAAGGCGACCCAGCCTTGCGACGGCGACAAACCATAAGCTGATGAAATGCTATCACCTAATACTAAAATTGTTTTATTGGTGTTTATTATATTTGTTGTATTTGTTGTTACTTGATTATTTTTACTATTTGCTGAAGTAAACATAAATAATAAAATCAATAAAGATAATAAAATTGATAAAGGTGATAAAACTGATATATTTCGTTTTGATAATTGCATTTATTTTCCTAGTTTAATTTTATTTAATTTGATTTAATTTGATTTTATATTTAAAAATTATTTAAAAAGCATCTAAATTAAGCGCTAAAGTACTATCTGCCCCATTGATAATGGACTCACACCATACCTTTGTACGAGGCAAAATGTGCTGGGCATAAAATAAGCTTGTAGCCACTTTTGCAGCCATAAAATCTGCAGTGTGCGTATCTGTTCCTTGTGGGTTTTGTAAGGCAAACAATGCTGCCCGCCCTAACTGCCAAGCCGCCAACACATTGCCCACCAACATAGTATAAGGTACGCTACCCGCATACACTTTTGCGGGTGAAAGTTTACCGTATTTTAAAATAAAATTTAATGCCGCTTCAAAATCGCCAAGTGAACTGTCTAAAGCTTGGGCAATTAATTGTGCATCAACACCATAATTTATTAAATAATTTTTAGTACGCCTTATTTGGGTAATAATAGTTTTTGCCATACATCCTTGGTCACGTAATGTTTTACGGGAGATAAAATCATTGGCTTGAATCGCTGAAGTACCTTCATAAATGGTCAATATTTTTGCATCTCGATAATATTGTGCAACATCACTGCCCTCAATAAACCCTAAACCACCATAAATCTGTACTGCTAAACCCGTGACTTCTATACACATTTCAGTACTATATGTTTTAATTAACGGCACAGTAAATTCATAAAATATATGTGCTTGACGGCGTATGGCATCATCTAAATGATGGTGTGCCTTGTCATATTCAGCTCCCGAATACAGTGCCATAGCACGACACCCTTCAATTAAAGCACGCATCGTCATCAACATGCGGCGTATATCAGGGTGATGAATAATACTAGCACCCATAGATGATTCACCGACAGCCCGACCTTGGACACGGTCTTTAGCATAATCAACGGCTGATTGATACGCTCTTTGTGCCAATGCAATTCCTTGAATACCGACCGCATAACGCGCACTGTTCATCATAATGAACATATATTCTAAGCCGCACTGTTCTTGGCCAACCAAGTATCCAATAGCTCCCTTTCCTACTTGCCCTTGATTATCACCCAATACTACCGTTGCCGTTGGACTGGCTTTAATACCTAGCTTATGTTCTAATCCTATACAAAATATATCATTACGTTTACCTAATAAGTGCAAATCGCCTACCCTATTGACTGTATCTTGATGAATTAAATATTTTGGTACGATAAATAAACTAATTCCTTTAACCCCTTCTGGGGCATTGGGTGTTCTGGCTAATACTAAATGAATAATATTTTCAGCCATATCGTGTTCACCATAGGTGATATATATTTTTTGTCCGTATAAACGATAACTGTTGTCTTCATCTGCCTGTGGAATCGCTTGCATACGTATCGCTGACAAATCGCTACCCGCTTGTGATTCAGTTAAATTCATTGTTCCAGTCCACTGACCTGAAATCAATTTAGGCAAATAATTATTTTTTTGTGTATCACTGCCAGCCGTTAATAAAGCTTCAATCGCACCATCTGTTAACAAAGGACACAAAGCAAAACTTAAATTAGCGGCGTTTAATATTTCGGTACAAGCAGTAGTAATTAACTTAGGCAAGCCTTGCCCACCATATTGAATAGGGTGTTGTAGGCCTTGCCAACCTGATTCAGAAAACTGTTTAAATGCAGCTACAAAACCTTCAGTTGTTTTAACTGTTTTATCAGTATTATTAAACTGGCTTGGATATTTATCGCCTAAAGCATTTAAAGGGGCAGTTATTTGCTCATTAAATTTAGCACATGCTTCTAATATAATCTGTGCGGTATCATAGTTTGCATCGGCAAGTGTATCTATTTTAGACAATTGGTCAATGTTGCCAATAACTTGAATATTAAACAATAAATCTTGAAGCGGTGCGCGAAAATTCATAATGACATTCCATTAAAATAAAAAATAAGATTTTATGAATATTAAATAGTATCTAATAAAATAGACCTCTTTCAACTATTAAAAATATATTTAGTCTATTTATTAAGCTTTAAAACTTAAAGCTTTCCTCAATAAAATAATCGGTATTGCTACTTAAAAATAGTTATTGTGTTTTTTATCTTACGCAAGCTTTATTTTGCTAAGAAAATTTTAGAAATATATACTTTAACCATATTAAAGTAGCAATGCCAAATAATCATATAACGATGCTATCACCTTCATCACAAACCATTGGTACAAGCTTATTTGCTTTGGCGATACTGCATATTTTTATGACGCCTTGGTTCAAAAAACTCGCTCATAGTAACAATCGCTTTACACATTTATGGCATTTATTCAGTGAAATTGAACTTGTTTTTGGATTTTGGGCGATTATTTTTATTGGCTGCATTTGGGCAAATGAGGGTTTCATAACTAGCATAAATTACTTGTCATCGCGTAGCTTTACTGAACCGTTGTTTATATTGATTATTATGGTTATTTCAGCGACCCGCCCTATTTTACAAATAGTTTTAAGTGCCGTACTTTGGATTAGCCGTACACTCCCTTTGGTCAATGGGGTAGTGTTTTACTGTACAGCACTGTCCTTATTACCTATTTTAGGTTCATGGATAACTGAACCTGCTGCTATGACCATTGCGGCATTGCTTTTATCACAACAACTATTTCAGCAAAATATCTCTACAAAACTAAAATATGCAACACTGGGTGTTTTATTTGTTAATATTTCTATTGGAGGCACATTTACAACTTTTGCTGCTCCGCCTATTGTGATGGTTGCTCAAAAGTGGCAATGGGATACCTCTTTTATGATGGCAACATTTGCCTGGAAAGCGACTATCGCAATAATATTAAATACTTTAATTGCCACTGTGTTTTTTTATAAAGAGTTGTGCATTATTAAAATGATTGATACACAACACAATGAAATCCATAAAACACCTATAGCCCTTGTCTTGACTCATATTTTATTATTAGCAGCTATTGTGTTTTTTGCACACCAACCGGTGTGGCTTATAGGTATATTTGTAGTATTTCTTATACTGACTTATGTTTCTTCCAAATATCAACAACGCTTAATGATTCGCGAAGGCTTGTTTGTGGCTTTCTTTTTAGCAGGTTTAATTGTTTTAGGTGAACCACAACGCCATTGGTTACAACCTATTTTAAGTAGTAGCAGTGACAATCAATTGTTTTTAGGCGGGATTGTTTTAACTGCGTTTATTGACAATGCCGCACTGACTTATTTAGCCTCTTTAATTGACAATTTATCGGATACTGCACAATATACTTTAGTAGCAGGTGCAGTGACAGGCGGTGGATTAACCGTTATTGCCAATGCACCTAATCCAGCTGGGGCTGCTATTTTAAAACAACATTTTCCTAACTATACTATTCAGCCATTCAAACTGTTAATCGCTGCTTTGATACCTACTGTTATAGCTGCAATGGCATTTTATTACTTATAATTTTTATAGTTTTTATAGTTTTTATTGCAGCTTTATAGGGCTTATACAAAACTAAAATTAAATTTAAAATGTAAATTAAATAACTCTGGTTACTCTTGCGATTCACGCTGCATTTTTTGTATACCGCTAGGTCTTTTTGCAATTTTTACAGTGAGTTCAAGCAATTTCCCAGCCCGCCACACTTGAACGGTAATCGTAGTGTTGGGCGGTGTACTTGCAATGGTATTGAGTAAATCTGCACTGTCTTTAATGGCAGTGTTACCAATTCGTTGTACAACATCACCTACAATTATCCCGCCTCCAGTTGCAGGGCTATTGGGCTGTACCATTGCAATGACAGAGCCTGTTATATTTGCAGGCACATTAAATTTTTCTTGTACTACATCAGTGATATCCATTGGTGTTACGCCGATATAACCACGAGTTACCGAACCATATTTTAATAATTGTGTCATGACTTGCTTGACTGTTGTAACAGGGATAGCAAAACCAATACCTAAAGAACCTCCGTCTTTACTATAAATAGCCGTATTAATCCCAATTAAGCGGCCTTGGCTATCGGTTAATGCCCCACCTGAATTACCTGGATTAATCGCCGCATCGGTTTGAATAAAATTTTCAAAAGTGTTACCACTCACGTGGTTACGGCCTAATGCTGACACGATACCTTGTGTAACAGTTTGTCCAACACCAAATGGATTTCCAACGGCAAGTACCGCATCGCCTACACGTACATCGGCTAATTCGCCCCATTCAATTACAGGAACTTGGCTTAATTGCATTTTTAATACGGCAATATCGGTATCAGGGTCACTGCCTACTACCGTTGCAGATGCACGACGGCCATCGCTTAAAACCAATTCAATGCTATCAGCTTGGTCAATGACATGACTATTGGTAATCACCAAAGTAGTTCCTTCAACATCGGTACTGACTATGACACCCGAGCCTAAACTAGTGCCTTCATTGTGTTCTGGTGGCATTTGTTGCCGAGGTAAATTAAAAAAGAAGTTAAAAAATGGGTCATTTAAGCGTGGGTCATTCTCAAAACCATTCATTCTTTTACGTTTTTGTTTGGTAAATACATTAACTACGGCTTTACTTGAGCGGTCGGCAGCATCTGCAAATGAGGCAATCGGTGCAGTATTAATATTTACTCTCGGTCTAGGCGTAACTGTTACAGGATTAGCGGCTACAACATTAGTGGGTATGCCTAAACGATTATTTAACCATTGTGGCTTTAAAGTCGTTAAGACGAATAAAATGGCGACACAGACTGTGACAACTTGTGCAAACAATAACCAAATTTTTTTCATATTCATAATTAATAGTATTTAAGATTTAAGATTTAAAATTTAAGATTTTCAAACAAGGACAAGGACTATTGTATAAATAATAATTAGAATCAGGATTTTTAAAATTAAAAAATTAAAAGATAAAACAGGATAAAACAAATTTAAAAATCTTTAAAATCTTTAAAATCCTTAGAATCCTTAAAGTCTTTAAAGTCTTTAAAAGCCTTAAGTTTTGAGAATCTTGATTCAAATTTTGAATTTGAAAGTTTGAGAAACATGTTTTTAATATTTTTTATATAAATGTATTTAAACTATTCATTATGAGCATTATGACAATAGAACATTCCTGTAGCCGTGATAATTTAGTTGATACTTGCAATCAACTACTAGAACCTTGGCGATTTAAAGATTATTGCCCGAATGGTCTACAAGTAGAGGGTAATGCGATAATTTCAAGGGTAGCATTAGCAGTTACCGCCAATCAAGCAGCCATTGAAGCGGCTATTCATTGGCAGGCACAAGCACTCATCACGCATCACGGCTTAATGTGGAAAGGTGAAGACGGCACAATCACTGGATTTCGTCGCACACGCTTAAACAGTATTTTAACCGCCAATTTAAATGTATTGGCTTATCATTTGCCTTTGGACGCACATGCACAATTAGGTAACAATATACAACTGGCACAACAATTGGGGTTGTTAAACGCAACCCCTTTAAACGCTGAATATATTGTGTGGATAGGCGATATTCCTAATCAATACACTACACAAGACGCGTTAATTGAACATATTCAAAATCAATTACACCCATCAAACAAGCCATTAAACAACATAATAGCTATAACTAGTCAAGCCCATCACACCAAGCTACTAAAACCATTAAAGCGTATTGCATGGTGTACAGGCGGCGGTGGCTCTTATTTTGAAAAAGCAATTGCGGCAGGCATTGACGTGTTTTTAACAGGCGAAGCCAACGAACAACATGTACATATCGCCCGAGAAAGTGGTGTGCTATTATTATTAGCGGGGCATCATGCAACAGAACGCTATGGTATTCAAGCTCTAGGCAAAGTGTTAAGCCATCAGCTTAATATTACAACCCGTTACTTTGAAATAGAAAGTCCGCTTTAAAAATAGGGTAGCTATACTATTTAGTATATTTTTATTACTGTTATTTTTACCGCTTTGCTGCGTTATTTTATTTTTATTATTTTTATTATTTTTATTATTTTTATTATTTTACTGTTAGTTTCTTTCACTTTTAAAACATCAAAAAACATCAATTATGACTACATTAACCCACCACACAGTACTTATTTTAGGTTCAGGCCCTGCAGGTTACAGCGCAGCCATTTATGCTGCTAGAGCTAATTTAAAACCCACAGTGATTACTGGTATGGCACAAGGCGGGCAGCTAATGACTACAACCGATGTAGACAATTGGCCTGCTGATGCCATGGGTGTAGAAGGTCCTCATTTAATGGCACGGTTTGAAGCCCACGCAACACGCTTTAATACTCAAATAGTCTATGACCATATTCATACGGTAGATGTCAAAAATAAGCCGTTCACTTTAACGGGTGATAACGGTATTTATACTTGTGATGCATTGATTATTGCGACGGGTGCATCAGCTAAATATTTAGGCTTACCCAGCGAAGCCGCTTTTATGGGCAAAGGCGTCAGTGGATGTGCGACATGTGATGGTTTTTTTTATAAAAATCAAGATGTAGCCGTAGTCGGCGGCGGTAATACGGCAGTAGAAGAAGCCTTATATTTAGCGGGTATTTGTAAAACAGTCACATTAATTCATCGCCGCGACACCTTTAAAGCTGAAGCAATTATGGTAGACAAGCTAATGGCTCGTGTTGCTGAAGGAAAAATTAAATTACAAGTTAATAGTACTTTAGAAGAAGTATTGGGCGATGAATCAGGTGTAACAGGCGTACGCGTTAAATCAACGCAAAATAATACAACACAAGATATTGCGGTACACGGTTGTTTTATTGCTATAGGCCATTCACCCAATACCGATATTTTCAAAGGGCAATTAGACATTAAAGACGGTTATTTAACGGTACAAAGCGGCACACAAGGTATGGCCACTCAAACCAGCGTTGCGGGCGTATTTGCGGCGGGTGATGTTGCTGACCATGTATACCGTCAAGCGATTACCAGTGCTGGAACGGGTTGTATGGCAGCACTAGATGCACAACGTTATTTAGAGCAATTACGTTAAAAATTACGTTAAAAATTTAAAGTTATGGCATTTCTACTTAAAAACAGTTATTCAGTTATTGTGTGTTTTATCTAAAATAAATAGACCTTATTTATTTTTAATAAATTTATTTTTACTAAACTTTATTTTTACTAAAAATTATCTATAAATTTGTACCTGAACCTCACTAAAGTAGCAATGCCAAAAAATCTACTGAACCCGTAAAACATACTCATTACCCTCTTTGCGTCCTAAAAAGCTCAATAAAGTACTCAACTGTTCTTGTACTGTCGGTGTAGAACCTTTGGCACGTAATTCAAACGAAGCACCGCCTTGAACAAACAGTTTGCCTGTCCCGCTAAGTATTAGCTTTGTTTCAAGCGGTAATGCGTCGCTACGTGTTTTTAATGTAAGTAACCAACCCGTATTCTTTTCAAAAATGGCAAGTAAATCATAATGCCCTAAAAAAGTTGTACCAGTCAAAAGCGTACGCAATTGATTAATACCGATACGAAAATCAACGACTGGCAAATCGCGGCTACTACTTAAATGTGTCAAACGACTCCACGCAAGCAAAGCCTGACCACTGGGCTTAATTGTATTAAAAGGTGCACCTAAATAACTTAAACTGTTAATAGGCAATTGGTATTGTCCTGAACTAAGTTGAATAAGTATCGCTGGATTTATTAAACTATCAATGAAGTCTTTATTAATTAAAGACTTATCACTAATACCTAAAGTGCTACTCAATACTAATTGAACAGGTGTACTTAGTGCGGCACTTTGAAGGCTAATAACTGCGTTTAAAACAGTGTTTTGTCTATTTAATGTTAAATGCCATGTTATGGCTTCGGGCATTAATAACGTTTCTTTTTCAGAGCGGTGTATGCGTATTTGTGTTGTACCTTGCCATACAGTCCCCCAAGTACGTTCAAGTGATATTAATCCTTTACTATAACGCCAAACAAAAGACGATAACCAAATAGCAGGTGCATTAATAACAACAATACTTAAAATAACTGAACAACACAAAATAAAGACGTAACGTTTTTTCATAGTGTTTATTTAAGCCGCTCTTGTAAAAATAATCATAAAATATAGCTTTTTAAGGCAATTAATTACGATTAACCGCGATTAATCACCTTTTAAATTGGCATAATATTTGTATATAAAATTGTATGCTAAAATACAAGGCTATCTTGGTCGGGTTGCTATACTATAGTTTAGTACAACACAACTGTCCGCCAAGGCTGGTAGAGGCCAGTCGCCAAGTAAGTTTTTGATTAATAGACTTTTTTCAAAACTATTAAAAATATACTTTTTAAGCCTTAAAAAATCAGAGCTTTGTTTTCCTGCAAATTTTCTTATAAATCTCCCTATAAATTTTTCTATAAATAAAATTTTGAAAGTGGTTAAACACTAAAACAATTTCTGTTTGTTTTTATTTATTTTATTTATTTTATTTATTTTATTTATTTTATTTATTTTATTTATTTTATTTATTTTATTTATTTTATTTATTTTATTTGCTCCCGTTTTATTTGCTTCTATTTTTTATCATTCACCTATAGTCTCACATTAAGAGGTTCATCTTCATGAGTACGACCCAACAAAATTATACTTTTACCGAAAAAAAACGCATTCGTAAAAGTTTTGGTACCCGCACTGGTGGTTATCCTGTACCTTATTTGTTACAAACTCAACTGGATGCGTATGCCGCTTTTTTACAAGAGAATACTGCACCATTAAAACGCAAAGATGTAGGCTTACAATCTGCATTTACCAGTATTTTTCCAATCGTCTCTAACAACGGCTTTGCTCGCTTAGACTATGTCAGCTACAGTTTAGCAGCACCTGTATTTGATGTACGAGAATGCCAAATGCGTGGCCTGACTTTTTCTTCAGCAGTTCGTGCAAAAATCCGACTGATTATTATGGATTCTGAAGCCAGCAAACCAACGACAAAGGAAGTACGCGAACAAGAAGTGTATATGGGTGAATTGCCATTAATGACCAACACAGGTTCATTTGTAATTAATGGTACTGAACGCGTTATTGTTAGCCAGCTACACCGTTCACCAGGTGTGTTTTTTGAGCATGACAAAGGTAAGACGCACAGCTCGGGCAAATTATTATTTAGTGCGCGTATGATTCCTTATCGCGGTTCATGGTTAGATTTTGAATTTGACCCTAAAGATACCGTGTATATGCGTGTTGATCGCCGTCGTAAAATGCCTGCGACTATTATGCTTAAAGCAATAGGCATGAATCCAGAGCAAATTTTGGCAGAGTTTTATCAGCAAGATGTATTTGATTTAATGCCTGATGGTGCACAAATGCACTTTATATCTGAACGTATGTCAGGTGAAACGGCTCGTTTTGATATCATCAGTCATGACGGTGAAGTTTTAGTGGCTAAAGATAAAAAGATTTCTGGAAAAGATTTACGTACTCTAAAAGATGCAAACCTAAGCCATATTAGCGTTCCTGAAGATTATTTATTAGGTAAAATTTTGGCGTGCAATATTGTTAGTGATGAAGGTGAGTTAATTGCTAATGCCAATGATGAAGTCACTGAAACTATCTTGAATAGCCTGCGTATTGCGGGTATCACTCAATTCAAAACCTTGTATATTAATGATCTTAATCAAGGGCCTTATATTTCACAAACCTTGCGTTCAGATGATACGACCGACGAATTAACGGCCCGTGTTGCTATTTATCGTATGATGCGTCCCGGTGAACCGCCTACAGAAGATGCGGTACAGACTTTATTTAAACGTTTATTTTTTGTAGAAGACACCTACGATTTATCGCGTGTAGGCCGTATGAAAGTCAATGCTCGCTTTGGCCGTCCTGATTCAACAGGCAGTATGGTATTAGATCACAGTGATATTTTAGAAACACTTAAAACATTGGTTAGCTTGCGTAACGGCAACGGTGTAGTTGATGACATTGATCACTTAGGTAATCGCCGTGTACGCTGTGTAGGCGAATTAACAGAGAATCAGTTTCGTAGTGGTTTAGCGCGGGTAGAACGGGCCGTTAAAGAACGCTTAGGTCAGGCTGAAAGTGAAAATTTAATGCCGCATGATTTAGTCAATTCTAAGCCTATTTCTGCTGCAATCAAAGAATTTTTTGGATCAAGTCAATTAAGTCAGTTTATGGATCAAACCAATCCATTGTCTGAAATCACCCACAAACGCCGTGTATCAGCACTAGGTCCGGGGGGTTTAACTCGCGAACGTGCAGGGTTTGAAGTACGTGATGTACACCCAACCCATTATGGCCGTGTTTGCCCCATTGAAACACCAGAAGGACCAAATATTGGGTTAATCAACTCAATGGCTTTGTACGCACGACTAAACGAATATGGTTTTTTAGAAACGCCTTATCGTAAAGTAGAAAATACTCAAATTACTGACCAAGTAGACTATTTGTCAGCGATTGAAGAAGGTACATTTGCTATTGCACAAGCCAACGCAGGCTTAGATAAAAATGGCAAAATGATTGATGAGTTAGTCGCCTGTCGTAAAGCGGGCGAAACAATGTTAATGCAGCCTTCTGAAGTACAGTATATTGACATTGCTCCATCACAAATTGTATCTGTAGCGGCGTCATTAGTACCCTTCTTAGAACATGATGATGCAAACCGTGCCTTAATGGGAGCAAATATGCAACGACAAGCCGTTCCTTGTTTGCGTCCTGAAAAACCGTTTGTAGGCACAGGCATTGAGCGAACTGTTGCCGTCGATAGCGGCACTGCAGTACAAGCGTTACGCGGTGGTTGGGTTGATTTTGTTGATGCAAACCGTATTGTTATTCGTGTCAATGACAATGAAAATATTGCAGGCGAAGTCGGTGTAGATATTTATAACTTAACTAAATTTACCCGTTCAAATCAAAATACCAACATTACTCAACGTCCTATTGTGCGTAAAGGCGATATAGTCGCAGCCAAAGATGTAATTGCTGATGGTGCATCAACTGATTTGGGTGAATTGGCTTTAGGGCAAAATATGTTGGTAGGCTTTATGCCTTGGAATGGCTATAATTTTGAAGATTCTATTTTAATTAGTGAGCGTGTAGTCGCTGATGACCGCTATACCAGTATCCATATTGAAGAGTTACAGTGCTTTGCCCGTGATACCAAATTAGGCAACGAAGACATTACGCGTGATATTAGTAATTTATCTGAATCTAAACTCAGTCGATTAGATGACTGCGGTATCGTGCATATTGGTGCTGAAGTTAAATCAGGTGACGTATTAGTCGGTAAAGTAACCCCTAAAGGTGAAACTACCTTAACGCCTGAAGAAAAATTACTGCGTGCTATTTTTGGTGAAAAAGCCTCTGATGTCAAGGATTCTAGTTTACGTGTACCACAAGGTATGAACGGGATTGTAATTGACGTGCAAGTATTTACACGTGAAGGTCTTGAACGCGATAACCGTGCTCAAAGTATCATTGACGATGAGTTAAAGCGTTTCCGTCAAGATTTAAATGATCAATTACGAATTGTTGAAACCGATGTATTTGACCGATTGTATAAAACCTTGCTCAATAAAGTAGGCAGTGGTACGCCCAAAAAATTAGCAAAAGGTACAGTGCTCACAGCAGACGTATTGACAAACTTGAGTAAATATCATTGGTTTGAATTGCGTATGGAAGATGATGCCACTGCAAATGCCATTGAATCAGCTAAAGACAGTTTAGAACAAAAACGCCATGCATTTGACTTGGCTTTTGAAGAAAAACGAAAAAAATTAACCCAAGGTGATGAATTGCCTGCGGGTGTGTTAAAAATGGTTAAAGTATACGTAGCAGTTAAACGTCGCTTACAACCAGGTGACAAAATGGCAGGACGACACGGCAATAAAGGCGTAGTCTCACGTATTTTACCTGTAGAAGATATGCCACACATGGCTGATGGTACACCGATGGATATTGTACTCAATCCTTTGGGCGTTCCTTCGCGTATGAATGTCGGGCAAATTCTTGAAGTGCATTTGGGCTGGGCTGCCCGTGGTATTGGTCAACGTATTGATGATATGCTAAAAGCACAAGCCAAAGTAAATGAAGTCCGTCAATACTTGGAAGCGGTATACAACACCACAGGTAAAACTGAAGACATCAATGGTTTAAGTGATGAAGAAGTCCTCGCTATGGCCACTCAATTGGCTAAAGGTATGACCTTTGCAACGCCTGTATTTGATGGTGCTGCTGAAACTGAAATTGATATTATGCTTGATTTAGCTTATCCAAGTGAGGTAGTGGATACATTAAAACTAATGCCCTATAAAACGCAAGCAACTTTATTTGATGGGCGAACGGGTGATGCATTTGAGCGTTGCGTCACAGTCGGAATTATGCATGTACTCAAGTTACACCATTTGGTTGATGACAAAATGCATGCCCGTTCAACAGGGCCTTATAGTTTAGTGACACAGCAGCCATTAGGCGGTAAAGCACAATTTGGTGGCCAACGTTTTGGTGAGATGGAATGTTGGGCGTTACAAGCCTACGGTGCTTCTTATACTTTACAAGAAATGCTGACTGTTAAATCAGATGACATTAATGGCCGTACTAAAGTGTATGAAAGTTTAGTCAAAGGTGAACATACTATTGAAGCAGGTATGCCTGAATCATTTAATGTACTGGTGCAAGAGATTCGTTCGTTGGGCTTAGATATGGCTTTAGAGTAAGGTATTTATAGCAAGGTATTTATATTTACTATGACGACATTAAAAATAGCTCCGTACTGTTGTCATAGTAAATAATTTATTTAAGTAAATTTACTCAATTATTTTAACTATTTTAATTATTTTTAACTGCTCAAATAGTTCTACAGAAATATCCAAGGAATTTGCATGAAATCTTTAATGAATATGTTTCAGCAGCATGCTGAACCACAAAAAACCTTTGAAGCCATCACCATTGGGATTGCTTCACCAGAAAAAATTCGCTCATGGTCTTTCGGTGAAGTTAAAAAACCAGAGACTATTAATTACCGCACCTTAAAACCAGAACGCGATGGCTTATTTTGTGCCAAAATTTTTGGTCCTGTTAAAGATTATGAATGCTTGTGTGGCAAATATAAGCGTTTAAAATTTAAAGGCGTTACCTGCGAAAAATGCGGCGTAGAAGTAACACTGTCAAATGTACGCCGTGAACGTATGGGGCATATTGATTTAGCATCACCTGTTGCACATATTTGGTTTTTAAAATCACTGCCCAGCCGTTTAGGTATGGTGTTAGATATGGCATTGCGTGATATTGAACGTGTATTATATTTTGAAGCATTTGTCGTCGTCGAGCCCGGTATGACACCGCTTAAACGCTGTCAAATCATGACTGAAGAAGATTATTTATCTAATATTGAAAAATATGGTGATGAATTTAAAGCTATTATGGGTGCAGAAGGTGTACAGGCTTTATTGCGTACTTTAGATGTAGATGGTGAAATTGCTGATTTACGTACTCAATTAGCAGCAGGTGGTTCAGAAACAAAGATTAAAAAATGTGCAAAGCGCGTTAAAATTTTAGAAGGCTTTCAACGCTCTGGTATGAAGCCAGAACACATGATTTTAACTGTATTGCCCGTATTACCGCCCGAGTTACGCCCATTAGTCCCATTAGACGGCGGACGCTTTGCTACATCAGATTTAAACGATTTATACCGCCGAGTCATTAACCGTAATAGCCGTTTAAAAAAATTATTAGAGTTAAAAGCCCCTGAAATTATTGCCCGCAACGAAAAACGTATGCTACAAGAAGCGGTAGATAGCTTATTAGACAATGGGCGTCGCGGTAAAGCAATGGTTGGTCAAAATAAACGCCAACTTAAATCTTTAGCGGATATGATTAAAGGCAAAGGTGGTCGGTTCCGTCAAAACTTACTGGGTAAGCGTGTTGATTATTCAGGTCGGTCAGTGATTGTCGTAGGCCCTACATTAAAATTACACCAGTGTGGATTACCAAAATTAATGGCTTTAGAGTTGTTTAAGCCATTTATTTACCGCGAATTAGAAGCACGGGGTTATTCACAAAATATTAAGCAACACAAAAAAATTGTAGATGCCCAAGAACCTATCGTATGGGATATTTTAGAGGAAGTTATTCGCGAACACCCTGTGTTATTAAACCGTGCGCCAACCCTACACCGTTTAGGGATTCAAGCATTTGAGCCGCAATTAACAGAAGGCAAAGCGATTCAACTACACCCGCTGGTCTGCTCGGCATTTAATGCTGACTTTGATGGTGACCAAATGGCGGTTCACGTGCCTTTGTCATTAGAAGCACAGATGGAAGCCCGTACATTAATGTTAGCATCTAACAATGTATTATTTCCAGCATCAGGTGATCCGTCTATTGTCCCTAGCCAAGATATTGTATTGGGTTTATATTATGCAACCCGTGCGCGAACCGGCGGTAAAGGTGAGGGTATGATGTTTGCTGATGTGAATGAAGTCCGTCGAGCTTTTGATACACAACAAGTAGAGCTGACTACACGTATTACAGTACGTATCGTTGAGTCGGTGCGTGACTCTCTTGATACTGATACACTGATTAATACGATTAAGCGGTATGAAACGACAGTCGGCCGTGCTATGTTGTCAGAAATATTACCACCGGGTTTACCGTTTGATAATATTAATAAAGCTTTAAAAAAGAAAGAAATTTCTAAATTAATTAATACTAGTTTCCGTAATTGTGGTTTACGTGACACCGTTGTTTTAGCGGATAATTTAAAAGATTATGGCTTTAAATTGGCAACACGTGGCGGTATTTCTATTGCCATGAATGATATGTTGATTCCTGCACGTAAAGCCGATATTGTTGCAAAAGCGACAGCCGAAGTCAAAGAAGTTTCTAATGAATATGCCAATGGTCAAATGACGAATCAAGAGCGTTATAACTCGGTATTAGACAAATGGTCTAAAGCAGGTGATACCGTTGCTAAAGTATTAATGGAAGAATTAGCGGTAGAAACAGTCAATAACCGCCATGGCAAACCCGTACAGCAAGAATCATTTAACTCAATTTATATGATGGCTGATTCAGGCGCACGTGGTTCAGTGACACAAATCAAACAATTAGCGGGTATGCGTGGTTTGATGGCAAAACCCGATGGTTCAATTATTGAAACACCTATTACCGCTAATTTCCGTGAAGGTTTAAACGTTTTACAGTATTTTATTTCAACGCATGGTGCGCGTAAAGGCTTGGCTGATACCGCATTAAAAACCGCTAACTCAGGTTATTTAACGCGTCGTTTAGTGGATGTTACTCAAGATTTAGTGATTAGACAAGATGACTGCTTTACTGAACGTGGTGTGCTGATGCGGGCAAAAGTAGAAGGCGGACAAGAAATTGAGAGCTTACGTGACCGTATTTTAGGCCGCGTAGTGATTGGTGACATCATCAGTCCAAGTACAGGAAAACTCATCGCTGCCGATGGAACTATGCTTAATGAAACCTTGTGTGATGTGATTGAACACAGTGGTTTAGATGAAGTTAAAGTGCGTACACCGCTTACTTGTGAAACACGTTGGGGTTTATGTGCTAAATGTTATGGCCGTGATTTAGGCCGTGGTCAATTGGTAAACTCTGGCGAAGCTGTTGGGGTTATTGCAGCACAATCCATTGGCGAACCCGGAACACAACTGACGATGCGTACATTCCACATTGGTGGTGCGGCTTCACGAGTTGCGATTGTTTCTAGCATAGATGCTAAAGCCGCAGGGACTGTGCGGTTTTCTTCAGTGATGCGTTATGTAACCAATAATAAAGGTGAGCAAATTGTTATTTCACGTTCAGGTGAAGCCATTATTATGGATGATACAGGGCGTGAACGTGAGCGTCATAAAGTGCCTTACGGTGCTACATTACGTGCCCACGATGGGGTAAAAGTACCTGCTGGTGAACGTATTGCCAATTGGGACGGCAACTCGCGTCCAATTGTTGCAGAATATGCAGGAACAATTAAATTTGAAAATGTACAAGATGGCATTACTGTCAGCCGCCAAGAAGATTTCGCTATCGGTTCTTCAACTTTAGTCGTCATTGATGCTAAACGCCGTGGGGGTACTAATAAAGCTAATACTACTTTACGTCCAAGTATTAAATTATTAGATGCCTCTGGTAAAGAAGTAAAAATTGGTGGTACAGACCATGCAGTTAGTATTAGTTTACCTGTTGGGGCTTTGATTACAGTACGCGATGGTCAGGAAATTGGTGTCGGTGAAGTATTGGCGAAAATCTCTACAGAATCACAAAAAACCCGTGATATTGTCGGCGGTTTACCACGTGTCGCTGAACTATTTGAAGCTCGCTCACCTAAAGATGCGGGTATGTTGGCAGAAGTAACGGGGGTAGTCACGTTCGGTAAAGAAACCAAGGGCAAGCAACGTTTAATTATCACTGATTTAGACGGTAACCCAGAAGAGTTTCTCATTCCGAAAGACCGCGATGTTTTGGTGCATGAAGGGCAAGTCGTCAATAAAGGCGAATTAATCGTCATGGGACCTGCTGACCCGCAAGATATTTTACGTTTATTAGGTATAGAAGCTTTAGCGAACTATATTGTCGATGAAGTTCAAGATGTATACCGCTTACAAGGTGTGCGTATTAATAACAAGCATATTGAAGTGATTGTGCGTCAAATGTTGCGTCGTGTGGCGATTGAGTCACCAGGTGATACTAAATTTATTCCTGGTGAGCAAGTTGATCGTTCAATTATGTTAGATGAAAATGACCGCGTTGTAGCTGAAGGCAAAACACCTGCGATTCATGCGAACTTATTGATGGGTATTACAAAAGCGTCGCTGTCTACCGACAGTTTCATTTCGGCGGCCTCATTCCAAGAAACGACGCGTGTTTTAACTGAAGCATCTATTATGGGTAAACGTGATGATTTACGTGGCTTAAAAGAAAATGTAATTGTTGGGCGTTTAATTCCAGCAGGTACAGGCTTGTCAACGCATTTGGCACGTCAAGCACGCATAGAAGCCGAGGCAGCTGAACGCCGTGCAGAGACGATATTTAACACTCCTGTCACCGAGTTAGCCGTTGAAGCTGATGAATAAACGTATTAGTAGTTAGATAGTCAATCAAAATCCCCATTGATGTTATGTCAGTGGGGATTTTTTCTTTACAAATATTTACAATATGTTGTAAAATATTCGATTGAATTATTAAATAAGGTGCATCAGATGTTTTTAATCGCCAATCGCCAATCGCCAATCGCCAATCGCCAATCGCCAATCACCAGTCGCCAATCACCAGTCGCCGTGCTGCATAAAATAATACGCCTGCTGATTGCTCTGTCGCTGATGATGGGGGTGAGCATAGTATGCTCTCAGGTTACTCAGATATCAAATCAACCTTTAGGTGATTATTTTGGTACATTAGGTGTTAATAAAAATTCAGGCGTTACTTCAGCATTTGCCAATGAATATATTGATACTGCTAGAGGTTCTTTGCATCTAAGCCATACGGATATGCATATTCCAGGAAATGGTGGATTTGATTTAAGTATCCAGCGTTTTTATAACAGCTCACGCATGAAGGCTGCTTATAGCAGCCAGTCTAACTTCTATGGATTACAAGGCTGGCAAATGCACTTTGGTACTGCTACTTTATTTGTTGAAGGTGCAGCTTGCAATAAGCCTGCTAGAAATTTTGTACAGTTTGAGCTTCCTGATGGGAGTTCGGCACAAAGTATTTCTGGTGATAGCAATATGAAATTGGCTAATAACCTATGGCGTATCTCACACACAGGTATATTTCCTAACACTCCACTCCAAGGTTCATTTACTATAACAGATAAGAATGGGACGCAATACGAGATGAAAAAGGCTTTTGCGTCATCTGCACATGCAAAAGCGAATGGAGGTGATAATTTTAATTGTCCAACGTATCGTTATTTAACAACTAAAATCACTGATGCAAATAACAACTATGCAGTTATTGAATATGACCCAGTTATAGAAGAGCGTATTACAAAAATTACTACTAATGATGGTCGTCAAGTAAACTATCAATACAATACACAACCCATCAATTATTTAGGTAATTCTTATACTTATTTAACCATTTCACATGCTAGTCAGTCGGTTGTATATCAGTTTGAAACAATAGAGGAAAGACCTGTTACGAGAACAGCAACTAGCTCAGAAATTGAGTTTAATTTTTATAGAACCAGCTATGGAGTACTTAGATCTTTTACTAATCAGGTGGGTGAAAAAACTAGTTATGATTATAATAAATTTTATTTATTAGATAGCAAAGGCGTTATTAGTAAGAATACTAATGAGTTTTGGGGGCTTTTAACTAAAAAAATAGACCCTCAAGGTGCAACTCATCAATATGAATATAAAAACATTAATTTAGAAACTAACTTTGTTACAGTCTATAATTATCTGGCTTCACAAAAGTTTGCTGCAATTAGTAAAAAAACTATCATTGATAGCAATAGTACCGTACCTTTAGTCTGGACTTATACCTATGGTTTTGAGATTAATAAGCCAGTTATTACAACACGCACTGTTACAACATTAGTATCACCAACTAATATAACGATGTATTACCATAATCGGTTTAGTACTCTTGGGTCGTATGAGTACTATTATAAAAATCCTGCAACAAATCCTAATTTTCCTAATGTACCTATTTTGACATGCAACGGTGAGACGCATTTATATGGAACACTATCAAAAGTTGTTATTTACGACCTTAGTAGTAACGTTGTTTCAAATACCGAATATACATATAGTAAGCATAAAATTTCAGATGATAAATATACGATTAGAATTTTAGGGTCTGATTTACGTGATGATGCTTTTTATATACCCGTAGTCAGTAATAAAACAGTAATTAGAGGTGGTGCAAAATACTTGACAACTTATAGTCAGTTTGATACTTACGGTTTTCCACAACTTACTGTTGAGCAGAATCATTCTTCCGGTAGCGAACGAGTAACTAAAAATACTTATCACCATGATACCTATCGCTGGATTGTTGGTCTGCCTAAAACTGAAGTAATAGAAGCATCAGATGATACACTATCACTTTCAGAGGCTATATTTGGAAAGACAAAAAGTATCAGTACAAAAAGCTGGGAATATGATTCTAAAGGCAATTTGCTTAAAACCATAAATAATGGTGTAGCAACAGCCCATCAATATTATGATAATGGTGATATTCAAGCTACTACATTTCCTCGAGGTTTAATCCATAAATATAGTAACTATAAACGGGGTACTCCACAAAATGAAGTACAGCCAGAGGGGGTTATTATTAGTCGACTAGTGAATGATACAGGTACCATCAATAGCGAAACAACTAATGAAAATATTATTACACAATATACTTACGATAACCTTAATAGAGTTAAAACAATTAAAAAGCCAAAAGGTAATACCACCAGCATTGATTATTATCCACTTAACAAGGTTTCAACACGCGGCGGTTTATCAGAGTTTATACAATATGATGTACTAGGCAGAATTCAATCAGTTAATTTAGGGACAATAACTCAGTACTTTTCGTATGACGCTTTAGGTAGAAAAACATTTGAGTCTAATCCGAATAATAATAATCAAGGTACTCACTATACCTATGATGGATTAGGCCGTGTGATTAGTACAAAAAATGCTGATAATACATCAACATCAATTAGCTATGGCACAGGTATTAAAACAGTAACAAATGAGCGTGGATTTTCTACAGTTTATACTTATCGTAGCTATGGTAATCCAGATGAACAATATCTAATTAGTATAAAAACGCCACAAGATTTAGCCAATACAATAATCACTCGTAATGGGCGAGACCAAATTACATCTGTTACACAGGGCGGTATTACACGTTCTTATGCTTATGACACTCGTGGTTTTTTGTCAAAGACCATTGATCCAGAGTCTGGCGAAACAGTGTTTACACGTGATGATGCCAATAATATTATATTTAAAAAAGAGTTGTTTGCTAATCATGGTGGTGAATTTTATTTCGCTTATGATGGTCATAACCGTTTAGTATTTGAAAAATCGCCGACAACTAAGTCTGGACTAGACAGTTCTAGTATTTCTAAACAATACACAAAAACACATAAACTAAAAAGTATTATTAATGGTGTATCCACTAAGTTATATGACTATGATGAAAATGATAATTTAATTGGCGAATCTGTTATTGTTGATGGTTTAACCTTTAAAACTCAATATGTGCATAATGCCAACGATCAATTATCTCAAATACGGTATCCTACAATTAATGGTGTTTTAGGAAAATTTATTGATTATGCACCTAATTCGTTGGGTCGCCCCACAATGATTAACGAATTTATTAATAAACTAGACTATTACCCTTCAGGACAAATAAAACGCTTAGACTTTATTAATGGTTTAAATACATTTTATGGACAAGATGTTCGTTTGCAACCGAATAGTGTTTCTGTAAATAGGAAAAAAGATAATACTCTACTAATTAATGTTGGTTATAGATATGATGATTCAGGTAATTTATCTTCAATTGTTGATACAATAGACAATAATAATAACCGTTCATTTGGATTTGATGATGTCGATCGCTTAATTACTGCTAATGGTGCGTGGGGTAATGGTACTATTAGTTATAGTGATTCTGGCAATATTACTAATCAAACGTTTGGTGTAAATAAAATTAATTATACTTATGATGTTTCTAACCGTTTAAAAGAGGTTTCAGGTATAGGTAGTTATACTTACGACTTGTCTGGAAATGTTAATGCAGTTCATACTACTAAAAATTCAACCTCTTATATCTATGATGCAGTATCTAACCTGCGTTATATTAATAAAGGTACATCTAAACAAATAGAATATGGTTATGATGGATTAAATCAACGAATTTGGGTAAGCAAGTTACCTGCTCCAACACCTGCTGTTCCAAATCCTACTACACCCGTAAAAACTTATGAAATTTATTCTAACGCTGGACAACTATTGGTAGAATTTACGAGTGATTCATTTAATAATGTTAATGCTACTTCTAAAGTAAGCGAACATATTTATTTAGGTAATAAACGAATTGCTTCATCAGACAGAATCGTGTTGCCTGGATTTGGTTGTGCCAATGGACAAATATTAGTCAATGGGGGAACTGAATGTCAGCAGATATTGAGTTCATCTACTGTACAAGTAGGGACACCTTCTTGTCATTCTGGGTTTGTGCCTTATTATCTTGGTGAACCTTTATCAGGTAATCCAGTTTCTTTTAGTAAATGTCGCTCTTTAGAACGGCAGAAATCATCAGGTAATTCACTTGGTTTATGGACATTTACGGAACCGATATACACTTATGCTTGCCCAGTCGGTTATTTCAGTAGTATTTCACCCCTTACATTCAGCACACCATGTAATAAAACGGTATTGACTAAAGCCAATCAATTGTCTGTTACGAGTACGAAACAAACTTATTATCATTTAGACCCAGCAGGTACAGCCGTAATGGCAACTGATTCTAAAGGTAGTATATTATGGAAAGAAAGCCACCGCCCGTATGGCGATAAAATAACTAAATCAGCCGCAGCCAGTACCAATACTATCGGTTACACAGGCAAACCCCACGACAACGAAACAGGTTTGTCATACATGGGTGCGAGGTACTATAACCCAGCGATAGGTCGGTTTATGAGTATGGATCCTGTTGGTTTTGATACCGACAATATCCACAGCCATAACCGCTATGCGTATGCGAACA
>JBEDNN010000014.1:0-43710 GCA_041170585.1 Pseudomonadota bacterium | reverse complement strand
AATGGCATTGCTACTTTAATATGGTTAAAGTATATATTTCTAAAATTTTCTTAGCAAAATAAAGCTTGCGTAAGATAAAAAACACAATAACTATTTTTAAGTAGCAATACCCAAAAAATTAATGAATACTACCAATTCTATTAAAGTGAAGCCCCAAATTCATCCAAACAAAAAAAGCATTGCCCACAATATTGTCTTCAGGTACAAACCCCCACCAACGGCTGTCATGGCTGTTATCACGGTTATCACCCATTACAAAATAATGTCCTTTAGGGACGATGCAGCGAATACCTTCTGGGATATAGATACAAGCTTCGGTATGCGTAAAAAAATTACCATTGTCAATACGACTCGGGCGGTCAAAATTATTAAAAATAGAATATTTCAATTCACTGCCATCTTTTCTAGGAAGGTTTTCAATAAAATGTTTCACGTAAGACATTTTAGTGCCAGACATCTCGCCCGTTTCGTCTAATACATCAGCTTGTGGTCCTTTGAATACGACTTTACCGTTAAGAGTTAAAGCCTTATTGTTATATTCTAAAGTATCACCTGGCAAACCAATGACACGCTTAATAAAATCAATTGAAGGTTGTGGTGGAAAGCGAAACACCATCACATCGCCTCGGTCAGGGCTACCTGTTTCTATGATTGTTTTATTAAATACGGGCATTCTAACGCCCCAAGAAAATTTATTAACTAAAATCAAATCGCCAGATTGTAAGGTTGGCATCATACTGGCTGATGGAATTCTAAAAGGTTCAGCGATAAAACTACGCAAAACAAACACCATAAAAACAACTCCAAAAAAGCCCGCACTGTAGTCTAACCACCATGGCATACGTAAGTGTTTTTCACGTAATATTTGTTTTTTTTGTTCTAATTCGTTGTTGTCTTTGTTCTCATCAGTTGGGCTTGTTTTGATATACGTTTGTTCAAGTGAGGCAATGGCTATTTCAGCGGCTTGTTTACGCTTTTTTGAAAATATCAATAAATCTAGCAGCCACATAGTGCCTGTAAACACAGTCAGTGCCATTAAAGCAGCGGGTACAGAAAAACTAATATTGTTATACAACCACTCTACTATTGATTTCATTATTAAACCTGATTAAATTAATGTTTATAAAAATAATGTTTATAAAAAATGACTACATAAATAACGACTATATAAAATTAATCTTCAACACGTAAAATAGCTAAAAAAGCCTCTTGTGGAATTTCTACACTGCCCACTTGCTTCATACGTTTTTTACCTGCTTTTTGTTTTTCTAATAATTTACGTTTACGCGAAATATCACCGCCATAACATTTAGCCAATACATTTTTGCGTAATGCTTTTATATTCTCGCGGGCAATAATTTCCATACCGATTGCTGCTTGAATGGCAACATCATACATTTGACGTGGAATTAATTCACGCATTTTCTCGGCTACTTGACGTCCACGTAAACGGGCATTGCTGCGATGACAAATTAAACTTAGTGCATCAACGCGTTCTGTATTAATTAATATGTCAGTTTTAACCACATCAGCAGTACGGTATTCTTTAAATTCATAATCCATAGACGCATAGCCTTTTGTTGCCGATTTCATACGGTCAAAAAAGTCTAAAACAATTTCACTCATAGGTACTTCATATTTTAATACGACTTGGCGACCATGGTAGGCCATATCCTTTTGTAAGCCACGCTTACTGGTACACAGCGACATCATTACACCGACATAATCTTGCGGACAAAAAATAGTTACATTGACAATCGGTTCACGAATTTCTTCAATTTTACTCACTTCTGGCATTTTACTAGGATTTTCTACCGTAAGAACAGTGCCATCTTTTAAAACAACTTCATAGATAACCGACGGGGCAGTGGTAATTAAGTCTTGGTCAAATTCTCGTTCTAAACGTTCTTGCACAATTTCCATGTGCAGCAACCCTAAAAAACCGCAGCGAAAGCCAAAGCCTAAGGCTTGTGATACTTCAGGTTCATACTGTAGTGCTGCATCATTTAATTTTAGTTTTTCTAAAGCATCACGTAATTGGTCATATTCACTCGATTCAACAGGGTATAAACCCGCAAATACTTGTGGTTTAACTTCTTTAAAGCCAGGCAAGGCAGTAGCAGCACTTTTGGGAGGCACTAACGTAACTGTATCACCGACTTTGGCGGCTTGTAATTCTTTAATCCCTGCAATAATAAAGCCTACTTGCCCAGCTTGAATATGGCTAGTGGTGATTGATTTAGGCGTAAACACCCCCACCGATTCTACGGGATAACTCGCACCTGAAGCCATCAATTGAATTTTATCTTTGGCTTTTAAACGGCCATTAACGACACGTACTAACATTACTACGCCGACATAATTATCAAACCACGAATCAACAATCAAGGCTTGTAATGGGGCTTCGGGGTCGCCTTTAGGCGGTGGCACTTTAGCGACCACGTATTCTAAAATATCATCAATGCCCATACCTGTTTTAGCACTGGCTTTAACTGCACCACTGGCATCAATACCGATGACATCTTCAATTTCAGCGGCAGCTGCTTCAGGGTCAGCACTGGGTAAATCCATTTTATTCAGCACAGGCAACACTTCAACGCCTAAATCCATAGCGGTATAGCAATTGGCTACGGTTTGTGCTTCAACGCCTTGGCTGGCATCAACCACCAATAAAGCCCCTTCGCAAGCAGACAAGCTACGGCTGACTTCATAGCTAAAATCAACGTGGCCTGGTGTATCAATTAAATTAAGGTTATACACTTCACCGTTTAATGCTTTGTAGTGCAAGGCAGCGGTTTGTGCTTTAATGGTAATACCGCGTTCGCGTTCAATATCCATATTGTCCAGCACTTGAGCACCCATTTCACGGCTAGACAGTCCGCCACAGCGTTCAATTAGGCGGTCAGCAAGGGTAGATTTGCCATGGTCAATGTGCGCAATAATAGAAAAATTTCGGATATGGTTCATAACAGTACGGGTAAATGCTTGGGCGATATAAAATTGGCAATGATGCTATTGCAGAATAATTTAATAATTTAATAATTTAATAATTTAAAAAAGTATTTAAACATAATCACAAATTATACTTTTTTTAAAGTGAATGATTATTAAAAAAACTTTGGTTTTAAAAGCAGGTTTATTGTATAAATAACGGTTGTAATCGTATTTTTTAAATCTTTAAATCCTAAAAAGCTTGATTCAGATTTTTGGTTTTAATATTTTTTACTAATTTGTTAATTTTTTTGTTAATTTTTTGTTAATTTTTGGTTAAATATTATTTATTTATTTATTTTTATTATTAATAATAAATGCCTAATTTTACTGTTACACATTAAACATTTTTTGTATTGACCTGACATTTTTTGTCATAAAAAACATAACTTGTCAATGTGTATCAAAATACCTATTTATTGTCTCAAATATTTTTTTGACACTGTTTATATTTAAGTGTTCATAATCTAAATACGCCGTTTAATTATGTTAAACAAGCCTTTTTTCATTTGCAGGATTTGTTTTTATAGGCTTATAATTCGTTCAGCTTACAAAATTACAGACAACCGTAATCGCTGTAAAGCAAACTTTAAAAACAGTTTTTTGTAAGATATTTTCATTTAATACATAATCCATCAGGAGATAATCATGTTACGTACTATTCAAAAAGGTTTTACATTAATTGAGTTGATGATTGTGATTGCAATTATCGGTATTTTGGCATCCATTGCGATTCCGCAATACAAAAAATTTATTGGACAAGCGCAAATCGCTGAAGCAATGTCTTTAGTTAATGGAAGTTTACCGGCATTGTCTTCAAAGTTTAGTAGTACTGGCTTGTGTGTTCAAAATGCTACTGTTGCTGACTCTGGTATGTCTATAGCAACTGCTATTACAGGTAAATATGTTGCAAGGGTTGTGGCAACGGGTCCTCTTACACCATCAACAGTCGTCCCTGGAGTTGCACCTGTCACAACTGCTTGTACTGTAACAGCCATTTTTAATGGTACGTCAGCAGAGGGTGTACGTAATAATCAAGTTGGCTTTGAATTAATTCAAACTGCAGGTGCTTTCCGTTTAGCTTGTAGAAAAACAGGTTCAACAGTTGGTCCGATTGCAACAGCAACATCAACAGTTACTGCTGAATTATTACCAGCAACTTGTGAGTAATATTTAATCATCTCATAAATTTCTTTCAAACCGCCTCAAAAGGGCGGTTTTTTTACATCATTTAGGAGACTGTCATGTTGCGTACTATTCAACAGGGGTTTACTTTAATTGAACTGATGATTGTGATTGCGATTATTGGTATCTTAGCAGCGATTGCGATTCCACAATATACCGCTTTTATTGTTACGGCACAACTCAATGAAGCATTTTCTTTGGTGAATGGGGCGCAAAAAAGTATGATTTTGGCACATACAAATGGTGTATGTATTGACACAGAAACCACACCGACTGGCGGAATAAGTTACGGTGTTGCAGAACCCAAAGACATTAGCGGTAAATATGTAATGAATGTGGTATTTGGCCCTGGAGGGGCAACAATTAGTACCACGTTGCCCACTAGTGGCGGTGGCTTTATTCATACAGGCTGCTCTGTATACGTACGGTTTAGAAACGCTGCCCCCGTTACAAGCGAGTTACGGGATGCGTATGTCGTGTTTTCTTTAGCACAAACTTTAGGAGCTTATCGTTTGGTGTGCCACAAAAGAGTGACTGGTTTTGCGGGGACTCAAAGCACTTGGAGAAGTCATCCAGATAGTATTGATAATTATTTGCCATCTACTTGCGAATAAAATATAAAATATACCTTTACAAAAAATACCGTAGGATTATTAAAAATGCGTTTTATAAAATTTTTTAATCACCATAATTTAAAAGCGGCTGCGATTCATTTAGCCGTTAGTATTGTGGTGGCTTTAATGAGCTTAGGTTTGGTGTACGGCGTTTGGTATCCAACACCTTTGTCTAATGCTTTAGAGGTTGGGCCTATTTTTATAATGATGTTAGGCATTGATATTGTATTAGGGCCTTTATTAACTTTAATCGTGTATAAACCCCTAAAAAAGACTTTAAAATTTGATTTAACAGTGATTGCCTGTATACAGTTAGCAGCTTTACTGTATGGTTTAAACACTGTAGCCAGTGGTAGACCCGCCTATATGGTGTTTACCAAAGACCGTTTTGATTTAGTATTGGCGTACGAAGTCGCTAAAATAGCGGGCGATTCTAAAAATCCCACGTTAGATATGCAAAATGCGTGGACTCAACCACTATTTGGTTATAAAACGCTTGCTGCCGCAATACCGACTGATGTTGCCAGCTACCCTTTGCTTAATTTATTGACGGGTTCTGCTTTGGGTGGTGGACCTGATATACCGCATGTTTTAGACTTACATATTCCTTATGCAAAGGCATTGCCTTTATTGCAACAAAAGGGCAGACCATTAAATACGTTAAATAGTACCGATGTACTTATGCAGGCACGTTATACAGCTTTGCAAACGAAATACCCTAAAGAGTCTTTAGTGCTTCCTTTAAAAATTAAATATACTGTTTATACCGTGATTGTGCAGCCAAGCACAGGTGCAATACTGGGAATTGAACCATTTAATATGTTTAATTAATAGACTTTTTTAAAACTTAAAATTTGAATCAGGATTTTCAGGATTTAAAGATTATAAAGATTATAAAGATTATAAAGATTATAAAGATTTTTAATCCTAGCTTATCCTTTAATCTTAAAAATCCTGATTTTTACTTTTAATAATTATTTATATAACAAACGTATTAATAGCCCTACCCATAATCTTATAGACAGTTTGTATAACAATTTTTAAAATAACGTTAAAATATATAACCCATCAATACTTTGTGACTGACGGAAACTGCAACTTTTGAATTAATCGTTGTAGTGAGGTGAGCTAACACCGTGAAGCAAAGTTTATTTCTCGCACGTCTGGGCTGATGGTTCTTTTAAATTACCTTAATTAAATTACCTTAGTTGTTTAAGCCTAACAAAGGACTTGCCATGTTTCCACAGTTTTCTGAACACCCTACACTAGCCCAGTTTGACCCTGAATTATGGGCAGCTATTAGCCATGAAAATACCCGTCAAGAACACAATATTGAGTTAATTGCCAGTGAAAACTATGCCAGCCCACGGGTTATGGCAGCACAAGGCAGTCAATTAACCAATAAATATGCCGAAGGCTATCCTGGTCGCCGCTATTATGGTGGCTGTGAATTTGTTGATATTGCCGAACAATTAGCCATTGACCGTGCTAAACAACTATTTGGTGCAGAGTGTGCTAATGTGCAACCCCACTGCGGTGCTAGTGCTAATCAAGCCGTCTTTTTAGCTTTTTTACAACCTGGTGATACTATTATGGGTATGAGTTTGGCTGAAGGTGGCCATTTAACCCATGGTATGCCCTTAAATATGAGTGGTAAATGGTTTAATGTTGTGAGTTATGGTTTAGACAAAAATGAAGTTATTGACTATGAGGCTATGGAAGCCAAAGCCCGTGAGCATAAACCCAAGCTCATTATTGCGGGGGCATCAGCGTATAGTTTACACATTGATTTTGAACGGTTTGCCAATATCGCTAAAGAAATCGGTGCGATTTTTATGGTAGATATGGCACACTATGCGGGTTTGATTGCAGCAGGCGTTTATCCAAACCCAGTACCGTATGCTGATGTGGTAACAAGTACTACGCATAAAAGTTTACGTGGTCCACGTGGTGGTATCATTTTGATGAAAGCACAGCACGAAAAAGCAATTAACAGTGCAGTGTTTCCGGGTTTGCAAGGAGGGCCACTGATGCATGTCATCGCTGCTAAAGCTGTTGCTTTTAAAGAAGCCTTAACACCAGAATTTAAAGAGTATCAACGCCGAGTGATTGAAAATGCTGATGCGATGGCAAATACTTTGGTATCAAGGGGTTTACGTATTGTTAGTGGTGGTACGCAAAGCCATGTAATGTTGGTTGACTTACGCCCCAAAGGTATCACGGGTAAAGAAGCTGAAAAAATCCTAGATAGCGCACATATTACTTGCAACAAAAACGGTATTCCTAACGACCCTGAAAAAGCAATGGTAACCAGTGGTATTCGCTTAGGTTCGCCAGCCATGACGACACGTGGATTTGGTATAGTTGAAGCGATTGCTGTTGCTAATTTAGTTGCTGATGTTTTAGATGCACCATATGATACTGATAATTTAAACCGAGTGCGTGCCAGTGTCAAAGCATTAACAGCAGCGTTTCCAGTTTATATTAATCACTAAGCTACATTAATATCAAGCTATATTTTTAGGATATCTTTATCAAGGTATATTTACTTAAATATATTTTAAGGTGTCTTTATTAAGAAGAATACTTAGGCTTTACGCGTTAAGTATTCTTCTGTACGGCAAAGTGTGTCTAATTGCAGTTGTTTAATCAAAATTTGCATTGCACGATGCCCACTTTGATTCAGTTTAAAAATAAGTAGCTTAAAGTAAAAGTAAATGATTTAATTTAATTTAATTATTTTTCTACAAATGCCCGTTCAATGACATAATCAGCAACATCGCCTGTATGTTTACTGGCTACAAATCCAAGCCCATCTAACAGTGTGCAAGTATCCGCCAACATCGCAGGACTGCCACAGACCATTACACGGTCATTCACTGGATTGAGTGCGGTTAAACCCAGTGTGGCTTCAATTTTCCCAGGGGTTTGTCCATCAATGCTAAACCCTTCCGTTAAGCGGCCTTGATTACGAAAAGGTTCACGTGTTACTGTTGGATAATACAATAATTTATCACCAATAATATCGCCTAACATTTCGTCTTGGCCTAAGTGAGTAATAAAGTCAGCATACGCTAACTCACTAACCAGTCGCACACCGTGTACCACAATGACTTTATCAAAGCGTTCATAAGTATCGGGGTCTTGAATGATACTCATAAAAGGGGCTAAACCCGTACCTGTACCCAACAAATATAAATGTTTGGCAGGTTTTAAGTCATCAATAACTAAAGTACCGACTGGTTTTTTACTGACAATTAACGCATCACCTACTTTTAGATGTTGTAAACGGCTGGTTAAAGGTCCGTCTTGTACTTTAATGCTTAAAAATTCTAAATGTTCAGCATAGTTAGGGCTGGCAATACTATAAGCACGTAATAATGGTTTGCCATTAACGGGCAAGCCTATCATGACAAAATGGCCGTTATGAAAGCGTAATGCAGGGTCACGGGTACAGGTAAAGCTAAATAAAGTATCGTTCCAGTGATGAACGGATAAAATAGTTTCGGTGTTAAAAGCAGACATAAATTAAACAGTTAATAAATAGTTAAATAAATTGAGTTTGATGAATACAATTACTCTACGGTAACCGATTTAGCTAAATTGCGGGGCTTATCAACATCAGTCCCACGCAATAAAGCAGTATGATAAGCCAATAATTGCAATGCAACCGTATGCAAAATAGGCGACAACGCACCATAATGTTCAGGCATACGCAATACATGAATGCCAGATTCACTATGAATATGCGTATCCATATCCGCTAACACATATAAAACGCCTTCACGGGCCTTCACTTCTTGCATATTACTGCGTAATTTATCCAGTAAAGCATCGTTGGGAGCAACTGTAATGACAGGCATCATCTCGGTAATAAGTGATAAAGGTCCATGCTTTAACTCTCCAGCAGGATAGGCTTCAGCATGGATATATGAAATCTCTTTTAGTTTTAAAGCCCCTTCTAACGCAATTGGGTAATGTATACCGCGACCTAAAAATAATGCGTTTTCACGCATAGCAAATTGTTCAGCCCAATTTTGAATAGTTGGTTCTAGTGCTAACACTGAACGAATAGCCACTGGCAAATGCCGCGCACTTTTTAAGTGCATAGCTTCATCAGCTACTGATAAATAGCCACGTTGTTTTGTAAAAGTCAATGCCAATAAAAATAAAGCACATAATTGTGTAGTAAATGCTTTGGTACTGGCGACCGACACTTCTGCACCTGCGCGTGTTAGGTAAGCCAAATCGCATTCACGTACCATGGCACTGGTTGCGACGTTACAAATAGTTAAAGACTGTTTCATACCAATGGCTTTTGCATAACGCAAAGCAGCCAAGGTATCCGCTGTTTCACCACTTTGTGAAATAACTACCACCAAAGTATTGGCGATAGAAACAGGGTTACGGTAACGAAACTCACTGGCAATTTCAACAGTAACAGGTATACGTGCCATAGTTTCTAGCCAATGTGCAGCAGTCAAGCCTGCGTAATAACTAGTCCCACACGCCAAAATTAAAATTCGCTCTGTCTTAGCAAAAATATCGGCGGCCTGTTCGCCAAATATGGTGGGTGAAATGCCTTCAATACCTTCTAAAGTATCGGCAATCGCTTGCGGCTGTTCAAAAATTTCTTTTTGCATATAGTGACTATAAGGTCCCATATCTGCTTTACCTGTGGCTGCTTCAATATGGTGTTCAGTACGGTGAACAATAGTACCTTGTATATCATAAATATGGGCTGATTCAGGACGAATATCGACTACATCGCCTTCTTCTAAATAAATGATTCTGTGCGTTGTTTCTGCTAAAGCCATGGCATCTGAGGCTAAAAAGTTTTCCTGTGCATTTTCGCCTAAACCTAATAATAAAGGTGAACCAGCACGTGCACCGACTATACGATTAGCTTCATTTTGGTGAATGACCGCGATAGCATAAGCACCTTTTAGATATTTAGTTGCGGCTTGAACAGCAATTAACAAATCGTCTACGTAAAGCGAATCAATTAAATGTACGATGGCTTCAGTGTCTGTTTGTGACTCAAAAGTGTATCCTTTAGTGACCAATTCGGTACGTAAAAGCTCATAATTTTCAATTATGCCATTGTGTACCACAGCGACTCGACGGCTGCTCCAATGTGGGTGGGCGTTGGCAGTACTTGGTTTACCGTGGGTAGCCCAGCGGGTATGGCTAATAGCCGAGTATGCACTGGTTTCACCGACTTGTAAAGCCAGTTCAGCGATGCGTTGTGTGCTGCGAAACCGTTCTAAAACTTTATTACCGTAAAATGCAATGCCACAAGAATCATAACCACGGTACTCTAAACGTTTTAAACCCTCTAATAAAACAGGCAATACATTTCTTTGCGCTACTGCGCCAACAATTCCACACATAAAAGACCTTTGTAAAAATAATTTGAAATAAAGTATCAATAAAATATTAATAAAATATTAATAAAAATAAAGTATAAATATAAATATAAATATAACTATATAAACTAAGTAACGTTTATTAACGTTTAAATTGACGAATAATAGAAGCCGTAAACAATTAATTTTTAAATAAATAGGTAGTAAGTAGGTAAGTAAATAATAAAATAATGGGCAAATAACAATATTTGTATGATTAAGTAGCGTCTGTTTATATATTTTGTATTTATATTTATAAATATTCATATTTTAGCCTTGCTAAATTAATTTAGTTAATTTAGTTAATTTAGTTTTATGTAGACTGTATTTAAATTAACTTTTTTGCTTAAGCCCGTTTTTTGTTACAAGATACTAAAAAAAAGTTAAAATAACAGGTTAATTTACTAAATGTTGCGGTTAGTACACATGAAAATAAAGAGGAACTCATGAAGTTAAATTCACGTTTTATTCAAACGACTATGCTTTCTACAGCTTCAATACTATCTAGTGCCGTATGGGCAGTCAATGACATGGAAGGTGGCCCTAAGGTTAATCAACTTAATTTACCTGTACCCGTTACTCATATTGCTACCAATATTGACCAGCTTCATTATGGCATGATGATGATATGTTTAGTCATTTTTATCGCGGTTTTTGGTGTGATGTTTTATAGTATTTTTAAACACAGAAAATCTAAAGGGGCAGTTCCTGCTACTTTTCATGAAAGCATCGCAGTAGAAATTGCATGGACAGCGATTCCAATTATGATTGTTATTGCTATGGCATATCCTGCTACTAAAACAATCGTTGCTATGAAAGATACCAGTGTTGGCGAAGGTGATATTACTATTAAAGCGACGGGTTATCAATGGAAATGGGGCTATGATTATTTAAAAGGTGAAGGTGAAGGAATTAGCTTTTTTTCAACACTGAGCACGCCGCGTGAACAAATTATTGGCAATGCGCCGAAGTCAGATACTTATTTAATGGAGGTGGACAATGAAGTCGTTGTGCCTGTTAATACAAAAATTCGTGTAGTTACAACAGCAAATGATGTCATTCATGCTTGGGCAGTACCTCGCTTTGGAGTTAAGCAAGATGCCATTCCTGGTTTTGTACGCGATACGTGGTTTAAGGCTGAAAAAACAGGTGTTTACCGTGGTCAATGCCAAGAGCTATGTGGTAAAGAGCACGCATTTATGCCCATCGTAGTGCGTGTTGTTACAGCACCTGAATACACCGCATGGGTTAATAAGCAAAATAAAATAGCCGCGGCTTTATTAGATGACCCTGCAAAAGTATGGGATGTTACTGAATTAAAAGTCCGTGGTGAAGCAATTTATAAAACTAATTGTGTAGCTTGTCATCAAGCAACAGGTTTGGGTGTTACGGGTGCATTTCCTGCACTTGATGCAGCCAAAATTGTTTTAGAAGGTAAAACTGAACAAATTAATGTGCTTTTAAATGGCCGTAATAATAACAAAATGCCTGCTTGGAAACATTTGTCAGATACTGATATTGCCGCTGTGATTACCTATACGCGTCAAGCGTGGAGTAACGTTGGTAAAGGTATTGACCCTTTAGTACAGCCTGCTGATGTCCAAGCACTACGAAAATAAAAAATAAAATAAATAAATAAATAAAAAGTATTTGAATATTTAGGAGCTAAAAACTATGAACGCCGATATTGCACACCATCAAGACAGCCACGACCACCATGCACCACCAGTAGGCTGGCAGCGCTGGTTGTTTGCAACCAATCACAAAGACATTGGCACAATGTATCTGTTGTTTTCTTTCATTATGTTGTTGCAAGGGGGTATCTTGGCACTTATGCTTCGCACTGAATTATTTCAG
This sequence comes from Pseudomonadota bacterium, assembly GCA_041170585.1. Taxonomy (GTDB): domain Bacteria; phylum Pseudomonadota; class Gammaproteobacteria; order Burkholderiales; family Burkholderiaceae_C; genus JBDLSY01. The sequence continues at coordinate 31,655 of JBEDNN010000014.1, read as the reverse complement.
CCGGGTTTGCAATTTTTTAAGCCTGAATTTTTTAATCAACTTACAACCATGCACGGATTAATTATGGTGTTTGGGGCGATTATGCCCGCGTTTGTAGGTTTTGCCAATTGGATGTTGCCTTTACAAATTGGTGCTTCTGATATGGCGTTTGCCAGAATGAATAATTTTAGTTTTTGGCTATTAGTCCCTGCCGCCTTAATGTTGTCTATTTCTTTTTTCGTACCAGGTGGGGCAACGGCAGCGGGGTGGACGTTATATGCCCCTCTATCCATTCAAATGGGCCCTGGTATGGATTTAGCTATTTTTGCAATGCATTTAATGGGGGCTAGTTCAATTATGGGGTCTATCAATATCGTTGTAACCATTTTAAATATGCGTACTCCGGGTATGACTTTAATGAAAATGCCGATGTTTTGTTGGACTTGGTTAATTACGGCTTATTTACTGATTGCAGTGATGCCTGTATTGTCTGGTGCGATTACAATGATTTTAACAGACCGTCATTTTGGCACTCACTTTTTCAATGCAGCAGGCGGTGGTGACCCAGTGATGTATCAACATATCTTTTGGTTTTTTGGGCATCCTGAAGTATACATTATGATACTGCCAGCATTTGGCATTGTGTCGCATGTTATTCCTGCTTTCTCCCGTAAGCCTTTATTTGGTTACAGCTCGATGGTTTACGCAACCAGCTCAATTGCCATTTTGTCGTTTATAGTTTGGGCACACCACATGTTTACTACAGGTATGCCAGTCACAGGGCAGTTATTTTTTATGTACGCCACGATGCTTATTGCGATTCCAACCGGTGTTAAAGTATTCAACTGGATTGCAACTATGTGGCGTGGGTCTATGACTTTTGAAACGCCGATGCTGTTTGCTGTAGGGTTTATATTTGTATTTACAATGGGTGGTTTTACTGGGTTAATCCTTGCTGTTGCCCCGATAGATACTCAACTGCAAGACACTTATTATGTAGTCGCTCATTTTCATTATGTTTTAGTGGCAGGTTCTTTGTTTGCTATGTTTTCAGGGGCGTATTATTGGCTTCCTAAATGGACGGGTGTCATGTACAGTGAAAAGCTAGGTCAGCTTCACTTTTGGTCTTCCGTCATTACTTTTAATATTACATTTTTTCCTATGCACTTTTTAGGATTAGCAGGTATGCCACGCCGTTATGCTGATTACGCACCGCAATTTGCCGATTTTCACGCAGTAGCTACAGTGGGTTCTTTTGGTTTTGGCTTATCACAATTAATTTTTGCTTATGTAGTTTACAAAGCGTGGTACAAAAAGCAAGGTATCCCTGCAAAAGCTAACCCGTGGTTAGACGAAGATGGTAAAGGGGCCGAAGGTTTAGAATGGTCAGTACCTTCACCTGCACCTTTTCATACCTTTGAACAACCACCTGCTTTTGATAACATACCGTCAAGCAAGCAGCATTAATTAAATAACTAAACCATTAAATAATTAATATATGGTAATGTTAAATTTTAACTTTTACAGTATTTATGTTGGTATATTGTCTTGTTGATTTTACTAATTATTTCTTAATTATTAAATTTCTTTTATCAGTGATATTTGAACATTACCTAATATATAAATAACTAATCCATTAATATTAATAAATTATGATGAGTACTGCTTCAAATAAAAAAACTAATTTACGGGCTGCGGTAGTGCCTGTTAGTTTAGCCTTGACATTTTTTTTAGGGTTTGTATTTAAAAAGATAATCTTTGGTTAAGTACTACTTACTTACATTTTTAGGTACTTGGTGATTTGTGAAGTTTAAATTTAAACGCCCCAAAGTTATATTAACATTTAAACTTATAGTCATAGTGTGTGCTATGGTTGGCTTTAGCTATGCCTTAGTACCAATATACCGTGCCATTTGTGATATAACAGGTATTAATGTTTTAGCATTACAAGACGAGTTTAAAAAAGATGATTCCAATACTATTAAAAATACCCAAATAGATATTAGCCGAATAGTAACAATTGATTTTGATAGCAATGATATTAGTCATCATAAAGCAGTGTGGCGTTTTAAACCCGCACAGCGTAGTATCAAAGTGTATCCTGGACAGCTAGTCACTGTTCAATACGAATTAAAAAATTTACAAAATCGTCCAATTGTTGGGCAGGCTATCCCTAGCTATTTACCAGCAAGGGCTACTAATTATTTTAATAAATTAGAATGTTTTTGTTTTAAACAACAAACACTTCAACCCAATGAAGTTAAAACTTTCCCTGTGGTGTTTACTATTAGTCCAAATATTAGTAAAGATATTAAAAGTATTACATTGTCATATACTTTTTTTGAAGTAAAAGGTATATTATGAATAAGTCTAACCGCCCTAAAAATTCATCTAGTATTTTATCAGCATTCAAAGCAGTTGCTTGGTCTTTTTTAGGAATTCGTAAGCAATCAGGATACGATAGCGATAGGACTCATTTGAATCCTATCCACGTCATTTTTGCAGGATTAATATTGGCTTTTATATTTGTTTTAACGCTTATACTGATTGTCTATCAGGTTACTGCTAAATAGCGGTATATGTATATGTATTTATAATATGTATGTATTTAGAATTTTTATAATGTTCATAGTATTTATAATATACTAATATTAATTATAATATATATTTAATATTAATACCCATTTATTCATATAGTCATTTTATTTTAGGAGTTATTATGTCCGCATCTGTTCACGGCAAACCATATTATTTTGTCCCAAATCCTTCCAAATACCCAGTCTTATCTGGTGTTACTCTGTTGTGTTTAGGTATTGGTATGGCAGGTTGGGTGAATGATTTCGCTCCGGGTCCTTATATGGCTTTGCTAGGGTTATTAGGTTTTTTAACCATTTTATACTACTGGTTTGGTGAGGCAGCACAAGAATCTGAATCAGGTCATTATGAAACCAATGTAGATTATTCATTTCGCTGGTCTATGGGTTGGTTTATTTTCTCTGAAATAATGTTTTTTGCCGGTTTTTTTGCTGCACTGTTTTATTCAAAACATATTTCAACTCCATGGTTGGCTGACCCAAATTTAAGCGGTATGCTTTGGCCTGACGCCAAAGCTATTTGGCCTAATTTTGGACCCGGTGGTGAGCAATCACTCGCTGTTGAGCCGTTTAAAACCGTTGGTCCATGGCCTATTCCAACGATTAACACACTTTTATTATTATTATCTGGTGTAACTTTGACCATTTCACACCATGCACTACGTATTAATGACCGTTCCAAAACTAAACTTTGGTTAGCATTAACCATTATATTAAGTTTAATATTTATCGGCTTTCAAGGACAAGAATATTATCATGCTTATCATGAATTAAACCTTAAAATGACATCAGGTATTTATGGTTCTACTTTTTTTATGCTGACTGGTTTTCACGGTTTTCATGTTATTTTAGGGACTATTATGCTGGCTTGCGTATTGTTTCGCTTAAATAAAGGCCATTTTACTGCCGACAAACACTTTGGATTTGAAGGTGCTGCATGGTATTGGCACTTTGTAGATGTAGTATGGTTGTTTCTATATATTGTAATTTACTGGTCTTAAGCCGATTAATTGCAATATATAATATAAGTTTTAATAATTAGTAGAGTAAAGACGGTGCATTAAGTGCCGTTTTTATTTATAGGGCATACCTGTTGGTTGAATCCAGCCTAATAAATAAAGTAACCAAATACTCGTAAATAAAAATAAAGACAATCCGATTCGCAAGGTAAGTGCCCAAGCCATATTACTATTTTTTTTACCTTTAATTAAAAAAAATCCTGCACTCATTAAACTAATCATAATTATGATACAAAAAAAAATAAGATAATATTTCATGGGATTTATTTTTCAAATAAATAATAACAATATAACAATATAACAATATATTATAATAATAATATTAATAATACCCTATTAACTATATTATTAAATAATTTAATATCAACAGTGAAAATATCAAAAATATCAAAAATATTAAAAATATCAAAAATATTAAAAGTATTAAAAGTATTAAAAAATAATTTTAGTAAAAATTATATTTATATAGTTCATTAAACCAAATTATATGCAACCAAATATAAGTTTTTCAAAGCAGTATTTAAGTAAAAGTAAATTAATTTTATTAATTATAATATTAGTATTAATTAGTTTAAGTTTATATGCTGCTATATGGCAATGGCAGCGGGCCCAATACCATGATACTTTATTAAAAAATATTTTAACTCAACAATTAGATTTAAAGAAAATAATTAATTTAAATACTTCGTCGTATTTAAGTAAAGTAGGTCAAACAGTAAATGTAAAGGGACGATGGCTACCTAACAGTACGACTTATGTTAGCCCAAGAATAATTAATGGTGTACGTGGTTCTTTGGTAATATCAATATTTTCTTATATTAATCAACAAGGAGATACTCATTATATTGCAGTTCATCGTGGCTGGGCTGTTCAAAAAAATGCCAACTTACCGCCAGATATACCCCCCTTACCGACTACAACCATTGATTTAAAAGGTCAATGGGCAAACAAAATTTCTCAATCTTTTGAGTTAGGCCCAACATATTTAAACAGTTTGGGTTTATGGCAAAATTATAATATTATTGCACATGCTCAACTGACTAAAACAACATTATTACCTTATATTTTAGTATTGTCCACTGATAGTCCAGACAGGTATCACACAGAATCTATTGAATTAAAACGTGAATCACCACAAATTATTGTCAGCCAACTCACTGAAAAAGCAGCTAAAAATCGTGGCTATATGGTTCAGTGGTTAGGCTTATTTATTGTGGGTTGTTTTGGCTTGATTTTATTATATAGACAGCGTTTAAATTAATGATATTAATCAGTCGATATTAATCAGTTGATATTAATCAGTTTAAATAAATTTAGGTGAATTAAATATAAATTTATTATATATCAGCATAAGCTACTTGACAGATTTGGTTTTTATCCATAAAATGTAAAGATACGTATTGTTTTTTATGTTTAAATTAATATTTAGATTAATATTTAAATTAAATAGTCATTTAAAATCAATTTAAACTTAATCAAGTTAGTTTGAATCTTTAAACTGTAAAACAATACGAAATAGGTTGCATAATAAACTTAATTTTTGAGTATATTGTGCAGTGAATTAAACCTTCTGGTCAATCGTAACCAGACTGCGATAAGCTTTAGAGTTTATCAATGCAGATAAGGAGTCAATATGAGTTTAGGCCTTGTGGGACGCAAGGTTGGTATGACTCGTTTGTTTACAGATGATGGTGCTTCAGTACCAGTTACTGTATTACAAGTGGGCAACAACCGTGTTACCCAAATTAAAACTGCCGAAGTGGACGGTTATACTGCCGTGCAATTAGGTTTCGGTGATCGCCGTGCAAGTCGTGTTTCCTCTGCGCAAGCAGGTCACTTTGCTAAAGCTGGCGTTACTGCAGCTGCTAGATTAAATGAATTTCGTATTGATGCTGCTGCTGCAGCTACCCTTAAAGTGGGTGATGTGTTGTCAGTAGCCTCAATATTTACCGAAGGTACCAAAGTAGATGTCACGGGCATCACTATTGGTAAGGGACACGCTGGTACTATTAAGCGACACCATTTTGCCTCAGGCCGTGCTACCCATGGTAACTCACGTGCTCACAATGTACCTGGTTCAATTGGTATGGCGCAAGATCCAGGTCGTGTGTTTCCGGGTAAGCGTATGACAGGTCATTTAGGTGACGTTCAGCGTACTACGCAAAACTTATTGGTGGTTCGCGTTGATGAAGTACGTGGATTATTGTTGGTTAAAGGTGCTGTTCCTGGTTTTGCAAATGGTGAAATCATTGTGCGTCCAGCAGTAAAAACACCGCTTAAAGCAGCTTAAGGAGTATTTATATGGAACTTAAGCGTATTAATAATATAGGTTCAGCAGTGGCTGTGCCAGACGAACTGTTTGCATTAGATTATAATGAAGCTTTGATTCATCAAATCGTTGTAGCTTATCAAGCGAATGCTCGTCAAGGAACCCGTGCTCAAAAAAACCGCCGTGATGTATCACATACGACTAAAAAGCCTTGGAATCAAAAAGGTACAGGGCGTGCGCGTGCAGGTATGTCATCTTCGCCACTGTGGCGTGGAGGTGGTCGGGCTTTTCCAAGTATGGCTAATGAGAATTTTTCGCATAAAGTCAATACTAAAATGTACCGTGCAGGTATGCGTAGTATTCTAAGTCAATTGGCACGCGAAGGTCGTTTGCAGGTAATTGATGCTATTGAGTTAGCATCACCTAAAACAAAATTGTTGCAAACGCGTTTAAACGAATTAAATGTCAAAGCAGCCTTGTACTTGACAGATGAAGTGAGTGAAAATTTATATTTAGCTTCACGTAATTTGCCAAAATTTGCCGCGATTGAAGCGCGTTACGTTGATCCAATGTCACTCGTGCATTTTGATCAAGTGTTAATTACACAAGCAGGCATTGAGCAATTGAAGGAGATGTTCACATGAACCAAGAACGTCTAATGACTATTTTAGTCGCCCCAGTAATTTCTGAAAAAAGCACGATGGTTGCTGATAAATACGAACAAGTAGCATTTAAAGTTGTACCCAGTGCAACTAAGCCTGAAGTCAAAGCGGCAGTTGAGTTAATGTTTAAAGTCGTAGTTGAATCTGTTTCCATTCTCAATATCAAAGGTAAAAAGAAACGCTTTGGTCAAACGATGGGTCGCCGTAGCGACGTTCGTAAGGCTTATGTTACTTTAAAACCTGGTCAAAATATTGACTTCCAAGCGGAGGTTAAATAATATGTTAGTAAAAGTTAAACCAACATCGCCAGGCCGTCGATCAATGGTAAAAGTGGTTCATCCACACTTATCAAAAGAAGCGCCATACGCTCCATTGCTGGAAAAGCAAATTCAAAATGCAGGCCGTAATAACAATGGTCATATTACCACTCGTCATAAAGGCGGTGGACACAAGCATCACTACCGTATGGTTGATTTTGTGCGCAATAAAGATGGTATTCCTGCTAAGGTTGAACGCATTGAATACGACCCTAATCGTACCGCACACATTGCCTTAGTATGTTATGCTGACGGTGAGCGTGCTTATGTCATCGCTCCAAAAGGTTTGGCGGTAGGTGCTAAACTAATGAGTGGTTCAGAAGCTGAAATTCGTGTTGGTAATACTTTGCCAATCCGTAACATTCCAGTGGGTACAACCATTCATTGCATAGAAATGCTACCAGGTAAGGGTGCGCAAATTGCTCGCTCTGCGGGTGGGTCAGCTATGCTGATGGCTCGCGAAGGTGTGTATGCTCAGGTTCGCTTGCGTTCAGGTGAAGTTCGAAAAATTCATATTGAATGCCGTGCGACTATTGGTGAAGTATCAAATGACGAGCATAGTTTACGTGTAATCGGTAAAGCGGGCGCAAACCGCTGGAGAGGTATTCGTCCAACTGTACGTGGTGTTGCCATGAACCCTGTGGATCATCCACATGGTGGTGGTGAAGGCCGTACTGGTGAAGGCGGCATTCCTGTCACGCCGTGGGGTCAAATGACCAAAGGTTATCGTACACGTAGTAATAAGCGCACGACTTCAATGATCGTGTCTCGTCGTAAGAAATAAGGGATTGAACAATGTCACGTTCTACTAAAAAAGGCCCTTTTTGCGATGCGCATTTGCTTGCGAAAGTCGAAAAAGCGGTAGCTAATAAAGATAAAAAGCCAATTAAAACTTGGTCTCGCCGTTCAATGGTATTGCCCGATTTTATCGGTTTAACTATTGCGGTACACAATGGTCGCCAGCATGTCCCAGTTTATGTTAATGAAAACATGGTTGGACATAAGTTAGGTGAATTTGCTTTGACGCGTACTTTTAAAGGTCACGCGGCAGATAAAAAAGCCAAGAAATAAGGAGCCATAATGGAAACTACTGCAAAACTGTATGGTGCTCGTATTTCAGCTCAAAAAACTCGCTTAGTTGCCGATCAAATTCGTGGTAAATTTGTGGGTGATGCACTGAATATCTTAACTTTCTCGCCAAAAAAAGCAGCAGAGATTTTGAAAAAAGTGTTAAATTCAGCGATTGCAAATGCCGAGCATAACGATGGTGCAGACGTAGATGGTCTACGCGTCAGTACAATTTATGTGGATAAAGGGACTTCTCTAAAGCGTATGCGCCCACGTGCTAAAGGCCGTGGTGCAGGTATTGAGAAGCAAACTTGCCATATCGTTCTAAAAGTCGGCAATTAAGAGGATACTATGGGACAAAAAATTCATCCAATCGGTTTCCGCCTTGCTGTAACCCGTAATTGGTCTTCACGTTGGTACGCCAACAGCAAAAACTTTTCTACTATGTTGTTAGAAGATGTTCGCGTACGTGAATATCTTAAAAAGAAGTTGAAATCAGCTTCAGTAGGTCGCGTTGTTATTGAACGCCCCGCCAAAACAGCTCGCATTACTATTTATTCAGCCCGTCCGGGGGTAGTAATTGGTAAAAAAGGTGAAGACATAGAGTTATTAAAGTCTGATTTGCAAAAATTAATGGGTGTACCTGTCCATGTGAGCATAGAGGAAATTCGTAAACCTGAAACTGATGCCAAGATAATTGCAGATTCAATTACTCAGCAATTAGAAAAACGTATTATGTTTCGCCGCGCTATGAAACGTGCAATGCAAAATGCCATGCGTTTAGGTGCTAAAGGCATCAAAATTATGAGTGCTGGTCGTTTAAATGGCATTGAGATTGCACGTACTGAATGGTACCGTGAAGGTCGAGTGCCACTTCATACTTTACGGGCTGATATTGACTACGGTACTTCTGAAGCACAAACAACCTACGGTGTTATCGGTGTAAAAGTATGGGTTTATAAGGGTGATCATCTCAACCGTGGTGATGCCCCTATTGAAATCGATACTACTACTGAAGATAAACGTGGTCCACGTCGTAACGAACGTCGTAATGATGGTCGTACCAATGATGCAGCTAAACCTGCAGTGAAGCGTGTGCGTAAAGTCGCATCAACAGCTAACACTGCACTAGCTGTTAAAGAATAAAAGGAGCAGCGATGTTACAACCTGCACGTAGAAAATACCGCAAAGAGCAAAAAGGCCGTAATACTGGTAAAGCCACTCGTGGTAATACCGTCGCGTTTGGTGAATGGGGTTTAAAGTGCGTAGGCCGTGGACGTTTGACTGCTCGTCAAATTGAAGCTGCTCGTCGCGCAATGACTCGCCATATTAAGCGTGGTGGTCGTATTTGGATTCGTATTTTCCCAGACAAGCCGATTTCTCAAAAGCCTGCTGAAGTCCGTATGGGTAACGGTAAAGGCAATCCAGAATATTACGTCGCTGAAATTCAGCCAGGTAAAGTTCTTTATGAGATGGATGGTGTGGAAGAAGACATTGCACGCGAAGCGTTTCGCTTAGCTGCACGTAAACTGCCATTACCCTGCACCTTTGTGGCTCGCGCTGTCGGTGCGTAAATATAGACGTACAAGGAAAACGGAAAAATATGAAAGCTTCTGAACTTCGTCAGAAAGACAGTGCAGCGTTAAAAGCTGAATTAGATGGTTTATTAAAATCACAATTTAGCCTACGCATGCAAAAAGCAACCCAACAATTAGGCAATACTGCACAGATGAAAGTGGTTCGCCGCGACATCGCACGTATTCGCACTATTCAAAATGAGAAGGCAGGTGCATAATGGTTGATACCGCTGTTGCAACAAAGCGCACTCTAGTAGGTAGAGTAGCCAGTGATAAGATGATGAAAACAGTAACTGTGCTTATCGAACGTAAGGTTAAGCATCCTATGTACGGTAAGTTTATTGTTCAATCTAGAAAATATGCAGCACACAATGAAGTAGGTGCTGCGATGGGTGACTTAGTACAAATTCAAGAAACCCGTCCTATTTCTAAGACTAAAGCCTGGTTAGTAACGTCAGTATTAGAAAAAGCTGCTTTATAAAATATCTATCTAGGCTAGATAAAAACCTGTTATTTAAAATGTATTTGATATTTATCTAATGCGTTTTGAATAGCGGGTTTTTTACTTTTTAAAGTTTTAAATTTTTAAATATTTGAAAATGTTTATAGGTATTTTTTATGGTTTCAACTGTCATAAAATCACAATCCGTAGTAGTGGTTGATTACGGTTCAGGTAATTTACGCAGTGTCGCCCAAGCCTTACAAGCTGTAGCTGACCCACACACCGCTATTATCATTTCTAATAATCCCGCCGTTATTAAAGCGGCTCACCGCGTAGTATTACCGGGGCAAGGGGCTATGCCCGATTGTATGCGGCATTTATATGCCAGTGGCTTATTAGAAGCTGTACTTGATGCGGCAAAAAACAAGCCTTTAATGGGTATTTGTGTTGGGCAACAAATGTTGTTAGACAACAGTACTGAAGCAGATAGTCCCGATATTTCTACACCCGCATTGGGTTTAATTGCAGGACAAGTAGTACGCTTTGCATCTAACTTAACAGATAGCCACGGTAATCGCTTAAAAGTACCGCACATGGGCTGGAACCAAGTCTTTCATGGTGTAAATACTGAAGTATCACACGCTATATTTTCAGGGATTCCCAGTGGAGAACGGTTTTATTTTGTACACAGCTATTACGCTCAACCCATTGATAAGGCTCATAATTTAGCCGTCACTGATTACGGTACAAAATTTTGTGTGGCAGTCGGACGCGATAATCTAATTGGCTTACAGTTTCATCCTGAAAAAAGTTCTACAGCGGGTTTAAAGTTATTTAAAAACTTTTTAAATTGGATTGTTTGATTTTTATTTTATTTTTCATATTATTTTATTTTATTCCTATTCACGATTGACTGTTTATTTTTTTAAGGTTTAACTATGTCTACCTCTATACTGATGATTCCTGCAATTGACTTAAAAAACGGTCATTGTGTCCGCTTAAAACAAGGCGATATGAATCAAGCCACTGTATTTAGTAAAGACCCCAGTGCAATGGCAGCCCACTGGGTAGCGCAAGGTGCACGCCGTTTACACGTGGTTGATTTAGACGGTGCATTTGCAGGAAAATCCAGTAACATTGAAGCCATTGAAGCTATTCTAAGTGCAGTTGGTACAAAAATTCCTGTACAGTTAGGCGGTGGTATTCGCACATTATCCGCTATTGAAGGTTGGCTAAAGTTAGGTTTAACTGATGTGATTATTGGCACTGCCGCCGTTAAAAATCCCACATTTTTACGTGAAGCCTGCCGTGAGTTTGAAGGGCATATTATGGTTGGTATTGATGCAAAAGACGGCTATGTTGCCACTGACGGCTGGGCAACAATATTAGATATGACTGCTTTAGAGTTAGCCAAACAATGCGAAGGTTTAGGCGTTAATAGTATTGTGTATACCGACATTGGACGCGATGGCATGATGGGTGGCGTTAATGTAAGTGCAACACAAGCACTGGCTGAAGCGGTGAATATTCCGATTATCGCCAGTGGCGGTATGCACGTATTACAAGATGTCAAAGATTTATATGCGACCCGTTGCAAAGGCATTGCTGGGGCAATTTTGGGGCGTAGTATTTACGAAGGCACGATTGTGTTAAGTGAAGCACAAAGCTGGTTAGATGCACAGGTGGTGTGATGAAGAATACAAGTGATTGGATTGCTTTGTTTAGCTTAATCATCAGTAGTAGTATTGCTTTTTTTGCTTTAATTGTTAGTGGCATTACTGCTTTTTATGCGTATAAAGTTTATCAAGCAACACAGGAACAGTTAGAACTGGCTACATCATCAGCAAAAACTGCGGAAAAAATAGCCAATGAGCAACTTGAACTGGCAAGACAAGATGCTAACAATTCGGCTGAAGCAGCCAAGCAACAAAAATTTGTGAGTTGCGTTGAAATGTATGCCAAAATTTATGCTGAAAAAGCACTATTTTTTGAACAATTTATAGAAAAATCTTCAGATGAAGCCATATCTCAATCTATTCATAATATAAATCAAAGCAAAGCAAATCAGGATTCTTCAATAAGAATAATATATGATTTAAATATATTTAATAGTAAATACACATATACTCCTCCGTCGACATGGTGGGACAGTCTTAATCAGCAGGATAAAAAGAGCAGTATAGTTTTATGGCTAACTAAAGTGTTTATTTGTGAGATTCAATCCTTCATTGATGCGGTACTTATTTTAGAACAACAACTTAATGATGATGAGCGTAAAAAGTTTTATGCTATCGTCAGCGTTTCCTCTAGCGAGTTTATAGAATCATTTGAAATGATTAATAGTTTAGAAAATTACACGCCAACAAATAAAACAGCATTTGATAATACGCAAAGAGTTTTTAAGGCATTACAAAATAAAAAACAATAATGTAAGCACTTACTTTGAAGAAGATGATATATTAAGAATATTCAATTGCTGGATATGGATTGCAGTCGATAGAAATAAAAAGCGATTTGTTGATTGCGTATTAGGCTCTAGAGACGCAGAAAAAAAGTTATGGGATTCAGTGCGATATTTGGCAACAGGCAAAGTAATGAGCGACTATTGCAAAGCGTATGAGTACTTTATTCCTAAAGTAGCAATGCCAAATATTGATACTACATTGATACTATATTGATAAAAACACATTATTTTAAAAAATATTAATCACAATGACACCCTTATTGACGACTTTAACCCATATAACAGAGCGACTACCTATACAAGCATTGGGGTACACCGTAGGTTCAGTTTTACCACAGGACGCGGCGTTATATCCAAAACCGTTTTATGATAATTATATAGACTTACCTGTAGACCTTGATGAACGCAATGCTGTTTTGGCACAATGGGCACAGTCTTTATATAGTGCAGGCCGTTTAAATACATGGCGTAATGAATTGTTAAGTGTAGCACCGCTGCCTGCAATGAATGTCATACTAAACGATTTACCGCCTGCATTGGCCGAAGTTGAACGTGCGGCAGTGCGTGTATTGGGTATATTTACACATGCAGTTCATTTAGTCGGAGAAAGTACTGATGGCAAAATATGGTTACAACAACGTGCCTTAAATAAAGTCACTGATCCAGGGTTATGGGACTCTTTAGCAGGTGGCTTGTTATCCAGCAGTGATACTTTAAAGGCAGGTGTATTGCGTGAAACGTATGAAGAAGCTGGTTTAACCATTGCTGATTTTAGTCATTTTTCTGCTTGTGGTATGGTACAAGAACACCGCAATACAAGTGATGGTTATATTGCTCAAGCTGTTTGGGCTCACCGTGCTATATTATTACCAGGTGTTACGCCGCGTAATTTAGACGGTGAAGTGATACGGTTTACCTGTATTACACGGCTAGAGTTACAACACTACATTGCTGAAAAACAAGTCTCTTATGAAGCTATATTAGCTTTTAAATTAGCAGGCATTATTGCTTAAGTATGTATTTAAGTATTTATATATTTGAGTATTTAAGTATTTATATATTTGAGTATTTAAGTACCGCTTTATATTTTCCTTATAGTAAATGATTATGCAATTTAATTTCTTGTAAACTTCTACTTTACTAGCTTTACCAACACTATTTATTTTACAATTTTTATAACTTTGAATTTTATTTAACTAACTCCTCTTTAACTCCTCTTAATTTTACCAAATATATTTTATGACTTCTTTATTTTCTACTGTAACTTTAGCCCCTCGTGACCCTATTTTAGGCTTAAACGAATCATTTAATGCCGATACACGTGCTGGCAAAACTAATTTGGGCGTAGGTGTTTATTTTACAGATATAGGCAAAATCCCTTTATTACGTGCCGTTCAAAAAGCCGAAGCCATTCGCGAAGCAGCCCATGCTGCACGTGGATATTTAGCCATTGAAGGCATTAATACGTATAACCAAGGCGTACAAAATTTGTTGTTTGGTACTAGCGATGCTGGCAAAGCCATTATTAGCGAAGGCCGTGCCGTGACCGCCCAAGCCATTGGTGGTACAGGTGCTTTAAAAATTGGTGCTGATTTTATTAAACGCTTATCACCCAATAGTACAGTCAGTATCAGCGACCCTTCGTGGGAAAATCACCGTGCTTTATTTGAGGCAGCCGGTTTTGTAGTAAACAATTATCCCTATTACAACGCAGCGAACCACGGCGTTAAATTTGATGAAATGTTGGCTTACTTTAAAGCATTAGCACCCCACAGTGTTGTCGTGTTACATGCTTGCTGTCATAATCCAACTGGCGTTGATTTAACAGTTGAACAATGGAAAGAAGTCGTTGCTGTGTGTCAATCGGCACAATTAATTCCTTTTTTAGATATGGCATACCAAGGATTTGCTGACGGTATTGCAGAAGACGGCATAGCGATTGATTTATTTGCAGCATCAGGCTTACAATTTTTTGTATCAAGTTCCTTTTCTAAGTCTTTTTCTTTATACGGCGAGCGTGTCGGTGCATTGACTGTTGTCACTGAAACTAAAGAAGAAGCCGTACGGGTATTGTCGCAAGTTAAACGTGTTATTCGTACTAATTACTCAAATCCACCTACGCATGGCGGAACGATTGTGAGTATGGTATTAAACTCACCTGAATTGCGTGCTGATTGGGAAGCTGAATTAGGTGAAATGCGTGTACGTATCAAACAAATGCGTGAAGCGTTTGTAAATGGTTTAAAAGAGCGTGGTGTAGCCCGTGATTTTGGTTTTGTGGCTAAACAACGCGGTATGTTCAGTTATAGTGGATTGACCGAATTACAAGTCGATACCTTGCGTACTGAACACGGTATTTATGCTGTAGGAACAGGGCGTATTTGTGTTGCTGCTTTAAATACGCACAACTTACCTAAAGTACTTGATGCCATTGCAGCAGTATGTAAAGTTTAAAAATATAAGTAGTGGTATAAATATAATATTATGATTTTTAGTATTTATATTTATACCACTACACTGTGTACCATCGCCCATAAACTTACTGTTTCACCGTTTAAATGTTTTTGCTTTTAATCTATCAGCGGCTGTTTCTGGACGTTGAGGTTTAACGATTTTTGCACCATTATCACGCGGTGGTAAACCGGTATGCTGTGTTAATAGCAAACCTTTTTTAGGTGTCACTTTAGCTGGCGTAGAATTTTTACCCCGCGCACTGATGTAGCTGCCATCAGTTTTTGGTTGGTAAATTGGAATTAAATGGGCTTTACCATTACCAATTAAGTCACTACGTCCCATAGCTTTTAAGGCTTCACGCAGTAATGGCCAATTATTCGCATCATGGTAACGTAAAAAAGCTTTGTGTAAACGGCGACGACGCTCACCACGGACAATATCAACTGTTTCACTGTCGCGCGTCACTTTAGCCAGTGGATTTTTACCGCTATGGTACATGGCGGTAGCCGTTGCCATTGGGCTGGGATAAAATGTTTGTACTTGATCGGCACGAAAACCGTTGCGTTTTAGCCATAAAGCTAAATTCATCATATCTTCATCAGTTGTACCGGGGTGTGCAGCAATAAAATAAGGAATCAGATACTGCTCTTTACCCGCTTCTTTACTAAATTTATCAAACAAGCGTTTAAATTGGTCATAAGCACCAATTCCTGGTTTCATCATTTTTGATAAAGGACCACCTTCGGTATGCTCTGGGGCAATTTTTAAGTACCCACCCACGTGGTGTGATGCTAATTCACGAATATACTCCGGTGATTTAACCGCCAAGTCATAGCGTAAACCAGAGCTAATAAGTACTTTTTTAATACCTGGTAAAGTACGAGCGCGTTTATACAGTTGAATTAAAGGTGCATGGTCTGTAATTAAATTACTGCACACACCTGGATAGACACAACTAGGCTTACGACAAGCCGCTTCAATTTCACGGGTTTTACAGGCTAAGCGATACATATTCGCTGTTGGGCCGCCCATATCAGAGACAGTACCTGTAAACCCCGGTGTTGCATCGCGAATTGCTTCTACTTCACGAATAATACTGTCTTCAGAACGGTTTTGAATAATACGTCCTTCATGTTCAGTAATACTACAAAAAGTACAGCCACCAAAACAACCACGCATAATATTGACGCTAAACCGAATCATCTCATAAGCAGGTAATTTAGCATCACCATATACAGGGTGCGGCACGCGGGCATACGGCAAGTCAAACACATAATCCATTTCTAAGGTAGACAATGGCACAGCGGGCGGATTTAACCATACATCACGAGCGCCATGGTCTTCACCATGTAATTGTACTAAAGCCCGTGCATTGCCAGGGTTTGTTTCTAAATGTAAAACGCGATTGGCATGGGCATACAATACGGGGTCACGTTTAACTTGTTCAAAACTAGGCAAACGAATGACAGTTCTATCACGGGGTGGCACTTTATTTTTTGACACAAAAAAAGTAATTGCCTTTTCATCTTTGGCTTGACTATCATTTACTATATTTGTCGGTTTTACTGTATTGAATAATTCATTATTAGGCGTATTTATTTTTGTAGCATTGGCTAGTGTTCGGTCAAATAAAGTCGCTTCGCTGACACCTTTATCACAACTCCCCCCTTGACTATCGGCTAATTCACTGGTTGTTAAATAGGGATTCACAGGCGGAGGTATATGCCCCGGTTCGTCGATAGTTGTTGAATCTAACTCAAACCACTGCTGAAATAGCTGGTTTTGTGATTCATTGTTATGCTGACGAATAAATGCTGTACCGCGTATATCCGTCATACTGTCTATGGACTCGCCTTTAGCGATTCTGTGTGCAATTTCAACCAAAGGACGTTCTGCATTGCCGTAAACCAAAATATCTGCCTTGGCATCCATTAAAATAGAACGGCGAACTTTGTCTTGCCAATAATCATAGTGAGCAATGCGGCGTAAACTGGCTTCTATTCCACCCATTACAATTGGGACATCAGGAAACGCTTCTTTACACCGTTGGGCGTATACCAAAGAACAGCGGTCAGGGCGTTTGCCACCTTCATCATTGGGGCTATAGGCATCATCACTACGAATTTTACGGTCAGCAGTATAGCGATTAATCATACTATCCATATTACCAGCACTGACACCAAAAAATAATTTTGGTTTACCCAACACTTTAAACGGGTCTGCGGATTGCCAATCTGGCTGGGCAATAATACCGACACGAAACCCTTGTGCTTCTAGTAAGCGTCCGACTAGTGCCATTCCAAAACTAGGATGATCAACATAAGCGTCGCCAACCACAATGATAATATCGCATTCGTCCCAACCCAAAGCGGCCATTTCATCACGAGACATAGGTAAAAATTTAGCCACGCCAAACCGCTTTGCCCAATAAGGTCGGTATTCAAATAGCCGTTTCTCCACTATAGGCATTGACGGCGGGCTTGCGCGTTCAAATAAAAATGGCTTGTTAATAGGAGGTGAAGTATTAGTAATAAAAGTAGATGAGGACATAAGTAACATTATAAAATATAAAAATTATTTATAAGGCTTTGTAGCTGCCCTCTTTAAGAGTATCAATATTATTTACTTAATTTATTCAAATGACTTAATTTATTTTATTTATTTTAAATAAACATTGATATTTGCTTTTTTTATGCAAATTTTATGATTAATTTTATGAAATTAGTTACAATTATTCATATAATTACATAAATTATTAATAATCATTAATATTATTAACATCATTAATAAAATCATAATTCATGATTGACCTTTACATTTAATCTGTCTGTTGTATAAATTATGCTATTGAATTTTTCTGTTACCAACTACGGTTGTATCAACGAGCGTCAAACTTTAAGTTTAGAAGCCAGTACAACTGATGATAATATTGTAAATAATACATTTGCCCCTTCAAAAAATAAAAAAAAATTAATGCGTTCTTTGGTGATGTATGGTCCTAACGCTTCGGGCAAAAGTACTTTAATTAACGCTTTATCTTTTTTAGAAAAATTTGTTCTGACATCGCATAAACAACAGATTGGTGATTTAATTGGTGGAAGTTTAGGTATTGTGCCGTTTAAGTTAAGCGCCGATACTTTAGGAAAAAGCAGTGAATTTGAAATTGATTTAATCGCGGCTGACGGTACTCGCTATATTTATGGCGTAGCCTGTACATCAAGTTACGTTACTGAAGAATATTTGTTTGCGTACCCTAAAAGTAGACCATCAAAAATGTTTCACCGTGTATATGACACGGCAACACAACAGTATGCGTATAAGTACAGTACAGCGTTTGATGATGCTAAAGTGGCAAAAGAACACTGGCAGCAAGAAACTAAAAATAACGAATTGTTTCTGTCGCTAGTGGTGAACCGTAATAATGAACAATTGCGTCCAGTCTTTAATTGGTTTAAAAATACCTTGCGTATTATTGGATCATCTGACACTTTAACAAGCGGTTATACCAAAAAATGGTGTTACAACGACCCTTTAAAAATCGAAAAAGTAGTTAATTTTATGAGTCACGCCGATTTAGCCATTACCGCTGTTAATGTTACTCAAGAATCGGTTACTCAATCTATTAGTATTGATGACTTGCCTGATAAAATGCCTTTAATCGCTAAAAAACTAATTGTTGAAGATTTAAATGGTCGTCCACCGCGTATTCATTACGAAGCAACGTTTACACATCAAGCCAGAGACACAGACTTTAAGATGCAGTTAAGCGAAGAACAAGAATCTGATGGTACACAAACAATGTTTGCTTTTGCAGGGCCTTGGCTTGACTTGATTGAGCATAACCACGTTTTAATTGTTGATGAGTTAGATACCAGTTTGCACCCTTTAGTGGTACACCAATTAATTAAAGTGTTTCATCAGCAAACCAAACAAGACAATAAGCAAGCACAACTTATATTTACCACACATGATTCATCATTGCTAAGTCAAGGTATCTTTCGACGTGACCAAATATGGTTTTTAGAAAAAAACAATTCGGGTGCGACAGAACTGTATTCATTAGCCCATATTACAGGGGTTAGAGCTGATACACTACATGAAAAACCTTACTTAAACGGGCGTTATGGTGGTATTCCCTTTATGAAAGATTTGGTGCTATAAAATGGGCAGCAAAAATTTATTTCATCAACGAAAAGAAGCTAATATAGCAGCCAAACAAAAACCAAAAAGTCGCTTAAGTAAACAAAGATTTTTAATTGTTTGTGAAGGTGAGAAAACAGAGCCTAATTATTTAAGAGCTTTGCGGGATGATTTAAAAATACAACCAACGCTAGTTGATATTGTTCACCCAAAAGATAATAGTCCGATGGGTATTTTTACACATGCTAAAGAAGTTTATCAGCAATCAAAAGAGCAAGGTGACCCGTACGACCAAGTCTATTGTGTGTTTGATAGAGATACGCATGAAAACTTTGCAGAAGCACTTAATAAGATAAAAAGTACAGAAAATTTTAAGGCAATTACCACAAACCCTTGTTTTGAATTTTGGTTGTTGTTACATTTTAAGTACACTTCAGCTGCTTACAAACAGAAAAATAAAAAGAGTGTTGGTGATCAAGTAAAACATGAGCTTAAACAACTTCCTGCTTTTACTAATTATAAAAAAGGGCAAAAAGATATTTACACGTTGTGTAAGGAAAAATTAAGTACTGCTATAACAAATGCTAGGCAATTGCGTAAAGAAATGGAAGGTTCTGTTTCGCAAGAAAATAACCCACAAAGAGATGCTAACCCTTGGACTAATTTTGATACGCTGGTTGAAGCTATTCAAAACCAAAGCAAATAAGTTATTTTAAATCAACTGTGCTAGTTCAGCAAACTGCTTGACACTGACTTCTTGAGCCCGCATTGTGCCACTAATACCGACCTGTTCTAATTGTGCAGCATAGTCTTTTAAAACCCCGCGTAGCATTTTTCGGCGTTGTGAAAACGCTTGTGCCACAATTTTAGAAAAACTAGCCCAATGTTTAGTGTCATTGATATTGACTATGGGATTTGCTAAAGGAATCATACGCACAACTGCCGACCATACGCGCGGGGCGGGTTCAAAAGCTTCGGGTGGCACATCTTGTAAACACGTCATTTGATACGTTGCTTGCAGCATAACCGATAAGCGGCTAAAGTCGCTATCACCAGCATTGGCAACCATACGATCAACGACTTCACGTTGTAGCATAAAGTGCTGGTCAGTGATTGATGCCATACAAGTCTGTAAATAAAACAACAATGGACTAGAAATATTGTAAGGCAAATTCCCTACCACCCGTAACTTTTTATCAGATTCTATAGTACTGGCTAGATGGGCAAAATCAAATCGCAATGCGTCCATTTCTATGACAGTTAAATGATTTAACTGTTTTGCTCGCCAATAAGCGGCTAAATCGCGGTCAATTTCTATAATATGCAAATCAGGTTTATAGGCTAACAATGGCAAGGTTAATGCACCTAAACCAGGCCCAATTTCGGCAATACGCTCACCAGCTTGCGGGGCAATATCACTGACAATACGGTCAATCACTAAACGGTCGTGTAAAAAATTTTGTCCAAAGCGTTTACGGGCGATATGATCCATAGTCAATACTTTCGGGCTTTAAGCCACAGTGTTAGATGAAAAAGTTACCGAATTTGCCATCTGATGCGCACAGTCTATAGCCGCCAATAAACTACCTACATCAGCTGTTCCCGTAGCCGCCAACGACAAAGCCGTCCCATGGTCTACTGAAGTACGAATGATGGGTAAGCCTAAAGTAATATTGACTGCATGCCCAAAGCTAGTACGTTTTAATACGGGTAAGCCTTGGTCGTGAAACATAGCCAACACTACATCGGCGGCTGCAATATCACTATGGCAAAATACTGTATCAGCAGGGTATGGTCCTGTTACCCATAGCCCACGAGCTTGTGCGGCAATAATAGCGGGTTCAATCGTATCAATTTCTTCACGCCCTAAATGACCACCTTCGCCTGCATGTGGATTTAAACCTGTCACCCAAATATTAGGCCGTGATTTACCAAAATAACGCTTAAAATCACCGTGAATAATATTTATTATACGCGTTAGGCTGTCTTGAGTAATGGCAGAGGCTACGTGTGATAACGGAATATGGGTAGTGGCCAGTGCCACTTTTAATCCACCTATTTGTCTATCAGCTAATAACATAACCACGTCATCAACACAACAGGCTTGAGCCAAATATTCAGTGTGTCCCGTAAAATGAATACCCGCTTGATTAATAATTCCTTTATGGATTGGGGCGGTTACCATTCCAGCAGCTATACCTGCATCAATGGCAGCCAAAGCCGTATCCAAAGTACTTAAAACATACGGTGCATTAGCGGGGTTCAGTTGCCCTGCAATAACCGTGTGTGCCAAAGAAACATGGTAAATGGCTTCATCAGGTGGCATTGGTAAGTTTAAGGCAGTTGCACGGTCTTTTAACAAGTGTCTATCGCCGACTAATACAATCGGTCTGTCGTGTATAGCCCACTGTTGGTAGGCTGCTAGTGCAATATCAGGTCCAATACCTGCGGGCTCGCCCGTCGTTAAATATAAGGGTTTTGGTACGGGCATATTCATTGAGATTGGGAGATAGTGGAGTTTACCGTATTATTTTGAATGAACTTTGATTCTACATCTGTGATTTTATATTCAATATACGCTTGTGCTTTAAGCTGCTCTAACCATTCGGTTAAAGCTTGTTGTTGTTTTTGTTCACTTAAAATGTTACGGGCTTGATTACGTAAACGTACTAAGGGTATTTCTACTGTTTTTCTATCCAGTACTTGTATGATATGCCAGCCAAATTGACTACGCAGCGGAAATGCAATTTCACCTGGTTTTAAAGAATCCATCACGCGTTCAAATTCGGGGACTAAATCACGCGGAAAGACCCAACCTAAATCGCCACCTTTAAGTGCCGAGCTATCTTCACTCATGGTTTTAGCAAAATCAGCAAATAAATCTGGGTTTAATGTTAATTTATTGTGTATATCAGTAATGGTATTGCGTACAGTCGTTTCAGCTTTAAAATTAGGTACGGTTATTAATATGTGACGAACTGAAGTTTGAGCGACTTTAGGCAAGACTGTTCGTTTATTTTTTAAACGTAAAATAAAAAAACCTGCGGGGCTTTCAAGTATGTCGCTGGTGTCACCCACGTTCATAGTTTTTAATACTTGGACAAACAAATTAGGAAATTTGTCTAAAGTACCTGTGCTTAATTCAGTGTTGTGGGTATTGTTTGTAGGTAAACTAGGTTGTAAAGCTAAAAAATCAGCATTTTTTTGAGCTTTTAAAGCTGCTTGATATAAAGTATCTACTTGTTTTTTTATTAAATTTAGTTGAGTTGATTCAGCACTAATATTATCAGGTTTAGCAACAAATAAAGCTAATGGTGTGTATTCAACGTCAATACCTGATTCTGGTGAGCTTAAAAAACGGTCAATTTCAGGTTCAGATATTTTAAGCCGTTGAACAACATTTTTCTCGCGTACTACACCTATCGTAATATCCTTCTTTAATTCTTCGGTGTACTGTTCTACAGACATTCCTGATTCAATCACCTGTTTTAAAAACTCATCTTTACTTAAACCTGCTTGGGTTGCATTGTTAATAATGGCTTGATCAACCACTGAACGACTAGGCATAAGGTTCTGTGCTTGTGCAGCTTGCAGCATTAAACTTTCATAGATAAGCCGTTCAACGACTGCGGTTTTTAGTTCAATATCACTGGGCGGTGTTTTATCAGTTTGGGCTAATTGTTGTTTTAAAATATCAGTACGTTGAGTAATATCAAGGGTAGAAATCGCCTGATTATTTACAATAACAGCAATCTTTGCAACAGATGAGTGGGTATTTGAAGGGTTTGTTTGTGCTTGAACATTATGGTTTAGTAAAAAAATACTTGCACATAATAATATTACACAGTCTATTTTTTTAGTCATTTTAGTCATTTTGGTAAATTGAACACAATTAGTATTAAAAACAATCATAGTGGTTAATGTCTTGGTAAATTAATTTTAAATTGGGTAATGTTAAATTTTAACTTTTACAGTATTTATGTTGGTATATTGTCTTGTTGATTTTACTAATTATTTCTTAATTATTAAATTTCTTTTATCAGTGATATTTGAACATTACCATAAATTGATTTGATTTTAGGTATAAATAATACAAATAATACAAATAATACAAATAATACAAATAATACAAATAATACAAATAATACAAATAATACAAATAATACAAATAATATAAGTGATTTATGTATGTAATATGAATAATATAAGGTATGAATAAATATAAAAACTATGCTGATAATAACTTACTCAAATGTACGAAAAGCATCATACGTCCAAGTAGGTTTTGCTTTAAACGGGGTGTAACCAGGAATACTGTTGGCTAACATATTAACTGTATTTGATTTGGATTGCGTTAAACCAGACAGTTCTAACTGAAATGAAAATGAAGTCGCTCGTACATTGGCGGTATTAATATAACGTTTTGCAGCAACTCTAAATAACCAACAGCCCGCATCATATTCATAACCCAATAAAGATTCAGTCACTTTTCTTTCTAGCTTTTCACTAGGGACACCTAAGGAATAACCTAGTTTACCCAAAAACGCGTGGTTGCTGGCAAAATGCCATTGCCCCGATAAATCAATGGCATTTTTTGTGTCTTTGGTAAATCGTTTTGAGATACTGAACACTTGATGAATGGCAGGTGTATAACGCAAAGTATAGCTACTGTTTACAATTTCACGCCGACTTTGATCATACTGCAAGGCAGTGTCTATATAAAACGCGTCAGATAACTGCCCTGTCGCTGCAAATAACCAATCTGATGAAGTCATTGCATTATTGATAGTATTAGCATTAGAAATATTAGAAATATTAGAAATATTAGAAGTATTAGAATGCGTGGATACCTCTTGTAAATTGACTCGTTGTGGTTGAAAATAATAGCGGCGACCCAAAGTAGCCTTCAATACAGTTGAGCCTGTATTCGGGTTAAGCCATTGTGTAGTGAATGCAGGCGTAATATGAGCAGCGTTAGAAATTCTATCTTGCCCTATAAATACGTTGTCAGAAAAAATTTGTTCTAAACTAAAACTAGTTAATGCCGAATCAAATATAGGGGCTGCCGTTTGGTCTTTAAATGGGGCATAGACAAAGTATAAACGGGGTTCTAAAGTGTGTTTTACTGTTTGTTGAGACCCCTGTTTTGTATTAAACCACGGTATAGTACGTTCAAAAATAAGCCCTGTATCCAAAGACAATATTGGAATAGCCCTGCTAAACTGTCCATTACCTAGGTAAGAAAGCCCCTTTAATTGCGTGTAGTGGGCCATATTTAACTTCGCTTTAGCTTTAATAAAGCCCCAATCAGTTACCCAATTACGGCTTATTTGTGGAATTGCATACGCCCGAATACCTTGTGTGGCTGTGTTGTGAGTAAAACGTGTAAATTGAGCATTAAAATCAAAAGTTATATTTCCTAATTTAGTCAATAAAATTGGATTCAGTTGTAAATCAATCATAGGAAGCCGTGCGTAGGGTGCAACAATACTTTGGGTGTTGTCTTGTAAAGTTTGATATTGCCCAGCACGCGCACTCACAGTTGCCCACTTTGATTGATGACGCAGCCATAGTTCGTTTGGCAAAATAGTTTGCGATGCTAAGTCTGCCGAACGGCTTAAGTCAGCAAAAAACGATGCATCAGAAACACGTTCAATATTAACGCCTGCCGTCAAAATACTACTTTGCTGGTTTACAGGTGATTGATACGTATGATTGGTGAAAAATCCCCAACGGCGTTGTTTGCGTAAATTGTCATAAGGTAAAGCATCTACCGTAATATTTCCTTGTAGACGTTGCGTTAAATAGCGTGCTTGAGTATTAAATTGAATGCCGCGTCGTGTCATTAAACGGGTGGTTAATGTGGCATCGTAATGCGGTGCTAAATTAAAATAATATGGAATAGACAAATCAATACCCGACTGACTAGCGTAAGCGGTTGAGGGAGACAAAAACCCACTGCGGCGATCTTTACCTAAAGGAAATTCAAAATAGGGCGTTGCAAAAATAGGCACATCCATAAATCGCAAACTCATACCTTTTGCAATGCCTGTTTGTGTGGCTTCATCTAAAATGATTTTATCGGCTTTAAGCAACCAATCGTTTTTACCAACTGGACATGATGTATAGGAAGCATTGGTTAAAATTCGCTGGCGATCAATAGTTGAGGTTAAGCTATCAGCATTGCCTCTGGCATTGACTTTGTCAAAAAAATATTCGGTTGATTGAGCATAGCCAACATCAGTTTGCGTATTTAATCTAAAGTTTTTAGCACGCAATACATCTTTTCCTTGTACTGCGATAACCTGTCCTTGGGCTGATACTTCACTGCTATTAGGGCAGTAATCCATTTGATCGGCTTTAACCGTTAAATTATCACGCTGTAAATGGGTTGATCCTTTAAAAGACAAGGTGTTGTCTACAGACCCTGTAATTGAATCTGCATCAATAGTTATGGCTTGTTCAGGTAAAACGCTTGGAGCGATAGGCACAAAATCAGGCAGAGAATCTATATTTTGCCCTAATTTAATGGCTGGTGACACTTCAATCGGTGTAAAGTCATTGATTGCTTGCGTGGCTGTTGAGTGCGTTAAATTTTGTGCCGATGCTGTACTGGCAAAATAGCTTAAACTGACTATTAAATATAGTTTTTTTAGGCGATAACGAGAAGACAATATCAGTAAAAGTTTAGGCAAAATTAAGCTACAAAAAAATTAAAAAATTAAAAAATTAAAAAATAATACTAAATACTATTAAATAGTAAATATTCAATATTCAACATTCAATATTCAACATTCAATATTCAATATTAAAACTAAAATATACAATTAAGAAATAAAAAATATTAAATACATATTAAATACACTTAATATATTATTAAACACTATGAATACATTAAACCCAACAATTCGCTTAGATGCTTTAAAAAAATTTGTAACACACTATGCTGCACATTACAATTTAGATATAAATAGTTTAACACCTGCGTCAGCAGATGCCAGTTTTAGACGCTACTTTAGAATAAATACCTCAATTTTAGCCAGTGTGCCAGCGACTTATATTATTATGGATGCACCGCCTGAATATGAAAACTGCACGTCATTTATTGAAGTCGCACGGTTATTTTCTGTCGCCAATTTAAATTTACCCACAGTGTTAGAGCAAGACAGTGAGCAAGGATTTTTACTATTAAAAGATTTAGGCAATGATACATATTTAAGTATTTTACAACAAGGCAAAGACCATAGACCTTTGTATAAAGACGCGATTACTGCATTGATTAACTTACAGGCAGCGAGTTTAAGCACACATTCACAAATGGCATTGCCTGTTTATGGTGCTGATAAACTACAACAAGAAATGAATTTATTTGAAACGTGGTTTTTAACAAAACACCATAATATTATATTAAATGAGCGTGAACGAGGTTTATTGCAAGTCGCTTTGCAGCTTATTACTACGGCTTGTACAACACAAGCAACAGTATGGGTTCATCGCGATTACCATTGCCGTAACTTAATGGTTACCCCCATTGATAATCCAGGTATTTTAGATTTTCAAGATGCTTTAACGGGGGCTTATACGTATGATTTAGTCAGTTTATTGCGAGATGCGTATATTGATTGGCCCGAAGAAGCACAAATTGATTTAGCGTTAATATACTGGACACAGGCCAAATCAGCAGGGATTCCAGTACCACAAGATTTTGGGCAGTTATGGCGTGATTTTGAGTGGATGGGTTTACAAAGGCATTTAAAAATATTGGGTATTTTTGCCCGTTTATCACACCGCGATGGCAAGCATAATTATTTAAATGACTTGCCTTTGGTACTAAAGTACGCACAATCAGTTGCACAACGTTACGACGGCCTAGGTATTTTAGTGCGTTTATTTGACCGAGTACACCGAATAGAGCGTCAAGCAGGAGTAATATTTTGATTAAAACCGCCATGATACTGGCCGCTGGACGCGGTGAACGGATGCGTCCATTGACTGATACAACGCCAAAACCCTTATTATTCTTAGGAAAATACCGTTTAATTGAATGGCAAATTATGGCTTTAGTGCGAGCTGGCATTGATAAAATTATTATTAATTATGCTTGGTTAGGTGAGCAGTTTCCTTTAATACTGGGTGATGGTACGCGTTACGGCTGTCAATTAATGTATTCACCAGAAACTACCGCGTTAGAAACAGCAGGCGGTATAGCAAAAGCCCTGCCTTTATTGATAGGAGAAAATACAACTTCGCTTCAACCTTTTATTGTGGTGTCGGGTGATATTTATACCGATTATGACTATCGTCAATTGCCTAGCCATTTAGATGGGTATGCCGCACATTTGGTATTGGTTAATAACCCTGCTTATCACCTTGCTGGTGATATGCGTTTAGTAGGGGAGCAAATAGTGGCTGATTGTGATTATATGTATCAAAATAACGCAAATCAAAACAATATAAATCAAAACAATATAAATCAAAATAAATTAACCTATGGCAATATAGGTGTATTTAATCCTGCAATTTTTTTAAACTTAAACCATCAAACATTAAAATTATTTCCGTGGTTGTATGCCCAAGGTTTAATTAAAGGCGAGCATTACCTAGGAAATTGGCATAATATAGGTACACCTTTACAACTTAATAGCTTAAATCATTCACATAATCTGTTTGTTGGCTAAATAATCATTAAAATATTGCACTTTAACCGTCTACTTTGACTGTTATTTTGATTGTTTACTTTGATTATTTATTCTGACTATTTATTTTGATTGTGTTTTAACTATGATTCATTCTATTACGGCAATACTAAGCTTTAAGCAACTTAAGCAGCAAGTAGACCACACAACTTACACACGTGGACAAGAGATTGTTCAGCAAAAAAAAGTATGCCATTTTGTAGTTAAGGCAAATGATAAAGACAGTATCACTATTGACGGTACTACAGAAGGTAGTCACAGTGAGGTTTATGTACAAGCCATTGTTATTAATAAAAATAAAGAAACGGCTGATTTTTCTCTAAATGGCTTTTGTTCTTGTCCTGTGGGCTATAACTGTAAGCACGTAATAGCTGTTTTATTAAATGCGATGGGGCATTCAGATTCCAGTGAACTACCAATACCTGACCCAATAACAAATAAAGCATACCCGCTGGAATTAGGGTGGTTAAGCAGCGTGGGGACACCTATTTCTGTAGCATCAACAAAGGCTGCGGGCTGGGTTGATTCACCGCATCAACACACCCATAAAAAACGTCCTTATAGTTTAGTTTTTCTCATTAATTATGCTTTAAAACCATCGCCTAATCAGGCGTTTAATCACGATTTACCACAACGCCTTTTAAAAAATATCGCTTTTAGTGCCCAGTTATCACAAGCTAAAGCAAATGGTGTGGGCTGGTTAAAACCTAAACCGATATCTGCACAAACAGACACGCATTGGACTCAAGAACAAGATGAGCTTATTCGTTTAATTCGTATGATGTCGCCTTATGGAGCAACACATTATCCGTGTGATATACAAGGAACAACGGGTTTAATGACTTTAAACCGTATTTTAGAGCAGCCTTTAGTATTTTTAACAACGACAGACAATACTGAATTAACTACCCCTTTACGGCGGGGTGATACTTTAACGGTGTCTTGGTCTTGGCGTTGTTTAGATACGAATACTCACCCTGACCCAAAATGGTGTTTAGAATGGTCCATCGTTCATCCACACAATCAATCACAATGTATTTATTTATATCCGGGCTTACCTACGTTGTACTTAGACATAACAAATGGCTTGATCGGTATGGTGGATATCGGTTCTTTAACGCATGGGCGTTTTTTACGCTTATTAGATGCACCAATATTTTCAACCTCTTTGATTAAAGTACAAGAAGATCAAATACGTGAGGTCTTAGGTGATATTGCTTTACCCCCTGTGTTAGGGACAATCACACGCTTAGATAATATTAAGCCTAGTGCAAAATTGCGTATTCACAGCGTTGAGCCACGTGATTATGCGACTAAAGACTTGCTGACTGTAACGCCGTATTTTATATACGGTGAACATGAAATCATTTGGAACACTTCAGAACGCACTGTATTATTACCCACAATATCAGAAGAACGAATCATGCTGGTTCGTGATAGGGCGAGTGAAACAGTTTTGCTAAATAGCTTGGTTGATTTGGGCTTATTAAGTATGGCACACCGCTTAGAGTTAGTCGATGCCCACCATCAAATGTTCGGGCATCACGATTCCAATGACCGATTAGCGATGCAAGAGTGGTCTATAAATACCGATGCACCTTCATATTTTATTACGCCATTTAATTCCAATTTAAAGTCTAATTTCAAACCTAATTTTAAATCTAATTTAAAATCCAATAAAGCCTTTTATCAATCTAAAATAAGTACACACTATTATCATTCGCCTTGGTTAAACTGGGCTGCTGATGATTTTTCTGTGTTTAAAAAAATAGGCTTTGAAGTCGTATTAGACAATGATGCGTGTCGTTTAGTAGACACTGTTGAAAATATTCATATTTCCGTTACAGGCAACTCTGATAATAATGCCTCAAATAATATTTCAAATAATAATATTTCAAATAATAGTATTTTAAATACCACGGCAAATACCACGGCAAATGACATTGCAAACGACACTGTACATAGCCAATGGTTTGATTTGTCTTTAGGGGTTGATATTGAAGGTGTACGACACAATATTTTGCCGTGGCTGCCCACTATGTTGAGTACATTAAATAGTACACACTCTACTATTGTGGGCGAAGTAACTATTCCTGATTGGATGTATTTACCTCATACTGATGGTAGTTCGCGGTTTATTCGTTTAAACGTTAAACCTTTACACCCTTGGTTAAGTGCGTTGATGGAGCTGGTTAATCAGCGTCCTATACGGCAGTTTGATGCTGAAACTTTGCGGTTATCACGTTTAGAGACATTGCGTGCCAGTGCTGCTTTGGGTGAAGGGGCAGTATGGCAAGGGGCTACTCAACTTAATACACTGTTACTGCGTTTAAAAGGGTTGATTGATTTACCCAATATTCATATACCCAATGAATTACAGGCAACTTTGCGGCCTTATCAACAACAAGGTTTAAATTGGTTACAGTTTTTGGCAGAACAAGGCTTAAGTGGAATATTGGCTGATGATATGGGTTTAGGTAAAACGCTACAAACATTGTGCCATATTTTGGTAGAAAAGCAGTCAGGCCGTATGAATACACCCGTATTGGTAGTTGCCCCCGTTAGTTTAATGGGTAACTGGGCTAAAGAAGCAGCACACTTTACGCCTACTTTACGGGTACAAGTCTTTCACGGTTTAGACCGTCATACAGCCGCACAATCTTTGATTGACAATGATGTTGTTTTAACATCTTATGCTTTATTGTCGCGTGAAAAGCCCCGTTGGTTAGCAGTCCATTGGCATATTGTTGTGTTAGATGAAGCACAGAATATTAAAAATGCCAATACTCATGCAGCTAAAGTAGTCAGTGAGTTAAGGGCTAATCAACGTTTATGTTTAAGCGGCACACCTATGGAAAATCATTTGGGTGAAATGTGGAGTTTATTTCATTTTTTAATGCCTGGTTTTTTATATAGCTTTAAGCAATTTAATGATTTTTTTCGTATACCCATTGAAAAAAATGGTGATACTGAACGTTTGGCACAGCTGCGTCAAAGGATTACACCGTTTATGTTACGCCGTACCAAAGCCATTGTTGCTGCTGAATTACCGCCTAAAATTGAAACTATTTCGCGGGTTATATTGACTGGAAAGCAAGCTGATTTATATGAAACCATTCGTTTAGCCACTGAAACAGTTGTGCGTGATAGCTTGGCTAGTCAAGGGTTGGCTCGTTCACAAATTACTGTACTAGATGCTTTATTAAAATTGCGACAAGTCTGTTGTGACCCACGTTTAGTCGCATTAGACAATGCGAAAACGGTACAACAGTCGGCTAAATTAGAACAGTTAATGGAAATATTGCCAGACATGTTGGCAGAAGGACGGCGTATTTTGATTTTCTCGCAGTTTACAGCGATGCTTCACTTGATAGAAATTGAACTTAAAATACGCGGTATTGCTTGGACAAAATTAACGGGGCAATCGGTTAAACGCGAGGCAATTATTGAACAGTTTACCAGTGGTCAAGTGCCTTTGTTTTTAATTTCTTTAAAAGCAGGCGGGGTTGGTTTAAATTTACCGCAAGCCGATACTGTGATTCATTATGACCCGTGGTGGAATCCAGCCGTAGAAAATCAAGCCACTGACCGTGCACACCGTATAGGGCAAAAAAACACCGTATTTGTCTATAAATTAGTGGCACAAGGCACAATAGAAGAAAGAATTTTAGCGTTGCAATCCCGTAAAGCTGATTTAGCCAATAGCATCTATGATGGCTCTGAAAGCCGTAAACAGCCCATGTTTACCGAAGATGATGTGATGGAATTATTAAAACCTTTAAATTTATAAAGTTCATAATACCTATAAAAAATTTATTTTTTTATTTTTTAAACCTATAAAACCTATAAAACTTATAAAAAATTTTGGTATTGCTACTTAAAAATAGTTATTGTGTTTTTTATCTTACGCAAGCTTTATTTTGCTAAGAAAATTTTAGAAATATATACTTTAACCATATTAAAGTAGCAATGCC